>CAWUXF010000034.1:0-73605 GCA_963926325.1 uncultured Luminiphilus sp. | reverse complement strand
TATTGCTAATTTGTGGTCCGATAGCCGCGGCCTTAGGTCTGACGACGGCGGGTAACTTGCCGTCTTGCTTGGCGAGTTCTGCGACCCATTCCCCGGCAGAAATAGTCGGTACATACCATGTGCCATAACGGGTCATCAGTGACATGGCTTCTTCATCCATGTAAGTGCCGTGCTCTACTGAATCTACACCTGCGCGAATCGCACGTTTCATGCCTTCAGCGCCGTGGGCGTGTACGGCCACTACGTAGTTATAATCTTTGGCGGCAGCCATCACGGCTTCAAGTTCCGTGTCGGTAAACTGCGGGTTGTCACCGCTTTTAGCGAGCGACAGTACGCCGCCGGTTACGGTCAGCTTCAGTACATCGCTACCATCCTTGTAGCGCTGCCGAACTGCCTTGTAAGCATCATCTGGGCCGTTAACGACACCTTCCTTTGGACCGGGGTCGCCGCGCAAGTTTTCGCGAATACCGTTAGTGGGGTCAGCGTGCCCGCCCGTAGTTGCCATCAACTTGCCTGCGGTATAAATACGCGGGCCAACCACATAACCACTATTAATAGCATCACGTAGTGCGAAGACCGCCTCTTTGTTATTGGCGCCCAAGTCACGCACGGTGGTAAAGCCCGCTTCTAGTGTGCGTTGTGCATATATCGTTGCTCTAAGTGCATAGTCGGCCGAATTCAAATAGTAGCTTTCGGTATAGCTCGCAGGTGGGTCTAGCTCGGTGGTTATATGCACGTGCATATCCATAAAACCGGGCATCACCGTGGCATCTTTTAAGTCGATTATCGTGTCTTCCGGTTGGCTCACAAATCCAGCTTCAATACTTGTGATACGTCCGTCATCAATAATAATTGACTGCTCATGCCGAACGTTACCATCGACGACTTCGATCAAGTGCCCTGCGTGAATGACGGTGCTCGCATGACCTATCGCTGCAGTGCAGGCAAGTAGCGCGACGCTCATCAGCGGAAGATATTTACTGCGGCCCGTTTTGAGGGGCTTAGAAAAATTGCGCTTTGTTATTATTGATATCATTAGCGGGTGCTCCTTAATCTAGTATTGAATAGGTTTCTAGCATTGAACAGGTTTCTAGCATTGAATAGGTTTCTAGCATTGAACAGGTATCTGGCATTGAATAGGGCGAGTATGACAAATTAATCGCTGTATTTGTCTAATGAAGCTGTTTCACTTTTATGCGCCTAGGGCTAAGCTCACTGCATCCAAAAGTGTCGTCATCGGCGACACGCGACGGCGTTATCTATAATCATTATAAGGCTCCAGTATTATGTCTGAATTACCCCAGCTAGCGAACGACCAGCAATCTCTGGTTTTGTCCTCAAAGCAGTCAGCTATTCGAGCATCTGAGGCGACTTTGTTGCGACGTGCTACGGGTGTTCGGCTGATCGGTTTGGCGATTACTGCAGCGACCCTATTTGGCTGTGGGCAAAAGGCTGAGATCCCTCAAGCGACCGACACCGCAGCGCCTACTTCAGTGGCAGTGCAAGTCGATGGCGGCGTGGCCAGTAATCCGTTGCGTAATGCCTATTTTGGTGACCTGCATATTCATACCCAGAATTCCTTCGATGCCTTTGTGTTTGGGGTTCGCCGCAGTCCAGACGATGCCTATCGCTATGCGAAAGGCGAAACGATCAGGCACGATGGCGGTCTGGACATTACGCTGGATGGTCCGCCATTAGATTTCCTCGGCGTCACTGACCACGGTGAATACCTGGGCATCATCGCTGCGATGGCTGACCCAAATAATCCGTTGTCAAAAACGGTAACAGCGGCATCGGCCTTTGGCGAAAGCGTTGCCGATCGCGTCGCGACCTTCAGTAAAATTGGTGGATCTTTTGTGGTCGGTGAGCCGATTGAAGACATTGATGACCGCGACTACATGCGAACAATTTGGGCGAACACGGTTGCCGCTACCGAGGCGCACAATGAGCCGGGCACGTTTACGACATTTAATGCGTATGAATTCACGGCGATGCGCGTGTTAGATATTGCACAAACGGCGGCGGCAAACTTGCACCGCAACGTTATTTTCCGAGATCAAGCGCCGCAAGAGATTTTCACGACCTTAGATTCGATAAATCCAGAGGATTTATGGCAGTGGATGACCGCACAACGTGAGCAAGGCATTGACTCCCTAGCTATCCCCCATAATTCTAATGGCTCTAATGGCTATATGTTCGCGCAGGAAACCTACAAAGGAGAGCCGTTAACCGCTGCGTGGGCACAGACGCGGATTGCAAACGAACCGCTGGTTGAGATTACACAAATCAAAGGTACCTCCGATACCCATCCGCAATTCTCGCCCAATGATGAATGGGCCGATTTTGAACGCTATGACGTATTAATTGGCAGCACTATTCCGTCGACGCCTGCGCACGGTAGCTTTGTGCGTCAGACATTGTCGCGTGGTTTGGCGGTGGAAGCGGCTTTGGGCGTTAACCCGTATGCCTTTGGTATCATTGGCGCAAGCGACACCCACGTTGCTGCGGGCTCCTTTGACGAAAGTAACTTCCACGGTAAATTCCCAAGTAATGGCAACGCCGAAGGTCGTGGATCGATCCCGGCAAACGCTGCGAAAACCTGGGACGCTAGTGCCGCTCATTCTGAAAATCCGCTCAGTGATAGTCGTGCGCTGACGTTTAGTGCCAGTGGCTTGGCGGGGGTTTGGGCAGAGTCGAATACGCGTGAAGCATTATTTGACGCGATGCGCCGCCGCGAGACCTTCGGTACATCGGGTCCGCGCATGAAAGTGCGATTCTTCGCAGGCGATTATCCTAATGACGACGCAGAGGCGTTGCTCGCCTCGCCAGATCTGCTCAGTCAGCTTTACGCGAAGGGTGCGCCGATGGGCAGCAATGTGAGTGCTGACGCTTCTCCAGTGTTTGTCGCTTGGGCAATGCAGGATCCTTTGTCAGCACCTTTGCAGCGCTTACAGGTTGTGAAAGCCTGGGATGATAATGGCGTTGCACAAGAAGCGGTTTATGACGTCGCCTGTCCAGGCGGCGCGTTGCCTGACGAGAACTACCGTTGTCCCGATAACGGCGCGAGTGTTGATACCTCGACCTGCGATACGACAGCCGGCGAAAGCGCCTCAGAATTGCGTGCGCTTTGGCAGGATCCAAGTTTCAATGCCGGTGTACCAGCGGCTTACTATGTGCGCGTGCTCGAAAATCCCACCTGTCGTTGGAGCACTTGGGATGCGGTTCGCAACGGCACGCCGCCCAATCCAAAAGCCCCTGCTGTGCTGCAGGAACGTGCTTGGTCGTCCCCCATCTGGGTCGACTGAATCGGCATCTCATACGGCGCAATTGCCGACCCGGTAGCGATGGCTGAAGGTGTCGGTATTGGACTAAAACCGACGTATTTATTTGCGTAATGGTTAATGTCGGTTTCTTGACCCAGCTGCCTCCGGTGAAGTCAGAAATAGTGTGTGACGGGTTTTCCGTAGGGTTGCGTATCAGAGTACCGCCTGCATTAAAGGGCGATGGATAACTGAATCAACGGAATCAACGGAATCCACGGAATCATCGGAGAGACACTATGCAACAGTATTCGTCATCATCAAGAGCGCGGTTAATTGCCAGCATTATGTCTGTGGCTGTGGCCTTCATTGTGGTCAATGTCGCCAACGGTCAGCCGAATGAGTCTGCTTCAGCGGATGCTAGACATGAATCTTCGCACCCCCCTAGACCTGAAAAGATGTTCCAGCGTCTTGATCAAGACGGCGATGGGCGCATTAGCTTTGAAGAATTTGAAATGCGCGGTAACGGCAGAGACCGTTTAAAACACGCAGATACCGACGGCGATGGCAATTTAAGCCGTGCAGAGATGCAAGCGCAGGTCGCTGAAAAGGCAGGTCGGGATGCTGAGCGCGCCAATCGCCGTTTTGACGCGGGGGATTTAAATAAAGATGGTGTCATTACCCGTGGCGAGGGCAGGCAAGCTGCCTTTAGTAAAATGGATGGCAATGCAGATGGCTATATTAGCCGCGATGAGCTCGTCAATGGACCAGCCAGTAAAAATCGGCGTGCACAGCATCCGCGTGGACGAGCCGCTGACCACATTGATGGCTAGTTTTTGGCTGGGTTAAATCATCTATGGCTGTGAATGAAACGCAATTGATGTTGCAAGTGGTCGATGGTGATCGACGTGCTTTTGCACAGCTTGTAGCGCTTCATTTGCATCCCATTGAGGCCTTCGCGACACGTATGCTTGCAGATGCAACGGAAGCGCAAGATGTGACCCAGGAGGTCATGCTGCGACTCTGGCAGCGCGCAGCAGTGTTCGACCCGCAGCGTGCGCGACTATCAACGTGGCTTCATCAGATTGCCTATAATTTGTGCATTGATCGGTTGCGTAAGACGCGCCGTTTGTCGAGCTGGAATGAAACGCTAGATGAAACCCCCGCGCCGCCCGTCGACAGCACTGCGGAACAGCGTACTAAAGCGGTAAGCCTGGCCCTGAGTCGATTACCCGAGAGGCAGCGCAGTGCGTTGTTGTTGACCTACTACCAAGCACTAACAAATCGTGAAGTGGCCCATATTATGGGCGTCTCAATTCGTGCGCTGGAGTCAATTTTAGTGCGTTCGAGGACTGCGCTTAAGCAAGCGCTGGAAGGAGAAATATGAATCAGCAGCGAGTGAAGCAGATTATTGCGGCCTACGGTGGTAATGCGGCACGCTGGCCCGAAGCTGAGCGCGTTGCCGCGCTTAAACTGTGTCAGTCGGCTCCTGAACTGGCGGTGCTGCAACGCGAGCAGGCAGGCCTTGATCAGTTACTCGACTCACAGCATGTGACCACTCAGTGCAGCGCTACAGAAGTGCTAGCCCAGCTCGTCATAGCTACCGAGCCGGTTCAAATGCCAGCGTTAACTTTTTGGAATCGTACTGCTTTGTGGCTGCTGCCTGACACGCAGACTGCGCTGTGGCGTCCAGCGTTAGCCGCTGCGTTACCACTGGCCATTGGTATCGGTTTAGGTGTGCTAACTCCTGATGTGGGTGGCGATTGGTCGGATCCCGAGCAGGAGGTGTTTATGCCTTATCTGGCGGATGTTAATAATGCGGGTTATAGCGCTATGGAGGATTGGAACAGTGACGATGAATAAAGGTCAGTGGGTAAAACCGGTACTGATCGTATCGCTTGCCATCAATTTGGTTTTTATGGGCTTAGTGGCGGGTCGCTTGATCGCCGGGCCAATAGAGCCACCGCCGCTATTTTGGGCGTTGCGTGCATTGCCCGAAGAGAATCGCGAAGCGTTGCGACCGGCGTTACGACGTCAGTTTATGGAATCTCGAGAAGTGCGCAAAGCGTTGCGCAGCGCATCAAAGCAAGTTCGGATGTTGGTCGAAGCGGATACGCTCGATAATACCGCATTGCGGGCTAGTCTGGCTGATTTGCGGGAGGTCACAGGTCGCTATCAACTTCAAATTCATGAGACCGCAGTGACGCTGCTAGAGACCTTGCCAGCTGATCAGCGTCGTCGTGTTGCAGGTGCGCTTTTGCGGCCTGAGCACGCTCAGCGGCCAAAGCCACATGGGCCCCATAGAACGATGCCGTCAAAATCAATGGCGCCGGAAGCTGCGAATTTGCCTGACTCAGATGCTATGTCGTCTGAGTCGGCGCGTGACCCGAACGCGCGTTAATCCGTGTTGATGCTGACTAACGCCGCTACGCGCAGTGACTGACAGGTCCAGACAGTCATGTCGCCGGCGGTAGGTCATTAGGCTTTGCAGCGGTATTGGCCAGTGAAAAACGCGGTGTAGATTGCCTTGGCAAGATTGTCGGTCTTTGTGCTCACCTCGGTGTGACTGAGTTCGGCGTCGCTTAGCTTAATGGTTAACTATGGTGTCGTTTAGTTAATACTGACAGGCAAATTAAATACATTTTTCCTTTACAGCGTGCTGATCAGACGGCAGTTTGGTCATCCTGTTTTTTTAAGTTGAGCATTGCATCTTGCCAGAGCTTCTTTCTCACCTAACCGCCGCCCAGTTAGTGGCTGTAGCATTGGGGGTTTTGTTCGCAGCACTCATGCGTTCTTTTTCAGGCTTTGGCTTTGCGTTGATGGCAGTGCCCACTTTCTCGTTCTTTTTGATACCTGGTGATGCGGTCGTACTCAGCGCCATGCTGACCTTAATGGTTTCCGGGTTGACCTATCGCACCTGGTGGGGAAAATTTCCCACGGATGCTTTTCTCCCCATGTTAGTTGGCTCTGTTCTGGGTACGGCAATAGGCGTTTATTTCCTGTCGAATATCTCAGCGGAACAGTTTCAGTTGTGGATCGGTCTTTCGGTCATCGGTGCATGTTTATTATTGGCGCGGTTCAAGCCCTCCGATACGCCACCCTCATCGGCATTGGCGGGCGGTACGGGTATCGCTTCAGGGCTGATGAATGGCGCGTTTGCCATTCCCGGGCCGCCCGTTATTTTGTTTGTCATGGCAACTATTCGTAATCCGGCATCAAGCCGTGCCTTCTTAATGGCGTTTTTTGTAGTCTCTAATGCGGTGTCGTTAACGATGTTCTGGACGGCGGGTTTTGTCACTGCAAGGCCACTCACATTATTGCTGGTGGCATTCCCCGTGATGCTGCTTGGCGACCGTTTGGGCGCCTGGGCTTTTCATCGCGTGGGTGGCACAGCCTATCGTCCCATCGCGCTGATTGTGTCTTTATTGGTCGGCGTCAGTATTACGCTCAAGGCCCTATTAGGCTGAGTGATTAGCGCGTAATCCACCGCGCCATAGCGCCGGCGTGGAGACAATTACTGCTTGACGTTATCGCGTACAATTCGGGCTTTCTGTCGCTCCCAGTCTCGATTGCGTTCGGTATCGCGCTTGTCGTGCTCTCGCTTACCCGACGCCAGCGCTATACGTGCCTTAACTAAATGTCCCTTCCAGTACAAAGACGTACAGACGCAGGTCTGCCCTTTGGCTGAAATAGCAAGGTTGATCCGTCCAAGTTCTTGCCTATGCAGCAGCAGCTTGCGCGTGCGGGTCGGGCTGGTCACATAGTGTGTCGAGACAGTATCGAGCGGGGTAATTTGTGAACCTAGTAGAAACGCTTCGCCATTTTTCATTAACACATACGAATCGGTCAGCTGCACTTTGCCCGCCCGCAATGCTTTGACTTCCCAGCCCGACAGCGCAACGCCGGCCTCAAAAGTATCGAGCAGGTGATAGTCGAACCGAGCGCGCTTGTTTTGCGCGATGGTGTTATCTGATGTTTTGGCTTTCTTTTTTCCCATGGCAACATTATACGGAGCCTTCGGGCAATACGTGTGATAAATCTTGCGCTTTTACGACAAAAGCATCGTTGGGGGCGCACACGGGTGATCGCGTCTTGTAGAAACACTCGGTTATAGCAAGACCAACCTTTAAACGAGTCATTGTATCGGCGCCCGCCATGCCCACCTATGCATCTTACATATGGCGGCCGGCGCGGTTGGGGCTACAATGGGCAAAATAAATGTTGGGAGCTAAGCTTGCTCGATCATAATGTGCCACAGCCTTGGCAAGGACACACGACGCTGGTTTTTGCATTGGCGGCCACGGCTATTGGTGTGGGTAACTTATTCCGTTTCCCTTATTTGCTGGGTGAGCACGGCGGGGCACCGTTTTTTATTGCCTATGTGGCGACGCTTTTATTGGTTGTTGTGCCAGTGCTGGTGGCAGAGGTGATGCTGGGTAGTCACGGCAGAGGCTCACCGCTCGGCGCGCTCCGTTGGGCGACAGATCAGTCGGGGCGATCGGTTGCCTGGAGTTGGCTGGGCGTCTTGCAAGCGCTAGCCGGGCTTTTTTTGGCGGTGGAGATGGTACAGATTACCGCGTGGTTACTGGATCGCGCCGAGCTTTTATATAGCGGGCGAATGGCGGCGGCGAGTGCGGCTGATTTAGCCAACGACTTTGTGGCGGTGACTGAAAATCACCCGCGTATGTTGCTTTTAATCGCCGCTCTTCTCATTGTCGCAGCCGCGCTGTCTGCGTTCGGTATTCAGGTCGCTATGCTCGTTATCGGTTGGTTGGTGCTACCCGCCATGGCGGTAGGGATGCTCGGCCTTTTGGATTACAGTTTGAGTAAGGGGGACATCAAGCTGGCTGGCGAATTTTTGTTCTCCCGACAATACGATTCGTTTAACTTTGCCGGGGTGATGGCGGGCATGACTAGTGCGCTGTGTACTATGGCCGCCGGTGTGGGTGTTGGACTCTGTTTTGGTGCTCGCACACCGCGTGAGGTGTCACTACTTCGGTCGGTCGCCGCTGCCGCTGTGATCGATACCGCGTTTGCCGTGGCGTTGGCAGTAGCGGTGCAGCCTTTATTGTTCGCCAGCAATACGTTGCCGGCGGAGGGCTTGGCGCTGGTGTTTGTCGCTATTCCCTATGCCTATAGCAATCTTTCACTGGGAGATATCTATGGCGCATTATTTTTTGGCATCATGGCGCTGGCCTGCTTTGCGGCGCTCACAGTTTTCATGCAGCCGGCTATCCAAATTTTGAGGCAGCAGGGCGGTTTGCGACGTATTAGTGCCACCGTACTCGTTGGCTGCTGTGTCTTTGGTCTGGCATTTTTGCTGACAGCGTACGGCGCGACCGGCCTCGCCGTTTTGGACTTTAGTCTTTCGGGCGTAGTACTGCCGCTTTGCATGTTCTTGATAACTATTTTTGTCGGCTGGCGTATGCCGCGACCCATTGTGCGGGGGGAACTGTACCGTGAGCCCTATTGGTTGTTTGTCAGCTGGTGGGAGCTGCTGCGTTTGATTGCCCCGACCGTTATTGGGATCATTATTCTATGGCGGCTCATAGCATGATGGCTTTGGGTCGTTGTGCGCGGTTGCAGGGGTAGGGAGAGCATGGATAAGTACATGGATAAGTACATGGATATGCGCAAGATAGCGCTAATGGCGACCAATCAGGTGTGCTCCTGTCCGACGTGGGTTAGCATTGCACGATGAGCCGCATAGATCGCAGCGCGTTGCTGCCCCATTCTGCAGAAAAACTGTTCAATCTTGTCGCGGATATCGAGCGCTATCCAAGCTTTTTAAACGGTTGTGTCACCGCTGAAGTATTAGCACAGCAACCTAGGCAAGCGGGACATCCGGAAATAGTGACAGCGCGGCTTGGGTTGTCTCGCGTCGGCTTAAGTCATAGCTTTGTGACCCGCAATACCATGACCCCGCATGAATGTATTACGCTGGCGTTGGTCGACGGTCCCTTTGAGTACTTTGACGGGCAGTGGGTATTTAAGGCGCTGGCGCCCGACGCATGCAAGGTGGTATTAACGTTGGATTTTCGTTTGCGCAGTGGGCTAATCAATGCCGCCGCAGGCAAGTTATTTGATCGAGTTGCACTCGACTTAGTCGACTCTGTTGTCGCTCGAGCAGGCACTATTTACGGGGAGTCGCTAGCGTGACCGAAATGATTAAAGTTGAAGTGGCTTACGCGCTGCCTGACAAGCAGCATATTGTGGCACTTGAGGTGCCAGCCGGCACGTCGGCTATTGATGCGGTAAAGGCTGCAAAGATCAGCCAAATTTTCGATGATATCGAGGTCGGTGATGCACTTTCTCTGGGTATTTTTAGCAAAGGAATACCGCAAAAGCAGCCGCTTAATCATGGCGATCGTGTCGAAATTTATCGACCATTAAAAGTTGATCCCAAAGAAGTTAGAAAGGCGCGTGCAGCTAAAGCAAAAGCCGAGCGCGACGCATAGCTTGCGCATGTGGCCCGCTTTCAACTAGCCCCGAGCTTTGGTGACTTGCTGAGCACTCAGCACTCAGCACTGAGCAGGCGCGGTAATGATGCGCGCAAGTGTCGTGTCAGTCGCTGGCGGTGTCGCCATCTGGCAACGCTTCCGCGGCGTCAGCGCCGTCAGCTTTTTCGGGCTTAGCCCATGCAGGTAATATAGTACCCTCGACTTGGCTGAGTAAATCGCCATCAAAAAACACCGTTAAGCTATTTTCTTCGACGGTATCAAGCCCGTTGCGAATCATATACCGATAGTCCCAGCGATCTGGATGAAAGGTATCCTCGATTAACGGCGTGCCGAGTACAAAGCGCACTTGCCGTCGTGTCATCCCCAATTTGAGCTGTTCTACCATCTCTTCGGTGACGATGTTGCCCTGCTCGACATTGATCCGATATACGCCAGGGAAACCAATATTGGTACCGCAACCGCTGAGCAGCGCAGCCACCAGTAGGGCGGTAAATAGGAGCGGACTGACGCCGCGATTCAGTTGTTGCACAAGTTTTAGAGTCAAAGCTTTCTTCCAAGGAGCCCATTAGACTGGCATGATACCCTGACTTCATAGGGTTCGAGAACAAAGAGATGCCTAGCGAAAATGTTGAACTGCGAAAAGTTGGCCTCAAAGTCACGTTGCCACGCATTAAAATTTTGCAAATACTAGAGAGCACCGGCGAAACATCACAGCATTTCAGCGCTGAGGACGTCTATCAGCGGCTCCGTGATGCGGGTGAAGACGTCGGTTTGGCGACCGTTTACCGCGTGCTGACGCAGTTTGAAAGTGCCGGCCTCGTGGTGCGGCATAACTTTGAGACTGGCCACTCGGTGTTTGAGCTGTCACCTGAAGATCATCACGACCATATGATTGATGTCGAGAGCAATGAAATCATTGAGTTTGTCGACGAGGTCATCGAAAAGCGGCAACATGCCATCGCCGAAGAGCATGGGTATGAAATTATCGATCATGCGATGGTGCTCTATGTCCGCAAGAAGCGCTGATCCAAGCTTCTTGGTTGGTTAAATCAATTTTTGCCAATTGGCTACCTGTTTAGGCGCTGTTCTCGAGCATTTCTCGTGCATGCGCACGGGTGCTCTCGGTTAGCTTAACGCCGCCCAGCATGCGCGCGACTTCTTCAATTCGACCCTCGACGTCTAGCGGCTCTAGATGCGTGCTGACACTGGTGTCATCGCCACTTTTACTCACTTGCAGATGATGCTCGCCCTTGGCGGCAACCTGAGGAAGGTGCGTCACGCAAAGAATTTGCACGCCTTCACTCAATTTTAATAGCAGCCCGCCGACAACTTCTGCCACGGCGCCACCAATACCCACATCCACTTCATCAAAAATCATAGTCGGCGATGTAGCACTGTTGGCTGCGCAGACCTGTAATGCCAAGCTAATACGCGACAGTTCGCCACCAGAGGCCACGCGATTGAGCGGCGCTAGCGGGCTAGCCGGGTTGGTGCTGATCAGAAATGCGACATCTTCTGCGCCCCTTAGGTCGGGCTTGTCGTCCAAGTGTGGTGTCAGTGCCGCCGAAAATCGACACTTATCCATCGATAGTTGGGCTAGCGTCTTCTGCACACCTTCGGCCAGCGTTGCGGCTGCTGTCGCACGCGCTTTGCTGAGCTTTTTGCTGCGTTTCTGGTAGTGGCTGAGCGTCTCAGTGATATCTGCCTGTAGCGTGCCGAGCTGGTTGCTATCACCATCGATGGCTTCGAGTTCTCCTTGCAGCTTTGTGTGGTGATCGAGCAGCGCCTCCGGTAGCACGCGATGTTTGCGCGCTAAATCATAGATATGGGTCAATCTGGCGTCGATTAACGCCAGTCGGTCGGGGTTAAGTTCAATTTGCCCGGCATAATTTTCTAGTTCGGCGCGCGCCTCCTCCAAGTGGATTTCCGCTGATGACAAAAGTTCACGAATATTACGGACCCGCTGTTCACCATGGCGCGGATCATTTATGAGCTGACGCAAACCGTTGAGCTGATTGAGCTGGCTCTCGCAGCCGTCCGCGACCTGATCCGCCGTACTGAGAATATATTCCGCGTTGGTCAGTATTTTTTGCTCTTCTTCGAGCTGTGCAATTTCGTTGCTCTCTAGTGCTAAATCGTTGAGTTCGCCGACTTGATAGTTGAGCAGTTCTCGGCGTGCGGCAGCCTCCACTGACAGCCCACTTAAATGGGCATAACGTTCGCTGAGCTCTCGCCACTGGCGCGCAGTATCGGCTACCTCGCGGGCGAGAATACTGGCACCGGCATAATCATCGAGTAATGCGCGTTGCGTATGTTTACGCAGTAGCGACTGGTGAGCATGTTGACTGTGGATGTCGACAAGCAATGTACCCAGCTCTGCACAGTCGTTCAATGTGGATGGTGTGCCGTTGATAAATGCCTTTGAGCGGCCGTCGGCGCTGACCGTTCGGCGCAAAATACAGGCTTGCTCGTCATCACTATCTAAGTCTCGAGTGCGCAGCCAAGCGAGGGCAGCCGGCGCATCGCTAAGATCGAAGGACGCACTGACCTCTGCGCGCTTGGCGCCAGGGCGCACCGCTTTTGAGTCGGCACGATCGCCGACACACAATCCGAGTGCGTCGAGCATGATCGATTTGCCGGCACCCGTTTCACCGGTAATAACGGTCATTCCAGCGCTGAGGTCGATATCGAGCGCCTCTGCAATGGCGTATTGGCTGATGGCAATGTGTTTGAGCATGATGTAACCCCGAGGGTTTATCGATTTATAACGCAACTGAGCCCGTTGCGGAACAGTTACGTCGACTCTTTGTCATCGGTTGCGGCTGTGCTACAACAGGGTATCAATTTTTGGTTGTCATTTATGGACATAAAAGATCTTTCTCCGCGCGCCACCAATTTACTGAAGACCTTGGTTCAGATGCACATTCGCAATGGTCAGCCGGTGGGTTCAAAGACGCTGCACGAATCGAGCGGCCTGTCCGTGAGCCCGGCGACTATCCGAAACGTGATGTCTGAGCTCGAGGATAGAGGCTACTTGGTTTCGCCCCATACTTCAGCAGGTCGTATTCCCACTGCTATGGGTTATCGCCTCTTTGTGGATAGTTTATTGCTGGTGCAGCCACTAGAGCAAGCGGCGATGCACGCGCTGCGTGATGAGCTCAATCCAAATCGCTCGTCTACCGAGCTGGTGCAGGCGGCGTCTAATGTGCTGGCCCAAATGACGACTCAGGCAGGTATTGTCACAGTGCCGCGGCCAGAGGCAAATCAGCTGAGGCAGGTAGAGTTCCTGCCATTGTCGGACAATCGCGTGTTAGTCATTTTGGTCATCAACGAACGAGAAGTACAAAATCGCATTATTCATTTGTCTCGCCCGATGAGCGAAGCCCAGCTCAAATCAGCGGCCGAATTGGTCAATCAGCGCTTCGCAGGGAATGACATGTTGGAGGTAAAGCGGCGCCTAGTGCACGAAATGGATCAGGCGCGAAGCCGTATCGATGATTATATGACCGCCGCGCTAGACCTGGCGAGCCAGGCACTGGCAACTGATGATCAGGATGATGGTTATATGGTTACTGGGGAAGGCCACTTGCTCGATACAGCGACGGCGCAGGACATCAGCAAGTTGCGGGAGTTGTTTGATGCTTTCGAACGTAAGCGGGACTTACTCGACCTGTTAGATCGCTGTTCAAAAGCCGACGGTATACAAATATTTATCGGTGAAGAGGCGGGCTACGATGTTTTTGGTGACTTTAGTGTTATCACGGCACCCTATTCGAATGGCAAGCACACCTTGGGTGTTTTAGGGGTTATCGGTCCCACAAGAATGGCTTATGAACGGGTTATTCCCATGGTTGATGTGACGGCGCGCATGTTGACTGCAGCGCTGTCCAAGCAATGACTGAGGCTACGCTCTGGGCCATGATGAGCAAGAAGCCGATGCTGGCTAACTTTGTTGAGCTTATAGCCTAAGTTAGACGCTGAGCCAGACGGGTGCCAGCAGAAAGGCGGAGAACATTGCCAGCGCAATTGCAGCTTGGGGATCAATTTGTAGTAGAAGTCTTTTCATGCTCCAACCATAACCCTCCCCGAATAAATTTAAAAAGAATATAAAGTTTTATTTTTATTCCTTATCGAGATAAGAGAATCCAGCCGAGTACGCCGCTGGCCGCAAGGACCCAGAGGCCAAGGCCATGAATCAGCACGTCGGCACGAATGCCTTGTAGCGTCTTGCGATCAATATCTAGGCCAATTAGAAACAGCGCGGCAGTGAGTAATATACGGCTGGTTTCGCTGGCGCCCTTTAACAGCAATGGCGGTAGCTCAATCAGTGAGCTCAACATGGCGGCTGCGATAAATAGCACAATAAACAGCGGTAACCTGACGCGCACGTTATCAGCGCGATATACCAGTGCAGCGATCAGCATGATTGGAATTAACCATAAGGTGCGTCCGAGCTTGATAGTTGTGGCGAGTTTTTCCGCTTCTTGTCCATATAAAGCGGCGGTTGCCACGACCGATGATGTGTCGTGAATCGCCAGTGCAGCCCACAGGCCAAACTCTTGTTGGCTCAGTTCGAGCCAGTGGCCGATATGCGGAAACAACAGCATGGCAAGCGCGTTAAATGTAAACACAAGCGCAAGAGCAACGCCTGTTTCAGCGGGCTTTGCACCGATAACTGGGGACAGCGAAGCAATGGTCGTACCACCACAGATAGCCGTGCCCGCGCTTAATAGTGGACCGGTATGCGTGGATTTCCCAATGAGTCGGTGAATAGCCCATCCAGCGGCCAGTGTCAGCAATACATAGCTGGTTACAATGACGCTGTACTCGCCCGTCATCTGTACCAGTTCGTTGGTGGTGAGCTTAAAGCCCAATAGTACGATGGCCGTTTGCAGGGCGAACCTACCGCCATATTGGGCGGCAGCGGGTGCAGGTGCGTTAAACGTGAGTGCAATTGTAGCGCCAAGCAATAGCGCAATAACTGGATGGCCATTGAGTATAGAGATCAAAAGCAGGGAAATGATGACCCAAGGCCTAGCGTATTTGGCAGTTGTTTGTAATGTCATTGCAGTAACTTATGAGACTCGCGGTTAGATAACTGGGCTGGTTAACAAAAAACAGACTAATAATGGCGTCGCATTTTATGCTTGAACTTCTCTCCTGTCGCCCCAACATACCCTAAAACTGCTTTAAAGCATTTAACGTAAGTCCGTTTTGGGCACCGTAACTGGGGGTAATAACCTATGGCTGACGACAAAGCCGAGATAAATGACGAACAGATTGAAGATCAGATTGAAGATCGGGTAGAAGAAAACACTGGTGAGCAAACCGCCGTTCAGACGGATGAGTTGTCTCTGGAAGATACTATCGCTCAGCTAGAGGCCGATCTTGCTGAAGCGCAGGATGCCACGCTGCGTGCGCAAGCTGACGCAGCTAACGTCCAGCGTCGTGCAGAACAAGAAGTGGAGAAGGCCAGAAAGTTTGCACTTGAGCGTTTTGCCGGCGAATTGGTCAGTGTGGTCGACAATCTCGAACGGGCGCTTGAGGCTACAGGCGATACCGAGCACAACAAAGCTATGGTCGAAGGCGTTGAATTGACGCAAAAGGGTTTCTTAGACGTGCTCGGTCGCTACGGTGTTGAAGCAGTCGATCCGATGGGTGAGCCCTTTGATGCACAGCGGCATCAAGCAATGAGCATGGTGCCTAACCCAGACGTCGAGCCGAATACGGTGATTGCCGTTATGCAGAAGGGGTATGTCTTGAACGGCCGGCTGTTGCGTCCGGCGATGGTCATGGTTTCAAAGGCTGTGGAATAATTTCCCGTAAGAAAGTCTTGAATTAGCGGCAGATGCACCCACATAGAGAACAATCATGAATTAATAGCCGGCGCAAAGCGCGGGCGCAAGGAGAGAGACAAATGGGTAAAATTATTGGTATCGACTTGGGTACTACCAACTCGTGTGTAGCAGTACTCGAAGGTGGTAAGGCACGGGTTATCGAGAACGTCGAAGGTGGACGCACAACGCCATCGGTTGTTGCTTACACTGACGATGGTGAAATTCTGGTGGGTCAGTCTGCTAAACGACAGGCAGTGACCAACCCGGTCAACACGCTATTTGCGGTTAAGCGACTCATCGGACGTCGCTTTGAAGATGATGTCGTTCAGAAAGATATCAAAATGGCGCCTTACAAAATTGTCAAAGCAGACAATGGTGACGCTTGGGTGCAAGTGAAAGACAACAAAATGTCGCCACCACAAGTGTCGGCAGATATCTTGCGCAAAATGAAGAAAACTGCGGAAGATTATTTAGGTGAAGCAGTCACCGAAGCGGTGATTACTGTTCCCGCGTATTTTAATGACTCGCAGCGTCAGGCGACTAAAGATGCAGGTCGTATTGCCGGACTTGAAGTCAAACGAATCATTAATGAGCCGACTGCTGCAGCACTTGCTTATGGCATGGACAAAGCTGAGGGAGATCGCACGGTTGCAGTTTACGACCTTGGCGGTGGTACGTTCGATATTTCGATTATTGAAATCGCAGAAGTTGATGGTGAACACCAGTTTGAAGTGTTGGCGACTAACGGCGACACTTTCTTAGGGGGTGAAGATTTTGACTTGCGCCTTATTGAGTACTTCACCGAAGAGTTTAAGAAAGAAAACGGTATTGATTTGCACAATGATCCACTGGCTCTGCAGCGTTTAAAAGAAGCGGCAGAAAAGGCGAAGATCGAGTTATCGAGCGCGCAGCAGACCGAGGTTAATTTACCTTATATCACCGCTGACGCGACGGGCCCTAAGCACTTAGTGGTCAAGCTTTCCCGTTCTAAACTTGAGTCATTGGTAGAAGCGCTGGTTAAGCGATCTATGACGCCCGTTCAAATTGCGCTAAAGGATGCCGGGTTGTCACCCAGCGAAATTCAAGACGTGATTTTGGTGGGTGGCCAGACACGTATGCCGATGGTCCAAAAGGCGGTTGCCGATTTCTTTGGCAAAGAGCCCCGTAAAGATGTCAACCCTGATGAAGCGGTTGCAATGGGTGCATCTATTCAAGGTGCAGTGCTGTCGGGTGATGTGAAAGATGTTTTGTTGCTCGACGTCACGCCATTAACATTAGGTATTGAGACTATGGGTGGCGTCGCCACTCCGCTGATTGAGAAAAACACCACGATTCCCACCAAGAAATCACAGGTATTCTCAACCGCAGAAGACAACCAGACAGCTGTGACTATTCACGTTGTGCAGGGAGAGCGTAAACAGTCGTCGCAGAATAAGTCACTGGGTCGTTTTGATTTGGCCGATCTTCCACCCGCACCGCGCGGTATGCCGCAGGTTGAAGTAACCTTCGACCTCGATGCCAACGGCATTCTTAATGTTTCGGCAAAAGATAAGGCTACCGGTAAAGAGCAGTCGATCCGCATCACTGCCTCGGGCGGTCTGAGTGAAGCAGATATCGAGCAGATGGTGAACGATGCTGAGGTGAATGCCGAGGCAGATAAGAAGTTTGAAGCTTTGATTGCAGTACGTAATGCCGCAGACGGTATGGTGCACGCGGCTAAGAAAACTTTGGAGGACGGTGGCGAACACGCGACCGACGAAGAGCGTCAGGCGATCGAAGCGGCTATTGCCGATGTCGAAACCGCGATGAACGGCGATGATCAAGAAGCTATTGAGGCGGCAACGGCCGCTTTGACTGAGGCCACCGGTGGCGTTGCACAGAAAATGTATGCGGCGCAGCAGGCTAATGCTGAGGGTGCGGAAGCGGCTGATGCAAATGCTGAAGACGGGGCGGATAACGGCGATGATGTTGTCGATGCCGAGTTTGAGGAAGTTAAAGACGATAAATAGTGAGTTTCGTAGGTCGGTGGTGGTGTTAAGTACACTGCCGACTTTTACGCGTATCACTGATCCAAACAGCGATTAACTTGCTATTCTTTGACGCGGGCCTCGATTGCCCGCGTAATTGTTTTAACCTACGTATTTGTTTTAAAGAGAACAGGCCAAAGCCTTATGTCAAAACGTGATTTTTATGATGTGCTCGGGGTAGAAAAATCTGCCAACGAGCAAGAAATCAAAAAGGCTTATCGCCGTGTGGCGATGAAGTTTCATCCAGATCGTAACCCCGATGATGAAAATGCCGATCACAAGTTCAAAGAGGCGACCGAAGCTTACGAAATTCTAAGTAGTGCTGAAAAGCGTAAGATCTACGACCAATATGGGCACGCGGGTGTCGATCAAGCTATGGGTGGCGGTGGCGGCGGCTTTCAGGGCGGCAACTTTAGCGACATCTTTGGCGATGTTTTTGGCGATATTTTTGGTGGTGCGGGCGGAGGCGGCGGACGTGGTGGTCCTCAGCGTGGTTCCGATCTACGCTACACGTTAGATATTTCGCTTGAAGATGCAGTCCGTGGGACTACCACGGAAATTCGCGTGCCGGCCCTACAGCACTGTACGACCTGTGATGGCTCGGGTGCAAAGGTTGGCAGCAGTCCGGTCACCTGCGGGGGCTGCGGAGGCGCTGGGCAAGTTCGGATGCAGCAAGGGTTTTTCCAAGTCCAACAAACCTGCCCGAAGTGTCGCGGTCGCGGTAAAACGATTTCAAACCCCTGTGTAGACTGTCGAGGCCAGGGTTTAGTTGAGAAAACGAAAACCCTATCGGTCAAAGTGCCAGCAGGTGTCGATACTGGCGATCGTATTCGTCTGAGTGGCGAAGGTGAGGCGGGCCCCGCTGGTGGTCCATCGGGCGACCTATTTGTACAAATGTCGGTCAAGCAACACGCTATTTTTGAACGAGATGGGCGCAATTTGTATTGCGAAGTACCGATTAGCTTTGCCGATGCAACATTAGGTGGCGAACTAGAGGTGCCTACCCTTGACGGGCGCGTGAAGCTGAAAATTCCGTCAGAGACCCAGACCGGTAAGTTATTCCGTTTGCGCGGTAAGGGTGTAAAGCCGGTGCGCGGTGGTCCAGTGGGCGACCTGCTTTGTCGCGCCGTTATCGAAACCCCCGTCAATTTGACGGCAGAGCAAAAGAAACTACTCGAAGCATTTCGTGTGGCGCTCAAAGAGGGTGGCAACAAACAGTCTCCGCGCCAGCTGAGCTGGTTTGAGGGCGTTAAATCTTTTTTTGATGGTATGACCTCATGACTGTTCGCGTTGGCATAACCGGTGCGGCGGGTCGTATGGGACGTATGCTGATCGAGGCGATCGCAGAGAGTAACAGCGATATTTGCTTGGCTGCGGCCGTTGAGCACAGTGGATCTTCACTGATTGGTACAGATGCAGGTGAACTGGTGGGTGGCGAGGCCAATGGGGTTGTCGTTGTTGACGAGTTGACGGCGGTCATTGCTGATATCGACGTGTTGATTGATTTCACTGTGCCTTTAGCAACTTTAGGCCATTCAGCGTTATGCGCCACGAACGGTGTAGCGATGGTAATAGGTACGACGGGGTTTACCGTCGAGCAAGAGGCAGAATTGTTGGCGCAGGGTGAGCACATACCCCTGTGTAAGTCGTCTAATTTCAGTACCGGGGTCAATGTGGCCTTTAAACTGTTGGCGCAGGCCGCTGCGGCACTTGGCGATGACGTCGATATCGAAATCATTGAAGCCCATCATCGCCACAAGATTGATGCGCCCTCGGGCACCGCGCTGAGTATGGGTAAAGTGGTGGCCGATGCGCTGGGTCGCGATTTACGCGAGGTGGCGGTTTACGGACGCGAAGGCCAAACCGGTGCGCGCGATCGAAACACTATAGGTTTCTCCACTATTCGCGCCGGTGACATTGTTGGTGATCACACGGTTGTGTTTGCAGCAGAAGGTGAGCGTTTAGAGATCACGCATAAGGCGAGCTCACGAATGGCTTTTGCCCGCGGTGCGGTGCGCGCCGCAGCATGGCTGCCGAGCCAGGTGCCCGGCGTCTACGACATGCAACATGTGCTCGGATACAAGGACTGACGCGGACCGCCTCGGGCCGACGCTGCTCAGGAAATACTGCGCATAAAAATTTGAAAACATTGGGATGTGTAAGAGGACCGTACGATGGATATTATGACAAGCGACCACATCGTCAATGTCGACGAAACCAATGCCCAACAGCAACTGATTGATGAATCTTTTAAACGACCCGTAGTGGTCGATTTCTGGGCGGACTGGTGCGCGCCCTGCAAGCAGCTGATGCCGATACTGGAGAAACTCGCCAACGAGTATGCCGGTGCGTTCCTGTTAGCCAAGGTCAATGCAGATGAGCAGCAGACCCTCGCCGGTCAATTGGGCGTTCGCAGTCTTCCGACAGTTATGGTGATTAAAGACGGTCAACCGATCGACGGTTTCACCGGCGCTCAGCCAGAATCAGCTGTACGAGAAGTACTAGAAAAGCATTTGCCATCGCCTTACGCCGCAAAACTGGAGGCCATACAACAGCTGTTGGCCGACGGTGATGCCGCGGCTGCGATCGCCGCACTGCGCCCGCTCTGGGATGAGGCGGGCAAGCCTCAAGAGATGACTGTGCTACTGGCTCGGGCTTACCTCGACGGCAATCGTTGCGATGATGCCGAACAGGTGCTCAGCGAAATAAAAATGGTTGATCAAGATGCGGCGTATGAGCAGATTGTCGCCCAGATCGAACTCAAGCGAGCAGCGGCAAAATCCCCCGAACTTGAAGCCTTAGAGGCTGCCTTGGTGATCGACGAATCGGATCATGCGGTTCGCGTAAAGCTGGCGGTACAGCTCTGCCAGACTGGCGCTTTTCGAGAGGCTTTAGAGCATCTACTGACCGTGTTACGTATCGATCGAGATTTTGGCAATGGCGAGGCCAAGCGCCTTTACTTGGACACTATCGCGACTATCGGTAAGGCGGATCCGTTGGCGGCTGAATATCAGCGCAAGTTATTCTCGCTGCTTTACTGAGCAAAGTGGTTGTGACAGGCCAAAAACCGGCCTGAACCCTGTTGGGCTGGTCTGTAACACTTAATTCACCGTCTTTTTTGCCCAACACAAGCGCATTGCCTCGAAACTCTGGTGGCTGAACTGTGTCAAATACTCCGTGTAACAACAATCCAACAGGGCTTGCAATACGCGCTCAAACCACCTACATTCCGTTGCGTAACAAAACATACTCAAGGTTCAAAATGGCGCTCTATTGATGCTGCCGAGAACCTGCTAATCATCTCAAACGACAAGAGGGCGTTATGGATATCGCATTTTCCCAGGAAGATTTAGCTTTCCGCGATGAAGTTCGAGCATTCTTTACCGAGCACTTTACTGACGAAATACAGCAGGATATGCGCGGCAAAGATTTAAAAAAGGGCCTCGTTGTATGGCAGAAAAAATTGCATGCTCGCGGCTGGATTGCACCCAACTGGCCCGCGGAGTACGGCGGTACAGGTTGGACTGCGACACAAAAATACATATTTGAAACTGAGCGCTCACTGGCAGGTATTCCTGCAACGATACCGTTCGGCTTGAGTATGGTGGGTCCGGTGATCTATCAGTTTGGCACCCCCGAACAGAAAGAAAAGTTCCTACCTCGAGTGCTAGCCAGTGACGATTGGTGGTGTCAGGGCTATTCAGAACCAGGTTCCGGTTCTGACCTTGCGAGCTTGAAGACAAAAGCTGAGCTAGACGGCGACCATTACGTTATCAATGGGGCCAAAATCTGGACCACCTATGCGCAATACGCCGACTGGATTTTTGTGCTCGTGCGCACGAGTAATGAAGGTAAGCGACAAGAAGGCATCACCTTTATTTTGGTAGATATGAAAACGCCAGGCATTAAAATCAACCCGATCATTTCTATCGACAACCACCACAGTCTGAACGAAGTTGAATTCAACGACGTGCGCGTCCCTGTGGCCAATGTCGTCGGTGATGTGGATAAAGGTTGGGGCGTAGCTAAAGCGCTACTGGCACACGAGCGCACCTCTATCGCGGGCGTTGCTGATGTAAAGCGTAGCCTGCGGCTGATCAAAGATGCTGCGGCGAAAGAAATTAACGGCGGCAAGCCGCTCTCCCAAGACGCAGGCTTTCAGCAGCGTTTAGCAGACATCGAAATTGAACTGATGGCACTGGAGTTCACCGACCTGCGCACTTTGGCAACAATGGCCGCCGGGGGATTCCCTGGGCCCGAGTCGTCACTGCTTAAAATAAAAGGTACCGAGCTTCAGCAGGCCACACAGGAACTGCGCATGGAGTTGGCGGCTTATTACCAGGGTGTGTTGGCTACTGAGATTGATCCAGAAGTGTTGGGTCATGAATTTGGTTCTGACGCACGTCGTCAGTTTATGTACGGCCGTGCAGCGACCATCTATGGTGGTTCAAACGAAGTACAGAAAAACATCATCGCCAAGTTCGTACTTGGCCTCGAGTAAGCAAAAAAGGAGCGAACTGCGATGAACTTTGATTTTACTGAAGAGCAACAAATGGTCCGCGATTCGATCGCGCGTTTTGTCCAAGACGATTACGACTGGGACGTACGCAATGCGATTGTCGCCTCAGACACCGGCATGAAAGCAGAAAACTGGCAGACTTTTGCCGACCTGGGCTGGCTGTCGATTCCTTTCGCTGAAGAAGAGGGTGGCTTCGGTGGGAGTATCATCGACACCTCGGTCATCATGGAAGAGCTGGGCAAAGGCCTCGTGGTCGAACCTTACCTCCCCACCGTAGTTTTGTTTGGTGGCCTGGTTGCCCACGCAGGTAATGAAGCGCAACGTGCAGCCGTGTTACCTAAACTGATTGAAGGCGGTGTGCTCGGTGCGTTTGCCTTTGTTGAGCGACAAAGCCGTTTTGAAATTGCCGATTGTAAAACCAGTGCCGCTGCAGACGGCGACGGCTATACGCTAAATGGCGAAAAGGTGGTGGTGTTCAACGGTGAGCATGCCGATCATCTCGTTGTCTTGGCACGCACCAGTGGTGGCCAGTTCGATCGCGATGGACTGTCATTGTTCTTGGTGGCCGCCGATGCCGTCGGTGTTGGCAAGGTGCCCTATCCAATGATGGATGCAGGACGCGTTGCTAATATTACTTTTGACAACGTTAAGCTCAGCGCCGATGCGTTGCTAGGTGAAGCGGGTAAGGCAATGGATACTGTCGACATCGTGATTCGCGAGGCGACGATCGCTATTGCGGCCGAAGCGGTCGGTATTATGAGTGTACTCAACGCGAAAACGTTGGAATACAGTAAGACTCGTGAACAGTTCGGCGTCAATATTGGCTCATTCCAAGCGCTTCAGCATCGCATGGTAGATACCATGATGGCCTACGAACAGGCGAAGTCGCTGTTGTACAAAGCCTTGTGTGAATACCAAGAGAGTCCCGAGTCAGCGGATGCGACGGTGCATGCCCTGAAGGTGCTGATCGACCGAAACAGCAAGCTGATTTATGGCGAAGCAATTCAGCTGCATGGTGGTATGGGTATTACCGATGAGCTCGATATCGGCCATTATGCTAAGCGTCTGATGATGATCAATGCGACCTTTGGTGATGGTACTTATCACCGCGGAAAATTCGTCGAAAAAACCTATGCGGCTTAATTATGCATCCCGCTAATAAAGTCTGTGTCGTCACCGGCGGCGCCAATGGGATTGGCAGAGCCCTCTGCCAAAGACTCCACGACGAGGGCGCCCGCGTTGTCGTTGTGGTTGACTTAGAAGAAGCTAATGCTAAAGCCTATGCCGCTGAAATTGGCGGTGTTGGTTTTGGTGTCGATGTTCGCGACGAAGCGCAAATGCAGGCGATGGTCGCCGCGGTTGAAGCGGAGTTTGGCCACATTGATTTGTTTGTCTCAAATGCGGGCATCATCGCTACTGATGGTGAGCCTTGGTGGGCGACTTCCGCCCCCAATAGCGTTTGGCAGGCCATGTGGGACATCCATGTCATGGCACATGTTTATGCCGCACGTGCCTGCTTGCCCAAAATGATTGAACGCGGTGAGGGATATTTTTTAAACACTGCCTCGGCCGCGGGTCTACTTAGTCAGGTCGGTGATGCCGCTTATTCGGTGACCAAGCACGCGGCGGTTGGTTGGGCCGAGTCGCTGGCGATCACGCATGGAGACGACGGCATCAAGGTCAGCTGCTTGTGTCCGCAAGCCGTTTCTACACGGATGATTGGTGAGATCAAAGATGGTGGTACAGCCGGCGTCGATGGTATTTTGCCTCCTGAAGCCGTAGCGCAGGCCGTGATCGATGGACTGGCTGCTGAAAGCTTCCTAATTCTGCCCCACCCTCAGGTCGTTGAGTATCGTGCGCGCAAAGCCGACAACTACGATCGATGGATTAATGGCATGCGGAAATTGCGTCGCTTATTCGGTAACCCTACACTGTCCTAATCATTTAATAGGACATCCTTGTGGATAAACAAACGCGCCTCGCCCGTACTATCTTAAATGGGTTCTCTGCTTACTTTGTGGAGTTCGAAAATATTACCCTAGCCGCGCGCACCCGTTTTGAGAGTGCGGCTTGGGCATCTATTCATGACACCTCTACGCGCCGTATAGATCTGTACAAAGAAAAGGTCGGCGATGTCCTAGAGTTTGTTCGGTTTATCGCCGGCGATCGCTTAGATGACCAGCAATTTTGGACCGAGACTCGTGCGGTGTATGCGGACCTTGTCCGCGGCATGACCAATTTTGAAATTGCCGAAACCTTCTATAATTCGGTTTACAACACGATTTTCCAACATCGTCAAATTCGCGATGAATTTGCGTTTGTGTTCTCTCCCCAAGGGGATATGCCGCCGGTGGATGTCAGTCGCGTAGTCAGGCGCTACAAATACGAGGGTGACCTGATCGCCCAAGTTGGCCAGCTACTGGATGATTATGGGTTGTATTTACCTTATGAAGATAAGGCGCGTGATACTCAAGCCATTGCAACCGCCATTGAAACTCAGCTGCAGCTAGCGCCGGATAAGCTGCCCGCTGACCTTGAGCTACATATACTCGAGCACCATTTTTATCGTAACAAGGCCGCTTATATTGTCGGTCGTATTTTGGCGTCTGGCGAGCAAATACCCTTTGTCTTGCCAATGCTGCATAACTCAGATAGCCACGACCCTGCGGTTTATATCGATACGGCATTATTCGGTTCAGATCGAGTGAGCTTGTTGTTCAGCTTTACGCGAACCTACTTTATGGTCGACGCCTCTATTCCGTCGCAATATGTATTGTTTTTACACCAGCTAATGCCTAAGAAGTCGATATCGGAGATCTATAGCTGTATCGGCCATCATCGACATGGAAAGACCTATTATTATCGCAGTGCGCTGCGTCACATGCGTGCGACCCGCGATCAATACATTGTGGCGCCAGGGATCAAGGGTATGGTGATGACGGTATTTACGCTGCCGTCTTATGAATTTGTATTCAAGATTATTAAGGATCGATTCACCCCGCCCAAAGAGGTGACCCATGAAGTGGTCAAGGCGAAGTATCAGTTAGTAAAGCGTTGGGATCGTGCCGGTCGTATGGCCGACACTCAAGAATTCACAAACTTGGTATTTGAACGCGCGCGTTTTTCCGATGAATTGATGGCTGAGCTTTATAACACCTGCCCTTCGCAGATCGAAGAGCACGGCACTGCGTTGATCATTAAACATTGCTATGTCGAACGCCGCATGATTCCGCTTAATTTGTACCTGCAGGCGGCCAGTGATGAAGAGGTCGAGGCGGTGATGAACGATTACGGCAAGTCGATTAAAGAGTTGGCCGCCGCGAATATTTTTCCTGGCGACATGTTGCTCAAGAACTTCGGTGTGACCCGCCATGGCCGAGTAGTATTTTACGATTATGACGAAATTGAACCTTTACTCGATTGTAATTTCCGGCGTATTCCACCGGCCCGTGATGACTATGACGAAATGGCGAGTCAACCTTGGTACTCAGTTGGGCCGCACGATATTTTTCCCGAAGAATTCCGATTGTTTTTCTCTGGAAATCAGCGAGCCCGAAAGGCGTTCGACAATTTGCACAGCGATATTTATGACGTAGCTTTTTGGCACGGGTTGCAAGCGCGACTGCGCGAAGGGCACGTCGAAGACTTTTTCCCCTATCCGAAAAAAATGCGCTTTGTTCGCGAAGCAATCTCACAAGGCAACGTTTAATGGCATCTATCTATCTCGTTCGACACGGGCAAGCTTCATTTGGCAGCAGTAACTATGATCAGCTGTCTACCTTAGGACAGCGCCAGGCAGATCTCACCGGTCAGTTTTTACGTGAAACCGGCCTGCAAATTGACTACGCAGTGGCTGGAGATCTTTCTAGGCAGCGCGAGACAGGAGAGCGCGTACTGGCTTCTCAGTCCAGTGCGCCGCCATTAAAAATCGATCGTCGTTTTAATGAAATCAATAACGATGAGCAAGTTAAGGCACTGCTACCAGGGTTGATTGAGAAAGATTCTGAGTTAAAGGCCATTGTTGATCGTGGATTCTCGTCGAGTAAGGACTATCAAAAGATAATTGATGCGGTCTTTAACGCATGGGTTAGCCCCGATTGTCCCGCCAAAGATATTACGCCTTGGCCTGACTATCGCGACGGTGTACATGCTGCGCTTAAAATGGTGATGTCTGAAGCTGGGTCGGGGAGCAATGCGGCAATTTTTACATCGGGCGGCACAATAGCGACCGCCGTGGGACTGATTCTGGGTGTGCCGGCGGACAAGGTTTACGGGTTTTATGAGCCTGTCTTTAACTGCTCGATAACCCGCATTATTCATAGTAATGGTCGCGCATCACTGTCTAATTTCAATGATAGTGCGCATCTTAGTTTGTTGGGCGCCCAGCAGAATGAATCGCTGGTCACTTACCGATGATCGATATTTGGCTGGTTCGCCATGGCGAGGCGTCTGCGGGGTGGGATGTTTGTCCCGATCCAGGTTTGAGTGCCCTAGGGTATGAGCAGGCGGCACATGCGTCTGAACACCTATTGAAGATAGTGCCAGAAGGCGTCGATATTATTAGCAGCCCGCTATTGCGGGCACAAGAGACTGCGGCCCCTTTTGCTGAGTCAGCCGCTCAGTTATTAACCCTCGATGCGGCGTTCCGTGAATTGCCATCGCCGGTTCCGCTCGCCGAACGGCACGCATGGCTTAAAACCTTTATGCATCAGACCTGGGATCAGCAGCCGCCAGAGCAGTGGCTTTGGCGTGACCGTATCATCGCCGCGTTAAGCGCGTTGACCGCACCCACCGTGGTGTTTACACACTTTATGGTCATTAATGCAGTGTTGGCACAGGTTCATCAGCAACCAGCGACCGTGCAAGCGTTGCCTGCAAACGGGTCGGTACACCACTTTAGATTGCAAGACACCGATGCGAAGCTGCTATTGGTGGCATTGGGTGAGCAGTTGAGTTCGGACGTACTGTAAAGAATTTGTTGGCGTCTTATTGAGATGTCTTGCGCCAGCGGCCGATACGGGAGCCTCAGCAGCGCTAGCGGCCTTATTCGGCGACCGCGCGTCGCATTGCTGGGAGTTGAAATACCTGCCCAGAATGGCCGTTTAGACGCTTTTAGGTCGCATCAAGCCTTCTTGCGCGGTTGACGCAATCAAGAGCCCGTCTCGACTCCAGAATGAACCTCGGTTGAAGCTGCGCGCGCCACCTGCCCAGGGGCTTTCGCAGTGATATAAAAAATAGTCATCAGGGTCTGCAAGCGGTGTGTGAAACCAAATGGCATGATCGAGGCTTGCATTAATGAAGTTGTCATCGATGTCCGTTGTGCAGTGGGGTAGGTGGGCTGTGCTTAATAAGCTGAAATCGGAAATCAGCGCTAGTCCTGCCTGTTGGTCGCGGATATTCCGACTTAGTCCACCAGTGCCTTTGTACCATGTCGATTGCACTGGCGGGTGCGGTCCGTTATTGCGCGTTACCATGGTGACTCGATCCGTCTGAAATACTTTCATGGCCGGCCAGAGACGGCGAATTTCGTCAGCGTCCTCTGCCTCTGCGAGCAATGTTTCGGGCGAAGCAACGCGGGGCGCATCCTGCTGATGGCTGACGCCTTCCTCGTTAATCTGAAAACTAATTGACGCATTGAAAATGGCTTTTCCCTGCTGACGTGCAACCACTCGGCGGGTGCAGAAAGAGCGGCCGTCGCGAATGGGGTCAACCTCAAGCTCAATAATTTCGTTGGCATTGCCAGGGCGGAGAAAGTAACCGTGCAGTGAATGGGCAATGAGCGGTTCAGCAACGGTGTCATAGGCCGCCATGAGCGCCTGTGCGAGTACCTGGCCGCCAAATATACGAGGCTGAGGCTCGGGTGAATGACCGATAAACCAGTAGCGCCCAATCTGTTGTGGGCGAATAAAATCGATCATTTCTGCAAATGATTGCACGCATGTCTCCGGTATTTTTGGTTGGCTTTCAGCGCTTTTGTAGGCCGAAATAAAACACTTCAAAGTAATCGATAGCGGCAGCGTCGACATCGTCAACTCTGCGCCAAGTGCCAATATCCATCGAGGCGTTAATCGAGCCCATTAATAGATTTTGAGCGACTCGCACATTGACCGGTCTGATTGTAGCCGATTCGATACCAGACTTGATGAGTTCGCCTAAATTGTTATTCAGTGATTCAGTACGGGTCAGTACCTTGCGCCGAATCGGTGGGGGTAGTGCGGTGATCGTGTTGTAGCGAATCATCGGGCCGAGCTCTGAATTTTGCAGATTAAAAATCCGCCGACAAACGGCATCTAATTTTGCGGGGCCAAGACCAGAATGCGGCATCATCTCTGTATATATCGCACCGAGCTGGTCCATGCTGTATTCGTAACATTGTGTCAGTAGCGACTCTTTGTTGGCGAAATGATAGTAGAAGGCGCCTTTTGATACCTGAAGATGTTCAGCAATTTGATCAAGCGATGTGCCATTAAACCCTTTGATATTAAAAAACCGTGTGCCGGCCTTAAAGAAAGCCTCTTGCTTTAGACGGTTTTGGGCCTCTCGATCGAAACCACGGGCTGCTGCTGCTGCCTCTGGCGTCAGCGGATGTGCTTTGGGCTGATAGTCGTAATTAGACTCGAACAGTCCATGGCAAACAATATCGCGCGTCGCGGCAACGGCGCGCATCGCCTCGTCTTCGGGCATTTCATAAAGCCAGTAGAACGACCAATCGAGCGCGCCTATCAGAGCCCGAGTTGTCGTTGTTGCATGGCTGCATTGAATAGTGCCATCGGCAATGCCCGCCCGGAGGTACCCGCGGACGCGCATAAACATCGATAAATAAACGCCTTCGATATGCGTGCGATGATCGGGTTTAAGTGAGGCAATCTCCAGCGGCGCAGCATAGTAATCGCCCTTGCCTGCCAGCGCTTTTAAAATGGTGTCGCAGTGGCGTTCCATAAACAACAGTACGCGTTCAAGGGGCGCTGAGGTACTCAGTTCAATGTCATCTAGGGTCTTGTGTGCGTGCTCTAAGGTCGCTTCGTAGCATTGGAAAATTAGGTCTTCTTTGGTACGCACGTAATAGTAGAGGCTAGTTTTAGTGAGTCCAAGTTTGTTTGCGACATCACTTAACGTCGTGGCACGGGCACCCTTGGTGTTAAACAGCTTAGCGGCACGCGACAAAATAGCGTTGCGCTTAGCTTCATGCTGAACGCCCCGATTGAATGGGGAACCACTATTGTTTTCTTGGCCTTCCAATTGCGTCAGCATTCCTTGTGTTCGAAGTTTTGAACTTTAAGTATTTTTTTTGGCTGTGTCCATGAAAGAAGTTCAGTTGGGCACATTGACTGGGTTAGATTCGGGTGCTGTGCGACACTAACAGTCATGCATTTTGCTCAATATTAAGGAGCGCACTTGGATAACACGATCGAATTTAATCAGACCGACGGTATTGCACGCCTGATATTTAATAATCCCGCACGTCATAATGCGCTGGGAAGGCAGGAGCTGATACAAATTACGAGCGCCCTGGCCTCTCTGGCACCAGATACCCGAGTTTTATTGATTCAAAGTGGTGGCGGGTCGACGTTTTGCAGCGGCGCTGCATTAGATCAAATGACCAGCGGAGAGTTAACCGGTGACCAGTTTCAGGCAATGACTAATAGTATCGCCGAATTGTCCATTCCAACTTTATGTTGTTTAAACGGCAATGTGTTTGGCGGTGGCTTTGAGCTGGCAATGAGCTGTGATTTTCGTCTCGGTGTTACCGGCGCAATCATGCGAGTGCCAGCAGCGGCTATTGGACTCTGTTATCCGATTGATGGCATTGAGCGAATGATCTCGCGCTTGGGCAGCAATACCGCCAAACGTATTTTGATCGGAGCTGAACAGTTTACTGCAGAGGAGATGTTAAATCTTGGCATCATCAGCGGGCTGGCAGCGCCCGAGCTTATTCTCGACGTCGCAATGGATATGGCCACTGCACTAACACGGCTCGCGCCGTTGGCCGTGCATGCAATGCTCGATATTTTTGCACAGGCCGAGGCGGGTGGCATTGATCGTGCCAGGGCATCTGAATTATCTCAAATTTGCGCGCGCTCTGACGATTTACAAGAGGGCTTGTTGGCGAAAAAGGAACGACGACTACCGCAGTTCACAGGCCGTTAGCCCCTTTATTGCGCAACACCTAGCCTTGAGTGCGATTGTCTGGAACTAGGGCACGGGGGTATGCAGGCTTTGCCATGCAGTGAGGGATTCTTGGGCCTCTTCAGCCAAGGCGACTAAAGTCTCGTATTCGGCCCTAGATAACGCAGCGGGCTGGTCGCCTTGGCAGCGTTTTTCAATGATGCCTAATTGGTAAGATAGCCGCTCTGCACCAATATTAAGCCCCATCGATTTCAGTCCGTGGCTGCGTTTACGCAGTAATTCGTAATCGTCACTATCGATGCTCTGCTGTAAGTCCGCCAAATACTTTGGCAGTTGCTCTACAAAGGTCGCGATCACTTTTGCCAATAGTTGCGCGCCGCTTTTCGCGTTCACAGCCAAAATTGACTGCAGAGTCGCTTCATTAAGAATGGGGTTATCAACAGGGTGTTGTGCGCTTGGTGTTGGCGGCTCTAGTGCCTGCCGAACTACTGGCAGCTCTGCGCCGTCGGCGTCTTTCGGTGCCAAGAATCCAGCAATCATATCTTCTAAGACTTCAGCCGGGCAGGGCTTGGTCAAAAAAGCACTCATCCCTTGCTCTAGCGCCTGTTTGAACTCCTGGGTCGATGCCGCCGCTGTTAGCGCAATAATGGGAATTGGTGGGCGACCGGCATCATGCTCCAGTTCGCGTATACGTGTGCTTGCCTCAAAGCCATCCATTACCGGCATCTGACAATCCATCAAGATAATATCGAAGTTCTGTTGGCTGTAAGCGGTGACGGCCTCGAGTCCATTTTTTACCATGGTGACCGTCAATCCGATGGAGGTGAGGATTTCATTCGCCAGTAGCTGATTCACCTTATTGTCTTCGGCAACCAGCACTTTGCCCACCAGACGCCGCTTATCTCCGCGCGCTTGCTGTACTTTTTGTTCATTAAATAACGCTTCTTCGAGATTCCCTTGGGTAATTGGTTTGTGCAATGCGGTCCAAGCGTTTTTATAAAGTCTGGGACTAAAGCTGCGGATGTCGCTTAGAAAAATACGGCGCGGCAAAGCATCTGCTTCTTCGATCGCGTCGAGGAGCGACTGATCCAGGCGTTCGTCTGCCATGACAGCGAAAACGTCAACTAAACAAGGATCTTTTAATGACCTGATTCGATGGCATTGCACCCCCGCACGAAGGGCATGCTGTGCGATGCTTTCAGCGAGCAGGTCATCTTCGGTGAAGAGTGCGAAATCGCCCTGCTGCTGTTGCTGTTTATTGTCAGTCCCGCGGGGTAGGGGCAGTCGCACTTGGATCAGTGTGCCCACACCGGTTTCGGTGTCCAGAATTTCTAGTTGGCCACCCATCAAACTGGCGAAATTTCGACAGATTGTCAGTCCGAGTCCGGTGCCGCCATACTTGCGCGTAATACTGGCATCGACTTGTGTGAATTTATCAAAAATCCGACCGCGCGCCTCACTTTCAATGCCAATGCCGGTATCCCATACGGCGATGACAATGTCATCATCGGCGCCCTGAATTGCACGAACTGTAATATCTCCTTGACCGGTAAATTTGATCGCATTGCCTACGAGGTTCATTACTATTTGGCGGATTTTTTGCGGATCACCCTGATACTGCTGCGCGAGGCCTACATCGGGTATGAAGTTCAGTTTTAGACCTTTGCGCTGGGCCGGCTCCCCTTGCAAGTAGCAGACTTCATCGATCAGTTCGATAAGATCAAAAGGCAGAGATTCTATTTCTATACGATCGGCTTCTATTTTAGCGAGATCTAAAACTTCACTAATTAGATGCAATAGCGTTTTACCACTATTCAGCGCCGCTCGCGCAAATCGTTCCTGCTGCGGTGTCGTCGGTGTTTTGAGTAGCAATTCATTCATGCCGATGATGCCATGGAGCGGCGTGCGGATTTCGTGACTCATAACCGCTAGGAACTCTGATTTCGCGCGGTTCGCAGTCTCGGCCTCGCGCTTGGCATGTTCTAAATCTGTTGTGCGCTCGAGTACCCGGGCCGACAGTTCTTGCTCGCGCACTCGTGCAGCCGTCAAGTTAACCCGAGACCGAACAATGATCAGTAGTATTGCGAGTAAGAGTGCCACTGCATAGCTCGCGTAGGCATATAAGCTTTGCCACCAGGCGGGGCTGACCATAATCGGGATACTAAGCCCCTCGCGGTTCCAAATGCCTGCGCTGCCTCTCGCTGCCAGCTGAAGTGCATAGTCTCCGGGTGGCAGGGTCGTGAGGCTAACGGTGCGCTCATTACCCTTGAAAATCCATTCATCCTCGAGGCCTAATATGCGATAGGCATATTCAATGCTGCTGGGGTCGATATATTCGGCGGCAAAAAATTCAACGGTTGCGATGAGGTCTTCGTGGCTGAGTTCGAGGGTGGCACCGGCTTTGATATCGTCGATTGATATATTCTGTCCCATCACATTGATCGATGAGAGGCCAATTTCTACCGGCTTGTTCTTTATATCTGCGTCGAAGGCCTCCAAGCTGCTGACGCCGCGATTACTGCCAAAATAGAGGCGCCCAGTTTTCCCGCGAGCAGAAGCGCCCATAGAGAATTCAACACTTTTTAATCCAAATTGTGTGCCGACCTGTTGGGCTTCAAGGGATTTAGGGTTGAAGCGTGTGAGCCCTTTTGTATGAGCTAGCCAGACCAGCCCTTCAGGGTCGTAGTGAATGGCGTAGATGCTCAAGCTCGGCAGTTGAAGTACTCGTGATAAATTCGCTGCAGATAAGATGTGATTGGTCACATCTCGTGTTACCCGAATCAACCCATTACCAATACTGGACAGCCAAAGCGAGTTATCGACTCCTAGAGTGATTTCGACAATTAAGGGAACGCTGAGTGAATCCGTATCGCTGCCATCACTTGATGGTAGCGATACCAGCAGCGGTTCTATGGTTCTCAACTCTGTGTCGATACGCGCTAACCCTGTTTGAGTGCCGACCAATATTTGGCCGTCGTTATCGCGGGTCAATGACAGTACTGCGTCGCTGACATTGCTACCCGGTAGTGCGCGTATTGTGCGCAGAACACTACCATCACTACGCACAATACTGACCCCACCGCCAAATGTGCCTGCGGCGATTAAATTATCGTTAAGAACGAGCAGTGAGGTGATACCTAAAGAATTTAGAGCATCGTTAGTATTGGAGTTGTAGTCGACAACAAGCAGTTCTTTGGTAGTAATATTTAGTCGATACAAGCCACCTTCATAGGTTCCAATCCAGATATAGTTTTCTTGCTCGGCCAGGGACATAACCGTATCGTCAGCGAGCTCAAAATGGGTAAAGCTATTAATTGGACTAAACTCATGGCTGCCAGGCAGCAAGTAATTCAACCCGCTATCAGTACCGACCCATATGGTGCCGTCGCCACCCTCTAGAACTGCGTTGACCAAGTCACCGGATAAATTTGAGTTCTTGCTGGTTAGGGTTTGTACCACGCTATCGCGGGCTTGCATTAAGCCGCGGAAGGTACCTACCCAGTAGGTGTCATCGCGGGTCTTATAAATACTAAAAATGGGATCGTCAGCGAGCCCATTATTGAACTCGGTATACACCGTGAACGTTCTGCCGCCATCATCGCTGACCGCCAAGCCGGCACTGGTGCCAATCCACACTCGTCCTTCCTCAATAAACAGCGCGGTGATGTTATTTGTTGGTAGGTCAAAGGCGTTGGGTCCTGCGGTGATGTGCCGCTCCTGGTTCTGATCTAATCCGATCACGTAAACACCGCTGTCTTGGGTGGCCAGCCAAAGCTCTGTATCAGTGATGAATAATCTTCTCGGTACCACGTGTGCGTGCGTCATGTCGTCTGTCAAAGCTGCGACAACCGCCTTACTTGTTGTCACGGCTTCGGCCGTGAGATTGTCGCCATCGATCTGAAAACGAAAGACACCCGCATCTGCCACAATGCCATACATGTCACCATCTTTGGAAAAGGCAAAGGCTGTGGTCTGCTTGCCCGCGATATTTCGGGGCAGGTTGAGTCGATAAAACTGTCCAGACGCCTGCTGATAAATGCCTATTTCGCCGGGTAGACCTAGCCAAATTCGGCCGTACGGGTCGATCTCCATCGATAAAATATCGAGCGACTCACCACTCAGCGCGGTCGGTTGAGAAAAGGTTTTGGTATTGCTGTTGAATACCTGCAGGGCGCCGGATGTGGCCACCCAAAGGGAATCTCTCGAGTCCAGTGCCATGCCGCTGATTAAGCCGGGCTTTAGACCGCCCGCGTATTCCGTGGCCGCGGTATAGACCTCTACTCGCTTACCGTCGAAGCGATTAATACCATCCTGTGTCGCGAACCAAACCGCACCAGTCTTATCTTGTGTGACTCGCTCCACTACGATCTGATTTAACTGAGGAGTGACATCTGATTGCCAGAAAAACAAATCGGTCGAACCAATAAGCGCCATAGTTTGATGTGCATTCAGGGCCAGTAGCGATATGAGAAACGCTAAAATATATTTTATTGGCAGCATCGGTCTTTTTCATGATGAGTCAAGCTAGAGTATGACCGATGCTCGCAATAAATTAACCCCCAACGTCAATAACCCGCAGGAGCGGGTTATTGACGTTTTGCCTAAAAGTTGGTCTTAGCGAGTGGTATGACTCAGATCGGCCTGACTCGCATCGCTACGGATGACCCAACGCATTGCAGATTGGTCAGCATCGTTGCGGATGACCCAGCGCATTGCAGATTGGCCAGCATCATTACGGATGACCCAGCGCATTGCAGATTGGTCAGCATCGCTGCGGATGACCCAGCGCATTGCGGACTGGTCAGCATCGTTGCGGATGACCCAGCGCATTGCAGATTGGTCAGCATCGTTGCGGATGACCCAGCGCATTGCAGATTGGTCAGCATCGTTGCGAATGACCCAACGCATTGCGGATTGGTCTGCATCATTGCGGATTACCCAGCGCATTGCAGCTTCGCTGCCATCCCGCGCGGTCAAGCCCTGCGCCATATTTGCGCTGTCGCTGCGACGATTATTATTGCGATCCGCCCATTTGAAACTAGCTTCGCTATTGTCGCCGGCTGCGACAGTAGTCGCGCTGCTAACCGCGCGGCCAGTTTGCCATTTGATGTCGGCATATTGGTTTTGGCTATTAATGGTGCCGGCCACATTACGCACAGCGGTCATACCGCCACGGAGTTGACCGTCGGCAAAAGCTACTGAGGTGCTCAACAGTAGGCCTGTAATTACAGCAGTAACGCTCAAAGTTCTAATATTCATTACCTTTCTCCCAGTGGACAAAATTTCAAGGACTATCAGTGTCAAATAATTGACCACTTCGGTCCGTGAGTTAATCAATAGATATAATGCAAAGTTTGTGCCAAGTTTTATTGACGGTTTTCGGCGAGCTTAAATCGTTATTTACGCAATGATTAAAAGTCGGCAGCGTTTTGTTTTATTCACTGTAAATGAGTGACATAAAAGATCTATTGTCCAAAAGGGCATCAGACGAAAGGGCAGTATTGTTGTGTAACCGTGGGTTAACGCGACGTCATACCCATGAGATGGCGCTAGCGCCGATGGCTTATTGTAGATCTGAAGCTACTTTGGCGTTCTTAAGGCGAGGCACTTTCGGTGAGTGCCTGCATTCGCGCGCGCTCGGACAGATAGGCTTCAAGCCAACCGGCGGCAATATTTGCAGGGGCGGCAATGTCGGCGGAATCTAGCCGCTCAATATGCGCTTTGACTCCCCAGCGACGTGTTTCGCTAAGGCCTTTCTCAGTGGGGGTCTGTGTGAGTAAATCGACCAAGCCATCTAAGCTAGGGGTGCCGTCGGGTAAAGCAATAGTGGGACCAAACTGCTGCTCCCGGCCGGTCACCGCGGCATCTATGTCGAGGCCAGTATTGCCACAGCCTCGTTCGCCCAAGGTGATCGCACGTGCCGCACTTGCGTAGCCTTTTCCTTGGGTAAATGGACTGTAGGCGAGTCTTCCGTCGAGATTGATGGCGGGCTCCGCACTGCTCGTCAACATGCATTTGATGTCGTCATTAGTCAGATCGGGTTCTATTTGCAGCAGTAAGGCCGCGATCCCCGAAACTACGGCTGCAGCCTGTGAAGAGCCAGTTGCGACAAAATCGCCGTTTCTCAATAGATAATCAGGACTTTTCTGTGCAAGTGTTGAATCTAATGGGACTAGCCCCGTGATATGCCCGCCTGGAGCTACTAGGTCGGGTTTTATATGACCAACGGCTGTGGGTCCGCGAGAAGAAAAATTGGGAATATAGTCATCACTTTTGTCCTCGGGGGTCCAGGAGTCGGTGACGGCACCGACGGTAATAGCATAGGGGTTGTTACCAGGAGAGCCTATCGATGAAACGTCGGGGCCATCATTGCCCGCTGCGGCAACGACAATAATGCCGGCTTGCCACAGTTTGAATACAGCTTGATTGACAGGGTCATCCCAGTAGTCAAATCGTGGTGCCGCGGCTAAGGATATATTAACAATCCGGATATTCAGTGCTATGTGATTGTCCAATATCCACTGTAAGCCCCGCACAATATCCAAATAATCGGCGTTACCTGCGCCATCGACCACTTTGACGGGGACTAAATTCACATCCGGGGCAACGCCCTTATAGCCGGCCGTTGGGTTCTTCTGCTGTGCAGAGCCAGTGGTTGTGCTGTTGGCAATAATGCTGCTCATATGGCTGCCATGCCCGCTCTCGTCGGTCATCCGCTCGGCGCGTCTGTCGGTTATTGCATCGTAACGTGCGAGTACGCGTTCCCTGCCGTCCGAAGCCCGTTGTAGTGCCTTATGTTCCCAAAATCCTGAATCAAGTACGGCGACAGTGACACCCTTACCGGTAATTCCTTGGGCGTGGAGGAGGTCGGCGCCGATCACCCGGTTGTAATAATAGTCGTTAGCATTATCGGGGTAGGCGCGAGCAAGCGTTGTACTGCAACCGCCGGTCAGCGCAATGTTGAAGTCATTCTGACTGAACTGACTGAGGTCATTTGCAAACTGAATGCTCAATGTCGTACTGCCAACAGGTAGGACCGGCAATGACTTCTCAATGAGCATCTTGTTGTTTTTTGTTGCCGCGGTATTGGGTAGATCGAGAGGGATACTTGCCAACACAGTTGCTATTGGGGCGGCGATAGCCGGTGGCCAGCTAATAGAGAGCTCAGTCAGCCCGCGTGGCTGCGCACTGAAGTTAAACACTGACCAGTTAAGTTGCCGGCCTGTGAGATCAATCTCTAGGCTACCGGCAATATCGCAGTCACGTTTGGGTGCAGAGACCGGTGGGTTGAAGTCTTCAATGACTCGTGTGACGCCTGACGCGCTGGATAAGATCGCTAGCGCTTCAGTGGGTATGTTACCGCCTATACCTTGAATAATTGGCAATGTGTGCGTGAGTTGTCCGTTGACACCGGTTAGTGCCTGTTCGAGCAGCCTCGGATCCTCGCCAATCAGTAGGACTTGAATTTCCTCTGGCGGCCCAGTGACGGGCGTCGAGTCAGCCGCAATGCCAGCGTGATTGCTGGCTAAAATTATGGCGCCTAGCAGAAGGGTGGTGTTGCGGATCGTCGAGTGAACTCGCGACTTCATACTTACTGCGCAGAGATTTTTGCTGTGGTTTGTGCCGTCGGTTCACTGGTGTTCGTGAGTGCTTCCGAGGACCCTAGAATCAATGAGCTGTAGTCTTTATTTGCCCCTTCAATCAGTTGCGCAATAGTCATCGGCCGTGCCAGCAAGTAACCTTGCAACACGTCGCAGTTATGGGTCCCGAGGAATGCGGCCTGCTCAGAGGTTTCTACACCTTCGGCGATGACGCGTAGATCGAGGGCATAACACAAGCCGAGAATGGCGCGGACGATACCATCGCCATCGGATGTACCGATATCCCCGACAAAGCTTTGATCTATTTTTAGTGTGTCGATTGGAAAGTGGCGTAAATAACTGAGCGATGAATAGCCTGTACCAAAATCATCTATCGCTAACTTAAAGCCCAGGGCCTTAAGTTGGCTTAGCTTTGAGAGATTACTTTCGGCGTCTCTCATGATGACACCTTCGGTCAGCTCGAGCTCTATTTGGTAGTGCATATCCAATTGTTTGAGTTTCTTTGCAATATGCTCGACAAAATTGGTTTGGCTAAACTGCAGCGGCGATAAATTGATACTGATCGTGGCACTTTTAGGGAAGTTTTCACTGAGGCGTTTCGCATCCTGGTCAACTTGCCGCAAGATCCAATCTCCCAGCGGAACGATAAGTCCGGTACGTTCTGCCACTGGAATGAATTTGGCCGGTGAGATAGGGCCAAGGTCTGGGTGATTCCAGCGAATTAGTGCTTCTACACCACATAATCGACCGGTTCGGGTGTCGATTTGGGGCTGGTAAACCATAGACAGACCGCCGGAGTGCATCGCATCGCGAAGATCTTCTTCAAGTCGCAACTGCTCTGCTGCATCGTCTTCTAGGCTGGCATCGTAAAGCCTTAGCCGCGCGCGTCCATCGGCTTTGGCTGCGTATACCGCCGCATCAGCACGCCTGAGAAGAATCTCGGGTGTCACCCCATGATCTGGCGTTGATACAATGCCCATGCTCGGCGTTAGGACGAGGATATGCCCCAGAATTTCCAACGGCTGGGCGAAGCCTGCAATGATGGTATTGCCTATATCAACAAGCTGCGCTTGACTCGCGGCATTGCGCACGATAATGGTGAACTCGTCACCGCCAATACGTGCGATCTCAAATGCTAATAGATCAGGGTCGGGACTGACGGAGGCGCCTGGATAATCTGTAGCAATAACGGCGATCTCTCGCAAAATGTCTTGTAGGCGTCGTGAAATGGTCTTGAGTAACTCATCGCCCCGCTCGTGACCAATAGAGTCATTAATGCGTTTGAAATGGTCCATATCAACGAGTATCAAGCCCGTGCTTGCACCGCGTTGTTCCCCAGCAATGAGATTACGTCGCAACTGTTCATTAAAACTCCTGCGGTTGGGCAGGTCGGTTAGATGATCAAAATAAGCGAGGTAACGGAGACGACCTTCTTGCGCTTTAATATCGTTAAACGCTTTGGCCGCACGCAACATATAACGGATATCGCGACTGAGCAGCGACCAATGTATAGGCTTAGTTTTGTATTGTGTTGCACCGGCATTGAAACCGCGGTCGATAGATTCTTGATCGTCTGCACCAGTGACAATAAGTATGGGTACGTTGCCACCACCGGGCGTTGCGCGTACGGCTTCGCAGACGTCTAGGCCTGTCATATTGGGCATTTCTACGTCGAGAAATAGTAAGTCGGGTTGTTCGCTGTGGTAAAGGGCTAGCGCAGATTCGCCGTCGCTTGCCTCGATAACATCCATGCCCGCATCTTCCAAGCACTCACGCGCCAGCACACGAACCATCATGTCGTCATCAGCGACCAAGATCTTTGGTCGCTCGCGCTTGGCTAATAGTTCTGTCGCGGTCACTGCATCAACTTCTTGGAATTTCAATAAGGTTAGCAGTTTGTAACGAAAAGCCACAGCTTTTGTCGCATTACTTGTCATCAATGCGATTGTGGTATTATCCAACGTCATATTTTTATCCTCGAATGATGCGCCTCCTGTGCGCCCGCTCACGAAGCCAGCTATTTATGTCAATTGCAGAAGAGAAACTCATCAGTATCCGCGAGCAAGTGCAGCATCATTTGACCCGCGGGGCTCAGACTCCAATTAATCCCGCAGTGCAAGCGCAGCTTGAAGACGAGATTCGTGCGCGCTTAGTTCGCGAGAATGCTGTGCTTGTGGCCCACTATTACACGGCGCCAGAAATTCAAGCTTTAGCGGAAGCTACGGGCGGCTGTGTGTCGGACTCCCTAGAGATGGCGCGATTTGGTCGCGATCATCCAGCTACCACGTTGGTGGTCGCCGGTGTGAAGTTTATGGGTGAAACTGCCAAAATTCTTACGCCAGAGAAGCGCGTCTTGATGCCCACGTTGGAGGCGACTTGTTCTTTGGATTTGGGCTGCCCGATAGATGAATTCAGCGCATTTTGCGATGCCAATCCAGACCGTGAAGTGGTGGTATATGCCAACACTTCTGCGGCTGTAAAAGCGCGCGCTGACTGGGTGGTGACATCAAGTATTGCGCTTGATCTCGCCGAACACTTAGCTGCGCAGGGTAAAAAGATCCTCTGGGCGCCGGATCGCCATTTGGGCGACTATGTGCGGCGTGAAAGTGGCGCTGACGTGCTGATCTGGGATGGTGCGTGTATTGTGCATGAGGAGTTTAAGGCGCGGGGTATTTTAGATCTAAAACAGGTCCATCCCGATGCTGCGGTGCTGGTGCACCCAGAATCTCCCGCCGCTGTGATTGCACTAGCGGACTGCGTAGGCTCTACCACACAAATTATTAAAGCGGCGCAAACACTACCCAATAAGACGTTTATCGTGGCCACCGATCACGGCATTTTTTACAAGTTAAACCAGGCTGCACCAGACAAACAATTTATTATTGCCCCGACCGCGGGGGAGGGCGCTACTTGCCGTAGTTGCGCTAATTGTCCTTGGATGGCAATGAACGATTTTGAAAAACTGGCGAACGTTTTTGATCGTCCAGACAATGAAATCTACGTGGATCCTATTGTCGGTGCAGCGGCAACCAAGCCCCTTGACCGAATGCTGGCTTTTGCCGCTGAGCTCAACACTGGCGTAGTCGGTCGCGCCTAAAGAGCTGGCTATATTAGCGGTCTAGGGCGGCGCGGATTTGGCTGATGTCCCGCAAACGCTCATTGATCAGCGCCGAGGTTGTAAAGTCATCATTTAACAGCTTCAGCGCGTAGTTGAGCTGGCGTTGCGCGGCGTCAAGATTGCCGTTGAGAATGAAATACTCCGCCCGCGCCCGATGTAAGCCGATGATATTGCCCGACAGACCTTGAACCTCTGCTAATAGATACCAAAGATATGGATCCTTAGGTTTGCGTTTCGATTGGGTGATCAGTACTTCTTCAGCAATATGAGAATCACCAGCCTGTTGTAATGCGTAAGCATAAGCCATAGTTAGCGGATGATTCCCTGGTGATAGGCGCAAGCGACGCGCGAGTTTGTCTGCGGCCCGTTTGGGGTTGCCGCGCGCTAAGTCGATTTCTGCATCTGCGAGGATATAAGCTATTCGGTCGTTAGTGACGGACCAAATATCATCGAGAGCCAGTGCTGCTTCATCGGGTCGCCCGGCGGCAGTCAGTGCTAATACAAGGCCGTAGGTCGCAGCTTCACGTGAGCGAGGAACGCCATCTAATTGATCTCTAAATAGCTCTACTGCGCGCTCTGGTGTGTCGGCGAGCGCGTTAGCGACACGGGCGCGCATCAATTGATAGTCAAGATTGATTGGTCGAATTGTACGGGGATACTGCATGGCTCGATTGCGCGTATCGGCAATACGTTTTTCTGACAGCGGATGACTGCGCATGAATTCCGGAATGTATTTAGAAGAGCTGTAACGGGTAGCGGCCAGCATGCGTTCAAACATAGTTGGCGCGGCATAAGGGTCCATGCCCGCGGCGTAAAGAGTCCGCAGTCCAACGCGGTCTGCCTCCGCTTCATTCGCTCGACTGTAACGCAGTTGCTGATCTTGCAGCGCCGCCTGAGTGGCGGTAAGGGCTGCCATACCCGCATCGCCACCTGCAGTTGCTGCCAGCAATATTCCAGCCAGCAAGCCCGCGATGTTGAGCGGCGCCTGTGCTTGCGACAGCTCGACGCCGCGAGAAAAATGGCGCTGACTTAGGTGCGCTATTTCGTGCGCAATCACCGTCGCAAACTCATCCTCGGTTTGGGCGTATTGGAATAGACCATTGTGAACACCTATGACCCCCCCGGGCACGGCGAAGGCATTGATCGTAGGGTTGTCAACAATGACTAGATCGATGCGTCGATCTTGTAACTCGCTGTGGGTAATCAGCTCAAAGACGATATTCTCAAGATAGCTATAAAGTAGCGGGTCATTGACGGTTGGCACCTGGCCGCGAAATACCTTGAGCCAGTCGCGGCCCAGCTGATATTCAAAGTCGGCGGAAAAAAGACTGGTACTAGCGGCCCCTAAATTAGGGATCTTTAAGCCCTCAGTAGCCGCATTACCATCAATGCTGGTAAATAACAGCACGCAAGTTAACAGCCAATGGCACAGCGCTTTGCACCCGCCGGCTGCGCTAGGCGAGGCTTTTACTAAGATCGTGATTGCGACAACTCCTCAGGCATTGCATCTTTTGGTGCATGTTAATAAATAATAAAAGGTCATATGCAGACTCTAACTGAACTTATAGTTGATTGAGCACTCTTTTGTGTCAGAGTTCCCTATTCATATCGTATAAGAATGGCGCAAGTGCCTTGTGCTGACGATATACTCTGTTAACAGGGAGGGTTTATGCAGCACAGTCAACCAAAGCAAAGTGTAGATGCTTGTGGGCAGTCTTGTCCCATGCCATTGCTGATGGCCAAGCGTGCACTGCGGGAGTTAAGTTCTGGAGACATGCTAGAGGTGTTGTCTACTGACCCAGCCTCATCACGCGATTTTCAGTCGTTACAGCGGCTGGCCGGCCACGGTGTCACGACATATCATTGTGATGATGGTGTGCTCAGACATTTGATAATCAAGGCGTAATTATCATGATCGACATTCTTAAAAAATGGTACCACCGCTATTTCAGTGAGGAAGAGTCAGTGCTGCTGTTGTTTTTATTGGCGGGCGCTTTGCTGTTACTTATGTTGCTCGGTGATGTGTTGGCACCGGTATTTGTTGCCATTGTGCTCGCCTATCTTATGCAGGGCATCGCCAATCAGCTAGTCAGTTGGGGGTGTTCCGCGCGGGCGGGGGTCTGGATTTCAACGCTATTATTTATGGGTGCATTTTTTGCATTTTCTCTCGGTCTAGTGCCATTGGTATGGCGTCAGTTGGTGAGCTTGCTGCGCGAAGGCCCAAACATGGTCGGGGAGGGACGACATTTGCTGGATATGCTGAATGAGACCTATCCAGCCATGATCAGCGAAGATCAAATAAATCAGTTAGTCACTGCAATACAAAGTGAGATGGCGCAATTTGGTCAGCAGGTGCTAACCCGCGGTTTGAGCAGTATTCCCTCGGTCATAGCGGTCATGGTTTATATGGTTTTGATACCGCTCATGGTGTTTTTCCTGATGAAGGATCGCGAGCAGATCGTTGCTTGGTTCCTGTCATTCTTACCCGCCGAGCGTCCATTACTGACGCAAATATGGACCGAAATAAACCAGCAATTCGCCAATTATGCGCGCGGCAAGGTAATCGAAATAATTCTCGTAGGCGCCGCAAGCTATATGGCGTTTTCGTTTTTTGGTCTCAACTACGCGGCATTATTGGCATTGTTGGTCGGCCTCTCTGTGATAATCCCTTATATCGGCGCTACGTTGGTGACCATACCTGTGGTGTTCGTTGCTTTCTTTCAATGGGGTGATGCACCAGATTTCTACTATGTCTTTATCGCCTACGCGATCATTCAGGTGCTCGATGGCAACGTGCTAGTGCCGCTACTGTTTTCTGAAGCAGTCAACCTACATCCGATCGCCATTATCGTTGCAGTGTTATTTTTTGGTGGTGTTTGGGGTGTTTGGGGCGTCTTTTTTGCCATTCCACTGGCGACGATTGTCAATGCGATTATGCGCGCCTGGCCTACGCAATATCACCTCGACCAAGTCAATAATTAAGTTATAGCAGGAGAAACGCGTGAAACTGCGTCATTTATTTTTCATCATGTTAAGTGCGGGCCTAGTTGCCTGTAAAACTGGTTCGGTTGAACCCGATCAGCAGCTAGCACTGCAGGTCACTGAGCCGGTTAAAAGTGCGGCGGATACCTTTCTTTACCGCTATATCACTTTGGAAAACAATTTATCGGTACTGCTGATTTCTGATCCAGATAGCCCTAAGGCCGCAGCGTCTTTAGATGTCATGGTCGGCAGCGGAGAAAATCCCATTGATCGCGGCGGTTTGGCGCACTTCTTGGAACATATGCTTTTTATGGGCACTGAGAAGTATCCAGATGCCGACGACTATGAGCGCTATATTTTAGAGAACGGTGGCGGACGCAATGCCTACACGAGTTTTGAGCACACAAATTATTTCTTTGATATCAAGGCTGATGCGTTAGAAGGTGCCCTTGACCGTTTTGCACAATTCTTTATTGCGCCGTTATTAGATCCAGCCTATATCGAGCGCGAAAAAAATGCGGTCGAGGCTGAATATCATATGGGTCTGAAGAGCGATGGACGTCGTGGGCTCGACGTGATTCGAGAATTGGCCGATACGGGCCATCCCTATAGCCGCTTTACGGTGGGTAATTTAGACAGTTTGTCCGATACAGAAGGACAAAGTATTCGCGATGACCTATTGGCGTTTTATGCGCGCTATTATTCCGCGCAGGCCATGCAGTTGGTCGTTATGGGCCCGCAAGATCTCGATACGCTCGCGGCTATGGTGGCGCCTCGTTTCACGGCAATTCCTGATCGTGGCAATCCTGTTAGTGATGTGAGCGCGCCATTATTTATGACCGACACTTTGCCTGCTGTCCTGACTATCGAGCCAGTGGCTACGCAGCGTGAATTACAGCTTTTGTTTCCTGTTGCAGATTATCGCAGCGCTTATCGGAGTAAGCCCTTAGCCTACATTGGCAATCTGCTGGGCCATGAGGGTGTCGGCAGTTTGCTTTCTTACCTGAAAAATCAAGGGCTGGCTGAGTCGGTGGGGGCGGGCGCGGACCTTAACTGGCGCGGTGGCACTATTTTCAGCGTTAGCATTGCCCTCTCTGAGCAAGGTGCAAACCACTGGGAATCAGTGGTGGCGGCAACTTTTGCGTATATTGATGGGTTGAGAAAAAAGGGTCCTGAGGCTTGGCGGTTTGCTGAACAAAGCGATCTAGCCGCAATCAATTTCCGCTTTCGCGAAGAGGGATCGGCGCAGGGCTATGTTGCTCAGGTCGCTAATGCTATGCAGTACTACGCCGCCGAAGATGTATTGCGTGGCCCTTATTTGTTAGATGATTTCCAGCCCTCACTTATTCAGCAAGCTCTGGAAGAGCTCCGTGCGGACAACGCGTTGATCATATACAGTGCACCTGAGGTGAAGACCGATAAGGTGTCGCAGTACTACGGTGTGAATTATGGTCTAAATTCGCTCACTGATGCGCAGCTCGCCAAGTGGCAGGGGGCATCAGGTACCGCTTTCACGCTACCTATCCCCAACCCCTTTGTTGCCACCGATTTTGAGTTGACGTCTACCGACGACACACATAGCGCCAAACCGGTCCTGCTGGTAAATAGCGAGCGCATCGATTTTTGGTTCAGACAGGATGCCACCTTCGAAACCCCTAAAGGGATACTGCGCGCCCAGTTCCGTGGTGCTGATATGGCTAACAGCCCTTTACAAGCCGCGACTGCAGCGATGTATGTGGCGCTGGTTAACGACGCCGCTAATGAGTTGGGCTACCCCGCACTATTGGCCGGATTGGGTTTTTCAATTTCCGCTGGGGTTGAGGGCATCGACTTATCCATCAGTGGTTACAACGACAAGCAGCGAACCTTTTTTAAAGCACTGCAACCGTTTCTAGCTCAGCGCAATTTTGATCAGCAACGTTTTGAAAATTTGCGCATAGAAGCGATTCGACGCCTAGAAAATGCGGAAACTCGGCGACCCTATAGCCAGACACTCTCTGATCTCAACGAGGCGCTGCTTTTAGGCCAGTGGAGTGAGCAGCAGCGTATCGATGCGCTGAATCAGCTTAACTTGCCGCTGATATTAAACTTCGCCGAGCAGTTCTGGCGTGGGGCGACTATACGTGCCTTGGTTTACGGGAATTACAGTGAAGATACGGCGCGAGCGATGGCTGAGGACCTGACCACATTAGTGGGCAGCGGTGCCCCCTCTCAAGTGACCGCACAGCAGGTGACCCGTTTATTGCCCGGTGAATCCTTAAGATTAGTCGCACCGGTTGCACACAATGACGCAGTAGTTGCCTGGTACTTCCAAGGGCCTTCAAATAGCCTTGAGGATCGTGCCGCAACAGCTTTGTCGGCCTACACAACTGAGCAGATGTTCTTTAACGATCTGCGCACAGAGCGGCAGATGGGCTACGTTGCGGCAAGTGTTAATTACACCCGCCTAAAGCAGCCTGGCTGGGTCATGTTGGTGCAATCACCAAGCCACAGCGCAGCGGCGGTAGCTGCAGCGATGGCTGACTTTAAAGCAAATCACCTTAATGTGTTGGCTGAAGAAACGTTTACGAAGTATCGTCAATCTTTAGTCGCAGAACTGCGGGAGCCAAGTAAAAATCTCTATGAGGAGGGGGGTCGACAGTGGCGTGAATTGAACTTGGGTGAAACAGATTTCGACACCAGAGAAAAGTTCGCTAGCACGATTGAGAATATCGAGTTTGAAACCTGGCAACAGTATTTTCAGGCCCACTTTATAAACAATCCCGCTTCCATCCAAGTTGTTGCCCCTGGGGCCAAGGGTGTTTTGCCCGCTGAGGCCGCAGTTACAATCGAGTCTGCAACGGCCTTTCGCTTGCGTCGCCAGCGTTAGCGGCTATGACCTTGATGATATTTTTTGACCAACTGTGCAGCATGGGTCCTGTCACTTCTTAGTTGAGTCTTGATAAAACCCGGTGTAATACTGGGTTTTTTTGCGAAAAAAGATAATTCTAAAAAGGAACTCTGTTACATTTTTAGTCTTTTTGCGTTATTTTTCTGACGTTGAGTCAAAATTAAAGAGTTCTAAATTAGAACTTAATAAGGAGATTGTAGTGACAGATAATGTGCTGGACCCTCAAGAGCAGCAGGAGTGGTTGGATTCTCTCGATTCGGTAGTTAAGCACGGTGGGCTTAGTGCTGCGGGCGAGCTGTTGCGGGGTGTGAGTCAGCATGCTCAGTTGTCCGGCGTACCACTTCCCGAGGCAATCACAACACCCTTTCGCAATACCATTGCCCCTGAAAACGAGCGGCCAATGCCGGGTGATTTGTTTATGGAGCGTCGTATTCGCTCGCTTGTTCGCTGGAATGCGATGGCCATGGTGATGCGCGCAAACGCTAACGAAGAGGGTCTTGGCGGTCATATTTCAAGTTTTTCATCGAGCGCCACATTGTACGACGTGGGTATGAACTATTTCTTCAGGGGTACGGCCAATGGACATCCTGGTGATTTAGTGTTTTTTCAGGGACACAGTGCCCCGGGTATGTACGCGCGCTCTTATCTTGAGGGTGTATTTGATGAGAAGCAGCTAGAAAATTTCCGCCGCGAAGTCGATGGCAACGGTTTGTCATCTTATCCACATCCCTGGCTGATGCCCGACTATTGGCAGTTTCCTACGGTATCGATGGGCCTTGGACCATTGCAGGCTATCTACCAAGCCCACGTCATGAAATATCAGACCAAGCGTGGCTTAGTCGATCACCGTGATCGCAAGGTTTGGTGTTTTATGGGTGATGGTGAGTCCGACGAACCGGAATCTTTGGGTGCTATAGCGCTGGCCGGACGCGAAAAATTAGGTAACTTACATTTTGTCGTAAACTGCAATTTGCAGCGCTTAGATGGTCCTGTTCGCGGCAATGGAAAAATCATACAGGAGCTGGAGGGCGTCTTTCGGGGTGCAGGCTGGAACGTCATTAAAGTGATTTGGGGTCGTAAGTGGGATCCCATTATTGAGCGTGATAAGACCGGCAAGTTGCAGCAGATCATGGACGAAGTCTGCGATGGCGAGCTACAAAACTGTAAATACAATGGCGGCGCTTATACCCGAGAGAAATTCTTTGGTCGTTTTCCTGAGACGCTTGAGTTAGTTAAAGACTTAAGTGATGAGGATATTATGTATCTTAATCGGGGTGGTCATGACCCTTACAAGGTCTATGCCGCCTATGCCGCGGCGTGTGAGGAAACTGAACGTCCAACCGTTATTCTGGCGATGACCGTCAAGGGTTATGGTACTTCGGAGGCCGGTGAGGCAAACAACGAAACCCACTCGTTGAAAAAACTCGATACTAAGAGCCTCAAGGCATTTCGTGATCGCTTTGGCGTCCCTATCAGCGATAAAGACCTGAAAGACGTCCCCTTTTATCGCCCGCCAGAAGATAGCCCCGAAATGCGTTATATGCGTGAGCGACGCGCTCAGTTAGGTGGGCAAATGCCGGCGCGACGCGCAACCTCGTATGCGCTGCCAGTGCCAGCGCTCAGTGCCTATGCAAGCCAGTTAAAAGGCACTGGGAAGCGAGAAATTTCTACCACAATGTCTTTTGTGCGTGTTTTATCATCGCTGGTGAAAGACAAAGAAATCGGTCAGCGAGTGGTACCAATCGTTCCCGATGAAGCGCGAACATTCGGCATGGAAGGTATGTTCCGTCAGCTGGGAATCTATTCATCGATGGGTCAGCGCTACACCCCACATGATTCCGGTGGCATCATGTTCTATAAAGAAGATGTCCAAGGCCAGATTTTGGAGGAGGGCATTAACGAAGCGGGTGCTTTCTCCGCATGGTTGGCTGCCGCCACCTCCTACAGCGTGTCTGATTATCCGATGATTCCGTTTTACATCTTCTATTCGATGTTTGGTTTTCAGCGGATTGGCGATTTAGCCTGGGCTGCAGGAGATAGTCAGGCACGGGGCTTTTTGATTGGCGCCACTGCGGGTCGGACCACACTCAATGGTGAAGGCCTGCAGCACCAAGATGGCCATAGTCATTTGATGGCCGCAACCGTACCCAATTGCGTTAGCTACGACCCGACCTATGCCTATGAGTTAGCGGTCATTATCCAACGTGGCATGAAACGCATGTTTGAAGACGGTGAGAATTGTTTTTATTACATCACCACCATGAACGAAAACTATGTTCATCCGGATATGCCAGAGGGTATTGAAGAGGGCATTATCCGTGGTTTATATCGGCTACATCAGTCGAAATCACCCAATAGCTTGCGGGTGCAGTTACTCGGTGCAGGTACTATATTGCGTGAGGTCGAAGCTGCGGCTGAGATGTTAGAGCGTGACTATGGTGTGGCGGCCGATGTTTGGAGCGTGACGAGCGTCAATGAATTAGTACGTGACGGTAAAGCGGCCGCTCGCTGGAATTTACTCCATCCCACGGAGTCCCCGAGGGTGCCGTTTGTAACAGAGCAACTGGCTGCTAATGAAGGGCCCTTCATTGCCGCGACCGATTATATTAAGGCCCACACAGACCAATTGAGAGAATTTGTCCCGGGCAGGTTTACAGTGCTGGGTACGGATGGATTTGGACGCAGTGACACACGTCGGAAGTTGCGTCATCACTTCGAAGTGAGTCGTGATTTTGTCGTGTTAGCGGCGCTCAAATCACTGGCTGATGAAGGAAAAATCGAGGCGGTAGTAGTTGCAGAAGCCATGACCACACTCGGAATTTCCCCCGATAAGATCAATCCCTTCACGGCCTGAGCGGCGGGAGTACAACCATGACAAATACAATAATTACCGTACCAGATATTGGCGGCGCGGCAGCTGAAGTTGTTGAGATATTGATCGCTGTTGGTGATGTAATCGCGCTTGAGCAGAGTCTCATCGTGCTTGAGTCCGATAAGGCTTCGATGGAAATCCCAGCAACAACTGCTGGCACCGTTACTGAGCTTAAAATCGCGGTCGGTGATCTGCTGTCAGAGGGCGATGTGATTCTACTGGTCATTGCCGACGCGGCGAGCGCAGCTGAGGACGCACCGGAAACGACTGTCAGTAGTGCACCAGAAAAGGCCGTAGCACCTATCTCGCCCGAGGGCGAAACGGTAGTTAACGTCCTCGATCAAGCGGTTGCAGCGCCCACTGAAGCGTTAGTCGTGACGGTGCCAGATATCGGTACTGATGAGGCGGTAGAGATTGTCGAGCTCTGTGTCGCTATTGGCGATCAAGTGATCGAAGGCGATTCTTTATTGGTATTGGAGTCCGATAAAGCATCAATAGAAGTGCCGACGCCTGCCGGCGGTAAGGTAATTGAATGGTTGGTGAAGACGGGTGATGAAGTTCGTCAAGGCTCACCAATAGCCAAGTTAAGTGGTGTGACGCTGAATGCGCCAGTTGCGCCAGTAACACCAAGCGCTGCCGCTTTGGTCTCGACAGAGGCGCCGGTTGCCATGCAGCCAGCGGCAAAGGCACCGCCGATTATCGCGCATGTCAAAACCGACAATACTAACGCGGCAACGGCAAGCGAGACCGATGACAGCGCTGCCTATGCTGGCCCCGCAGTGCGCAAATTGGCGCGTGAGTTTGGTGTTGCGCTGGTCAAAGTCGCCGGTTCTGGTCCGCGTGGGCGTATTCTGAAAGAAGACTTGCATGTATTTGTCCAGCGCACGCTGACGGAGTCTGCAGCCGGTGCCAATATTCAAGGCGCCGGTATTCCCCCAATTCCCGATGTGGATTTTGCGAAATTTGGGGATATTGATCCGCAGCCGCGCAGTCGTATCGATAAAGTCACAGCCACTAACATGTCCCGTAATTGGTTAAATGTACCTCATGTGACCCAGTTCGATGATGCGGATATCACCGAGTTGGAGGCTTTTCGACAGCAAATGAAAGCTGAGGCCGAGCGTCGCAACACTAAGCTGACACCCATGCCTTTTATCCTTAAGGCCTGTGCAGTTGCACTCAACGCGAACCCCAAGCTTAAAAGCGCTTTAAGCGACAACGGCGAAACCTTGGTTTACAAATCCTATTGCCATATTGGTATTGCGGTTGATACGCCAGCAGGCCTAGTGGTGCCAGTCTTGCGCGACGTCGACAAAAAATCCATCTGGGAAATCTCTGCTGAGGTCGCTGAACTGGCCGCTTTAGCCCGAGATAAAAAACTTAAGCCAGGTCAGATGCAGGGCGCTGTCTTTACGATTAGTAGTCTGGGTAATATTGGCGGGCGCGGCTTTACACCCATTGTTAATGCGCCAGAAGTGGCGATCTTGGGCGTGTCACGTGCAGATATACAGCCGGTGTGGAATGGCACTGAGTTTGGCCCACGTAAGATGCTGCCATTGTCATTATCTTATGATCACCGTGTTGTTAATGGTGGCGATGCTGGCCGATTCCTAACGTTATTGGTTGCGTTGCTTTCTGATATCCGACAAATGGTGATGTGAGTTCGGGCGTGTCATGGGTTATTTTTTTATGGATAAGCGCATTAAATAACGAATTTCTATGTCCTACTGAACATGCGATGCGCTGCGCTGGCCATTTAACACTGCGTTAGCCCGTGTTGCGCATTCCCGCAGCCACCCCAGCGATGGTCACCATGAGCGCCTGCTCTACGGCGGGGTCGTGGGTCTCCCGGACACGCCGCAATAACTCTGCTTGGAGTAGGTTTAGTGGCGCGGTATAGACATTACGCAGATTAATCGACTCCATGCCCCAGCTGTCATGCTCAAGTAAATGGGCTTGCTGCAGAATGTTGAGCAAGGTGCTTTGGTCATCCAGTAATTGTTGCCGCAGGGCATTGCCAATCGGCTTGAGTTCGGGAATAACCAGCATGCGATCGTAAAGTGAGGCAATGCTGATATTTGCTTTGGCAAACACCATCTCAAGCATAGATAACCGGCCGGCAAAAAAAGGCCAGTCGCGAACCATATCGCGGAGTGTTTGCATCTCACCATCACTGATCATTTTGCTCAATGCATTACCTGCGCCGAGCCAGGCGGGCAGCATTAGCCGGTTTTGTGACCACGCAAAAATCCAAGGTATTGCGCGTAGACTTTCAATGCCGCCACCGGATCGCCGGCGTGCGGGTCGAGAGCCAAGTGGTAAATTGGCTAGCTCCTGCTCTGGTGTGGCCTGCCTGAAATAGGCGACAAAGTTGCTCTCATCGCGTACCCAGCCCCGATAGGCGGCGCATGAGTCGGCGGAAAGCCTGTCCATGATCGACCGCCAGGCGGGCTTCGGCGCCGGCGGTGGAGATAAATTGGCGCGTAAAATTGCGCTGGCATACTGGCCTAGCGTATTGGTCGCTAACGGAGTTAACCCAAGTTTGGTGCGAATCATTTCACCTTGCTCAGTGACACGCAGTCCGTTGAGTAGTGATCGAGGCGGTTGTGATAATAGTGCTTGGTGTGCGGGTGCGCCGCCGCGGCCAATACTGCCGCCGCGACCATGAAAGAGTTGTAGTTTAATATTTTTCTCTTCGCAGACCGCAATCAATTCTTCTTGAGCCCTGTATTGGGCCCAGCCGGCGGCCAGCATGCCGGCATCTTTGGCGCTATCGGAATAGCCGATCATAATCACTAGCTGCTGCTCGATACGGCCACAATAGTCGGCATCATCAAGCAGTGTTGCAACGACCTCGCGGGCGTTGTCTAGATCACTGAGTGTTTCGAACAGTGGCGCCACGGGCATAGTGGTTGTGCAGCCGGTAGTTTTTAGCAGTAGCTGCACGGCCAGCACATCTGAGGGTGATGAAGCCATCGAAATGACATAGCAGCCGAGGGCCGCTGTCGGCGTCTCGGCGATAATACGAAACGTATCTAGCACCTCTTGAACTTCGGGTTCTGCCTGCCAATTACTGGGTATCAGTGGGCGGGGATTATTCAGTTCTTGGCGCAGAAAGGCCTGTCGGTCGGCTTCTGACCATGCCAAATAGTCGCCCATGCCAAGTTGCTGGGTTACAGCGGCAATGGTTGCGCTATGGCGGCTGCTTTCTTGCCGAATATCTAGTTTGATTAAGTGCGGGCCAAAACAGTAAGTGCGCCGAATGGTATCTAATAGGCGACCGCGAGCGACGGTATTAACGCCTTTATCCATCAGCGATTCATAGCAGAGGATGAGCGGCGCAAGAATATCGTGCTGTTGCAGTTCTGATGGCGCGGCGGTTTCACCCTGAAGGGCGCGGTCGATCTCTCGGCGCTGTACTTTAAGCAGATCGCGCAACGGCTTTAGTACGCTTCTGTAAGGTTCCAGCGTATGGCCTGCCGCCCGCTGTAACGTGGCCGAGGCGTTAGTCAGTGAGAGCTCTTCGTATAGGCCGCGTAAGTCTCGATAAAGTAAGTCGCAGGCTTCCCATTGTGCCAGTAGTAATACGCGTCGACTCACTTTTGCGGTGACGTTAGGATTACCGTCTCGGTCACCACCAATCCAGCTCGAAATTTGTATCGGCTGCCAATCGAGCGCGCGCAATGGCAGATTATGTTGTAGACAAATCGCGTCGATATCGCGCAAGAATTTGGGTACCGCGTCCCACAATGAATTTTCTATGACTGCAAAGCCCCAGCGCGCTTCATCTTCGGGTGTGGGTCGCTCGCTACGGAATGCTTCGGTGTGCCAAATCTGGGCGACGAGCTCGACAACGCGACTGCGCACGTGCTCCGCGTCGCTGATACTCAAATTGTTTCGGTCGAGCTCTGTTAGGCAATGGCTGATCTCACTGTGCTTATGAATAAGTGTGCGACGCGTGATCTCAGTGGGATGTGCCGTTAATACCAGATCGATACTCAGCTGATTTAGCGCGTCACTGAGCGCCTCACTGCTGTGGGTCTGTGACAGCTGCGCAACAGCATGTTCCAGTGAGGATCGGGCTGCGAAATGCTCAGTCGTAGCCGTCGCGGTAATGTGATGTTGATCTGCAATGTTGGCGAGATTGAGGAACTGGCTAAATGCGCGCGCAATTAACAGGATAGTGTTGTCGTCAAGACCACGAAGAAGTTGGTATAGGGCATCGAGTGTCTCATCAACCTGGGCGCTTTTTGAACTGCGACGAATGGTCTCAACCTGCTCAAATAATGCATCACCAGCGCTCGCGCGGATAATGTCGCCAAGTGTTTCGCCCAAGAAGCGAACATTGGCACGCAGTTGGCTGGTGTCGATGGCGTTTGACATAAAGTGTTCTCGGTATTTTTCGTTAATAAATTAAGTGTCTTCAGCGGGGTAGCGTGTATCGCGCAAACTACTTTTGATCCGCGCCAAATGGGGTAAAAAACCTTCGCCGCGGCGTAACGTCATGCCGGTAGCTAGGACATCTAACGTGACTAGCTGCACCAGACGTGAGGTCATCGGTAAATATTCATCGGTATCTTCGCTGACATTCAAGGCGATGCTGCAGTGGCTCTGCTGCGCCAGTGGTGAGTTAGGTGCGGTCAGTGAAACCACGGTCGCTTCAGTTTTTCGAGCGATTTCCGCGGCTTCGACCAGCACTTTGGTTCGGCCGGTGTGAGAGATAAAAAAGAATACGTCGCCAACGCCACCCGCCGCGGCCAGCATGCGTTGCATCAACGGATCTTCATTCGTGTCGACTGGCACGTTAAAGCGAAAAAACTTGTGCTGTGCGTCTTTTGCGACGGCGGCAGAGGTCCCCAGCCCGAAAAAATGAATGCGGCGTGCTTGGGCCAGATAATCGACAGCGCGGTCAATGCTAGCGACGGGCAGCTGATCTCGAGAGATCATCAATGCGCTAATCGCATTATCGAACAGTTTTTTTGAATAAGTTCCAATGTCGTCGTCAAATTCAACTGCGCGGCTGATGTAACGAACCCCCGATACTAGCGACCGTGCGAGACGAAGTTTGAAGTCGGGAAATCCGGTTGCACCAAAGCGCTTACAAAAGCGATTAACACTCGGTTCGCTGACACTCGCAAGCGATGCAAGCGTAGCGATACTCGAGCGTGTGGCGCGCTCAGGATCTTCAAGAATGGCGTGCGCAACTTTGGTTTCAGATTTATTGAGATCTGCCAGGTTGGCATTGATGGTTGTCAGTAAATTATTTTCTTCAGCCATTGTTATTTTCTTCCAAAAATTTTGTAAGAAGTTTACAGGTCGTGGCTTAAAAATGGATGTTTAACCAAGAGTTAGGTGATTCTATATGAAAAAAACGTAATAAAACCAAAATTTACTGGATATTTTTGAATATATTGCTATATTTACTGTAATAAAACATCAGTAACGTTGTCGCTGCATTCAGTTTTTTAGTTTTAAAGCAACGACCACGGGTTGGTATTGGTAACGTGAGGTAATAAAAATGATACGCATAGCAATTAACGGATATGGCCGGATCGGCCGCAATGTTCTGCGTGCGCTCTACGAGCGGCCCGAACTCAAGTCCTGCATTGAGATTGTTGCGATCAATGATTTGGGCTCTCCAGCGGTCAACGCCCATCTAACCCAGTTCGATACAACGCATGGACGTTTTTTTGAAACGGTTACTGCTACCGACGAAGCGATCATGATCGGTGATGATGCGATTAAAGTTTTCGCCGAGCGAGATCCAAGCAAGCTGCCGTGGGGTGATCTCAATATTGATGTCGTGCTGGAGTGCACCGGACACTTCACCAGCAAAGACACCGCGGGGCTTCATATTCAAGCGGGTGCACGCAAAGTTTTATTGTCCGCACCAGGCACCAATATGGATGCGACCGTGGTGTACGGTATTAATCATGATGTGCTGAGTACTGAACATACGGTGGTCTCAAACGCTTCTTGCACAACGAATTGCTTGGCGCCATTAGTGAAGCCGCTATTCGATAGCGTAGGTCTTGAGCAGGGTTTGATGACGACGGTACATGCTTACACCAATGATCAGAATTTGAGTGACGTTTACCACACAGATTTATATCGAGCGCGCTCTGCAACACACAGTATGATTCCCACAAAGACGGGTGCTGCGTCAGCCATCGGGCTGGTGATGCCAGAGTTGGCCGGCCGACTCGATGGACTCGCTGTTCGCGTGCCTACGATTAATGTTTCCCTTGTCGATCTAACCTTTACCGCCAGTCGCGATACGAGTGTCGAAGAAATTAATGACATCATGCGTGCCGCTGCCGCTGCCGATCAGTTTTCGGTATTGGGGTTCAATGAGCAGCCGTTAGTGTCTATCGATTTTAATCACAATGCTTTCTCGAGTAATTTTGATGCAAATCACACCCGTGTCTGTGGTCGCTTAGTGAAAGTATTGTCGTGGTATGACAACGAGTGGGGTTTCTCAAATCGCATGCTCGACAACGCACTGGTTATGGCTAATGTTAGCGCCGCGCAAGCGACCAAAGCCGCGTGATCAACAGAGTTTTTTGGACTAGGTTTTTGAAGTGAGTGCTTGGGGCCTTCGGGCCCCTTTTTTATAGGCTATGCAGGTACTTCTAAAAACCCATGAGCGCCACGTGGTAGTTGTTATTAATGATCTGACGCGTGATGAAAAACGCGCGATCCACTTAGTCTTTTGGTGCCCACCAGACATCAAATTCGGAGGCTTCAGCGACAAAGTTTAAAATTGGGTTGTGCTGCAGGTCACCACTCGCACGCGCTGCAGTAAGCACTTCGCGCTTGTCTTCACCGACAATATGAACGATGCCCATTGCCGTATTAAGCAGCCGCTGCTTCGATAGCGATACGCGTTGGTGCGGTGCCGTTGTAGGCGTGACCATGAGTGCGTCAGTCGTGGTCGTGAGCCCATCGTTCAACTCAGCGGCGCACGGAAACAGGGATGCCGTATGGCCATCGGCGCCCATGCCTAACAGCACAACATCAAATTTCCCTAACTTGGCCAGTGCAGTGTTGGCCGCGACAAGATTGATGTCGCTGTCTGGATAGTGCGCCACTAACGACAAGAAACTTGCTGAGGCTGCAGACTGGGTGAGTAGCGTCTCTCGGACGAGGCGCTCGTTACTGTCGATATGCGTACTGGCGACCCAACGCTCATCCGCTAGTAAAATAGTGACTTGCTCCCACGCCAAAGCGGCACATGATAACTGTGCGAACAGCCCTTTTGGCGTACTGCCACCCGAAAGTACCAATGTGGCTTGACCACGCGCTTCGATCGCAGCGCTCAACTGAATGCAAATACGCTCAGCAAGTGCATTATCGAGCGCTGTAGTATTTGGGAAGTTGTATTCAGACATGCCAGCTACGTCCATCTTTTTCGATTAAAATCTCGGCCTTTGCGGGGCCCCACGACCCGGCATGATACGGCTTGGTTTCGACGCCTTGTTTAGTCGATGCCGCCAGTAGCGCATCGCACCAGCGCCAAGACTCTTCGACTTCTTCACGGCCGACAAAGAGTGACTGATCGGCATTGATTGCGTCGAGAAATAGTCGTTCATAGGCGTCGGGAATACGGTCTTGCTGATTGCCCTCGCGAAAGTCGAGATTGAGCGTGTGGGTCTGCAACGACAACTTGTCTTTTAGACTCTGCTTCTTTGAGGCCATCGTCATCTCAATGCCTTCGTTGGGCTGTAGGCGAATAACTAAGGTATTGGGCATGTTTTCACCGCCGCCAAAAATATTATGCGGTAAGGCTTTGTAGTGAATAATAATTTCGGTGAGTTTTTCGGGCATCCGCTTGCCGGTACGCAGATAAAAAGGAACGCCAGCCCAGCGCCAATTATCTACATGCGCCTTAATGGCGACGAAAGTCTCAGTATCGCTATTGCCCGTTTTACTGCCACTCTCCTCCATGTAGCCAGGGACAGAGTTGCCGGTGCTCCAGCCCCGTGAATACTGGCCACGAACCACATGATCGGCGACATTGTGTTCATCAATTCGACGCAGTGCCTTCACGATCTTCACTTTTTCATCGCGAATACTGTCGGCCTCTAGAGAGTTTGGCGGCTCCATGGCCACTAGGCAGAGCAGTTGCATTAGATGGTTTTGAACCATATCGCGCAGTTGTCCGACCTTGTCATAGTATGACCAGCGCCCTTCAATACCGACCGTCTCGGCAACGGTGATTTGAATGTGATCGATACAACTTTGATCCCATTGAGAGTTGATGAATCGATTCGCAAAGCGCAGCACCAACAGGTTTTGAACCGTCTCTTTACCAAGATAGTGGTCAATGCGATAAATCTGTTCTTCTTCAAAGTACTGAGCCAATGTGGCATTGACCTGTCGCGATGACTCGAGATTTTCGCCTATGGGTTTTTCGAGCACGACACGGGTGGGTCCGGTTAGGCAGTTGGCGTTGCTCAGATGATCGCAAATCGGCGCAAACAAACTCGGCGGCGTGGCGAAGTAAAACAAACTGACACGGTCGTCGCTTAGCCACGGGCGCAGATTGGCATACTCCTCCACTTTGCTAAAGTCACAGTTAATATAAGTAAACCTGGCACTGTAGTGCGCCCAGCTGGCGTCATCCGGCGCACCGTCACCCATGGCTTCGCTCATTCGCGCACGCAGTTTGGTGAGGAACGTTTCTGTGGCGATGGCGTCACGAGCAATGGCGGCAATGCGTAAATCACTCTGTAGCAGACCGGCCTGATCAAGTTGATAAAGGGCAGGGAACAGCTTGCGGGCAGAGAGATCACCCGAAGCACCGAAAATAATCAGATCGACAGCTTGCATAATCAGCGCTCCTTGCGCGTTGGATCAGATAGACCGGTTGCGACTAAAAGTCGCATAACTTTAATTAAAGCGTACTTGCCAATGCAACGGCTTCGGCGGCCAGCCGTGTGACTGCTGTCCAATCCCCCGATTGCACTGCGGCGGCGGGTAATATCCATGAGCCGCCAACTGCGGCGACGTTGGGCAGTGTTAAGTAATCGCGAACATTATGCAGGCCGATGCCACCCGTAGGTACAAACAGTCCGTCACCAAATGGCCCGCCCAGCGCTTTTATCGCCGCTGCGCCGCCGGAAGTTTCTGCAGGAAAGAATTTAATAACCGGAAAGCCTGCATCTTGAATCGCCATAACTTCACTGGCAGTCACACCACCAGGCAAAAGGGGGATGCCGGTATCTTTACTTGCGCTGAAAAGTGTCTCCGACGAGCCGGGCGATACGATGAAGCGCGCGCCAGCGGCGATGGCTGCGTCAAACTGCGCACCATTGCAGACGGTGCCGGCACCAATATCTGCGCCACTGACTGCATTACTAATTTCCTTGATCGCTTCTAGCGCACAGTCAGTACGCAGGGTGATTTCCAGCGTCGTTAACCCCCCCGCAATTAGCGCCTGCGCCATCGGTACCGCATGTTTAATATCGTTTATAACCATGACCGGTATCACCGGTGCCTTGTGCACGAATTGATAATTCTGGGGAAGCATATGAATCCTTAATCGGTGAGAGCGAGCGCTGCACCCAACAGGCCAATTGCCGGATGGGTCACGACAAAGGTCGGGATAACTGACAAATAATCAGCGAATCTGCCTTTGGCTAAAAAGCGAGCACGAAAATCGCTACTCCTGAGTAAATCGATGTAGCGGGGCGCGATACCACCGGCAATATATATGCCACCACGGGCACCAAAAGTCAGCGCAAAGTTGCCAGCGCTGGCGCCCAGTACTGTAAAAAACATCGCCATAGTTTCTCTAGCCAACGGGTCATCACTGGCGCCTGCCGCACGTCCGATATCACTGGCGCGGGTCATAGTAGCGGGTTGCTGCCGGTATTGTGCCAGCGCCTGATAAATATTTACTATGCCGTCGCCGCAGATTAAGCGTTCAATCGACACGCGGCCGAAACGTGCCCGCATATGGCGAAATACTTCGATCTCGGCTTCGGTTACCGGTGCGAAATCAATATGCCCGCCCTCTCCGGTGATAACGTGGGGATGGCCGTGGTCATCAGTTATCAAGCCGGCAACACCTAGTCCTGTACCTGGACCAAGGGCGACAGCTGGGCAGCCGGGCTGAACATGCCCTTCGCCAATCTGTGTGTAGTCATCATGAGTCAGCGCTGGTAATGCACGTGCCACGGCGGCAAAGTCATTAATTATTTCGATGCGCTCGGCATCCATATGGCTTGCGATTAACGCGCGGTTGAAGCGCCAGCTGCTATTGGTAAAGCTAACGGTTTCCACGTGGGGTGGGCCGGCGACCGCGAGGCACACGCTACTGGGACCATTTTGCGCCAAACCGCTGGCAATCGTATCGGTCATCAGCTGAGTCAGCACATTGGCAAAATCAGGAAAATCCGCCACCTGATAGGTCGCTATCTCTATGTATTGAGTTTCGCCCGGTTCCACTAAACCAAAGCGGGCATTGGTGCCGCCAATATCGCCGATAAGATGCCAGTCAGTCAGTGCTTTCATGCGAGGCCCTCGTCGGTAAAGAGAAAACTGGCACCACTTTCTGCATCGCTCACCCGTGCTCGACTGGTGCTAAAAAGAACGCGTCCCACCGTTATTGCTTCACTCGGTGTTGGCGCTTGTTCCCGTGTGGCTAACACGGCATCGTCTACATGCAATGTGAGTGTCCCTGTGTGCGCATCCAAGGTGATTATGTCATCGTTGTATATCTTGCCAAGCACACCGCCAGCTTTGGCTTCGGGTGTCAGGTGAATTGCTGCGGGCACCTTACCCGAGGCGCCGCTCATACGTCCGTCGGTGACGAGCGCAACGTTGAAGCCTTTGTCTTGCAGTACACCTAACATGGGTGTCAGCTTATGGAGCTCAGGCATTCCGTTGGCGGCGGGCCCCTGAAAGCGGACAACAACAATACAATCCCGGTCCAGTTCACCCGCGTCGAACAGCGGTTGTAAATCGTTTTGTGAGTCGATTACTACGGCGGGACCGTTTATATGCCAATGCTTTTCATCGACAGCGGACACCTTGATTACACTGCGACCGAGATTGCCGGTAAGCAATCGCACACCGCCCTCGCTTTTAAAGGGTGTGTCGATAGTCGACAGTACTTCGGTATTTAGGCTCTCTTTGGTGCCTGCTCGCCAGCTGAGCCGCTCACCATCAACCAAGGGTTCACACGCAAAGTCAGCAAAGTTTTTTCTAAAGCAAGTTTTTGCATCACCATGCATCAAGCCTGCATCCAGTAGCGTACTGAATAAATAAGCGGTGCCACCTGCAGCGTGAAAATGATTGATATCAGCGCTACCGTTAGGATAGACCTTCGCAATGAGCGGTGTGACGCGTGATATCGCATCAAAGTCGGACCAATTCATAGTGTAACCAGCGGCGCGCGCGATCGCGATTAAGTGAATGCAATGGTTAGTTGATCCGCCGGAGGCCAGCAGCGCGACCAATGCGTTGACGAGTGAGCGTGCGTCAACGACTTCAGCCATAGGTCGGTAGTCATTGCTGAGGGCAGTGGTGCGAATCACCTGTTCCGTTGCGAAGCGCGTCAGTTGCTCGCGAAGCGCGGTGCCTGGATTCACAAATGAGCTGCCAGGCAGCTGTAAACCCATGGCTTCGACCATCATTTGATTGGAGTTGGCGGTGCCATAAAAAGTGCATGTGCCGGCAGAGTGGTAGGAGTCACTCTCGGCTTGCAGTAATTCTTCTCGACCGACTTTGCCTTCAGCAAATAATTGCCTAATGCGGACCTTTTCCTTGTTTGGTAGCCCGCTCGGCATGGGGCCTGCAGGTATCAGCATGACGGGTAAATGTCCGAACTGGAGCGCCCCGATCAATAAACCAGGCACAATTTTGTCACAGATGCCGAGCATCAATACGGCATCAAACATTTGATGCGACAAAGCAATCGCGGCACCTTGCGCGATGACATCCCGACTAAAAAGACTCAACTCCATACCATCTTGGCCTTGGGTTACGCCGTCGCACATCGCCGGCACACCACCGGCGACCTGTGCAGTACTTCCCAAATTGCGTGCCGTATCTTTGATAATTTCCGGGTAATCAGCGTAGGGTTGGTGGGCCGAGAGCATGTCGTTGTAGGCGGTGATAATGCCGACATTCGCCGCATCCATCATGCGGATCACCGACTTGTCGTCGCTATTGCAGGCGGCAAAACCATGCGCTAAATTGCCACAGCTAAGTCGTTGTCGATCGATTGGGTTGTTACTCTGTTGTCGAATCATCTCGATATAGCGAGTACGACCGTGACTGCTTCGGGACTCGATTTCATCGGTGATCCGGCGTATGTCGGGATGCATGAATGGCTCCGCGGTGAGCTGACTAGAATAAGGTGTAATAAAAGCACATTAAGGCGGGTTTTTCTACCAAAAAACGCCAATACATGTAATATTATTACCAAATATGGATAGCAATAAAAAGGGTGTTACTGCACATAATGGGATTATGCCACTGTTGATGCGTCAGTCCCCAGCGTTTGGCGTCGTGCTGCTGGCTGCGGGTCGCGGTGCCAGAATGGGTTTGCGCCCCAAGTGCTTACTTCAGCGCGATGCAAAGCCGCTAATACACTGGCAATTACAGACTCTGCTGAATGAAGATGCGCTATCTTTTGCTCATCACATCGCCACCGTGGTGGTGGTCCTAGGGCATCACGCAAGGCATATTTTACCCTGGATCGATGATCTGCCCGTGACTAAAGTGTGTCAGGTAGGCCTTGACCACAGTATGGACGATTCTATTGCTCTCGGTGTTCGGGCGCTCAGCGACTTAAATGTAGCTGGGCAGCGACATTTAAAAAATAATCTCGATGGCGTCATCATTTGCCCCACTGATTTGCCATTGCTCGGTGCAGCTGATTATCAAGAGATTCTGACGGCTTTTGAGCAGCGCCCCCCAAAGACGCATTTGCTTTTTCCATCGGTTGCCGGTGTTCCTGGGCATCCGGTTATTTTTGATCGCGTGGTGGCTGAGGCTATTTTAGGTGAGAAATCGGCCTTGAGTCCCCGCCAATGGCGTCAGCAAAATCCAACGCAGGTATTTGAATGGGTGACTGACAATGCGCACTATATCTGGGACGTTGATTCAGTCGAGGATATTAATACATTGGCGGCGCAGACTGGCGTCAAGCTCCAGCCAGCGGCGACTGACTAAAGGTGCTCTTAAGTGCGTTATGGGCCATCAAATAGGCGCCTGCAATACCCGCATTATTACCGAGTCCCGGTCGCTGGATAATCGTCGCTATGGCCGCGTCGCTATTTATAAGCTGTAAATATCCATTGAGTTGTTTGCGCGTCTGTTGGCGCACGCGATCAATCAGCCCCTCTGCTTGAGCAACCCCGCCACCAATTAGGATTCGGTGTGGCATGAGGCTCAGTATCAAATTGGCGCTCATGATCCCCAGGTAATAGGCCTCACGTTCGTAGGCATCGTGAGTGATCGATAGTTCGTCCAACGTCGCGCCCCAGCGTTGAGCGATGCTGGGCCCGCTAGCAAAGCCTTCTAAGCAGTTGTTATGAAAAGGGCAAATACAGTTTTCTGAGGAATCGTCTACATGATGCGGCACTGGGATGTGCCCAAATTCCGGATGCATGAAACCATTGCTGATCTTCCTGTCGATCACCAGCCCTGCACCAATACCCGTGCCGACGGTGACATAGACAACGCGGTCGCAATGCTGTCCCGCGCCGAAGTGTGCCTCAGCTAATGCCGCCGCATTAACATCGGTTTCAATGTCGATTGGTCGATTGAATTGCGCTAATGCGTTAACAAAGCTGAACCCTTCCCAACCTGGCTTTGGCGTAGCGAGAATTTCGCCGAACCGAGGCTCGGTTTTGTTGACGGCTATGGGCCCAAATGAGCCGACACCAATGGCAGCAAAGGGCGCTTTTTGATATTGCGCCTGTAAAAATCTAATGACGGCCTTGAGTGTTTTGCTTGGGGTGGTTGTGGGAATAGTGACCTGTTCGGCGGTTTGCCAGTCTTGTCCGACACTGACAATCAATTTGGTGCCACCCGCTTCAATGGCAGCTAAACGCGGTTGTGCTGGCAAGGTCTTATCCTCTCTGTATGATATAACGTCAGTCGCGTTTGTCCGCACTTACTATCGTTTAAATCCTGTAATGCCAGCGGATTTTTATCTCATTGACCGGCGACAGCCCGTGTATTTTAGACCTCCACGCGCCCGATGTCGCTATTGCACACGCCATACTGCACGCAGGTGCGCACGCACGGTAAAGTTAACGTATTTGTGTCGGCTATAAAAACCAGCAAGTTGGCGCTGACGACGGTATCAGTGTGCTTTTCTTTATCGCGGACGCACACCGATAGGCTGCCTTGTATAAACTTTAACGATCACAAGTTCTCATCGTGATTAGCTAACAGGCCGCGCGCTTCTGAGGGTGAACCCGCGCGCTAGCGTGTTAGACTTGCAGCATTATTTAACAATTAATCAGGATTTTTCGATGGTGATTAAACCCCGCGTTCGCGGCTTCTTGTGCACGACCACCCATCCGGTCGGCTGCGCCGAAAACGTACGCCGACAGATGAACCACGTGAAACAGCGGGGCGCAATTGAAGATGGCCCTAAAAACGTATTGGTTTTGGGCGCCTCAACGGGTTACGGATTGGCATCAAGAATTACCGCGGCTTTTGGTGCTAATGCGGCAACAATTGGTGTGTTTTTTGAAAAGCCGGGCAGTGAAAGAAAGCCGGGAACTGCGGGTTGGCACAATGCGGCAGCTTTTCATGAGGCTGCTGAAACAGAAGGTCTGTACGCTAAAAGTATTAACGGAGACGCTTTCTCGACGGAGGTTAAGAATAAGGTCATCGACTTGATTAAAGCCGATCTTGGGCAAATTGATTTAGTGATTTACAGTTTGGCCGCGCCGCGCCGGGTGCATCCGATTACGGGTGTTGTGCATACTTCAACCTTAAAGCCGATCGGTGGTGATACAACGCAAAAAGGCGTTAATACCGACAAACAAGAAATTCAGGAATACCACTTGCCTGCGGCCAGCCAAGAAGAAATAGACAACACTGTAGCGGTGATGGGCGGCGAAGATTGGCAGATGTGGATCGAAGCGCTTGATCAAGCGGGTGTGTTGGCAGACGGTGCGAAGACAACAGCCTATACCTACATTGGCGAAAAAATCACCTGGGATATTTACTGGCACGGTACGATAGGTGCGGCCAAGCAAGATCTTGATAAGCGTGTCGTGGACATTCGGGCGCGTCTCGCTGCTAAAGGGGGGGATGCGCGGGTGTCGGTGCTAAAAGCAGTTGTCACACAGGCGAGCGCTGCCATTCCCGCCATGCCGATTTACCTGGCGATATTGTTTAAGGTCATGAAAGCACGGGGCAGTCATGAGGGTTGTATTGAGCAAGTGGATCGCCTGTTTCGTGATTCGCTCTACGGTAACAAAGTGGGGCCGGACGAATCCGGACGACTGCGCGCCGATGATTTGGAACTAGATCCCGCGGTACAGGCTGAGGTCGAAGGCTTATGGGGGCAGATCAATACCGAAAACCTGAGTCAGCTTTCCGACTTTCAGGGTTATCGCCAAGAGTTCTTACAGTTGTTTGGCTTTGAAGTTGAGGGTGTCGACTACGATGCGGAAGTCGACCCGAATGTTCAAATTGCGCAGTTGGTAGACTAATGCAGCCACATGGTGAGGCAAAGCAACTGACCCCATTGGTACGACGCATCGTTGCGCCGAATCCGGGCCCCATGACAGGGCCTGGCACTAATACCTACTTAATAGGCCATGAGTCGGTGGCAGTACTAGATCCGGGCCCTGCAATAGAAAGTCATATTGAAGCGATTCTGGCTGCGGCGGGTGACAAGCTGCGCTGGATTGTATGCACGCATACCCATCCTGATCACTCCCCCGCAGCGGCGGTGCTAGCTGAGCGAACTGGCGCACAGATGGTCGGCGCAATCACCGAAGATGATCAACATCAAGATCTAAGCTTCCAACCCGACTGGCACATGACCCACGGCGAAGTCATTGAGGGTGATGGCTGGAAGCTGCGTGGCATACACACCCCCGGACACGTAGATAACCATTTTTGTTATCTGCTGGAGGAGGAGGGTGTGGTTTTTGCAGGCGACCATATTATGAATGGCTCGACAGTGGTGATCATTCCCCCGGGTGGTGATATGAAAGCTTATATCGACTCCCTGCGGCGATTACTAGATTACGATGTTCACCAAATTGCGCCAGGCCATGGTGATGTCATTCCCGATTGCCGGGCCGAAGTAGAGAAGCTGGTACGGCATAGACTGATGCGAGAGTCCAAGGTGGTCTCTGGGCTAAAGCAGGCGGGTGCTGTAAGTCTGGATATGCTTGTGCCGGTAGTTTATAACGACGTTGCGCCGGCGCTGCATCAATGGGCGAAGTTGTCGCTACTGGCGCACCTGATTAAGCTTGAGCAAGAGGCGCGAGTCGCGTCAGATAATGGGCAGTGGCAATTGTTATAGATGCCACTGCTGTTTAACTAGTTAACCAAAGCCATAAAAAAGAGGGTATGCATGAACGGTCTCATGATGGATGTGCCACTGACAATTACTTCAATTATCAGCCATGCCGAACAGGTACATGGCCAGCAAGAAATTGTTTCCGTAACTCGCGACAATCCTCGCCACCGTTACACTTACCGCGATGCGTTTAAGCGTGCGCGCCAGTTAGCCAACGGCATTAATCAGTGGGGCCTGACACAAGGTGATCGCATAGCAACACTGGCATGGAACGATTATCGCCACCTTGAGTCTTATTACGCGGCAGCTTGCTCTGGATACGTGTGTCACACGATTAACCCCAGGCTGTTTCCCGAGCAAATTGTTTATATTATTAATCATGCCGATGACCAATATATCTTTTTAGACCCCGATTTTTGGCCATTAGTTGAGCAAGTGGCACCGCAGTGTCCCGGCGTTAAGGGCTGGGTTGTCATGACCACTGCGGAGCATATGCCGGAAACTAACCTGAGCAATGTGATCTGCTACGAAACGCTGGTCGGCAGTCAGAGTGATGATTTTAGCTGGCCCGAACTGGACGAGCGCTCGGCTTGCTCTCTCTGTTATACCTCGGGTACTACCGGCAATCCAAAGGGCGTGTTGTACAGCCATCGATCTACCATTCTACACACCTATGCCTCGATGATGCCCGATGCGCTGGGCATTTCATCTGGCGATGTGGTGCTGCCGATTGTGCCTATGTTCCATGTCAACGCATGGGGTAACCCATACGCCTGTCCAGTCGCCGGCGCAAAGATGGTGATGCCGGGTAATAAAATGGGTGATGGTGAAACGCTTGCGGCCCTGATCAACGACGAGGGTGTCACCATGTCGGCGGGTGTGCCAACAGTGTGGCTCAACCTGCTGACTTACCTGCGTGACACGGGCAAAGGTATCGAGTCGCTGAAAACGATCATTGTTGGCGGTTCCGCTTGCCCACTGTCGGTGATGGAGGCATTCGACGCCCACGGTGTTGAAGCACGACATGCCTGGGGTATGACTGAAATGAGTCCGCTGGGCACGGTGAATTCGTCGGGCGCGCGTCGCGAGCAGTATGACGATGCAGCCTTTGCAAAACTGCGAATCAACGTTGGCCAGCCCGTGTTCGGCGTCGAGATTAAGATTAGTGACGATGACAACAATACCCTGCCGTGGGACGGAAAAGCTTTTGGCGCGCTAAAGGTCAGAGGGCCGTGGGTGTGTTCTAGCTACTACAAACTAGAGGGCTCTGACGCCCACCAGGATTCGGGTTGGTTCGAAACAGGTGATGTCGCCACCATTGATCAGTATGGTTATGTGTCGATTACCGATCGCACCAAAGATGTGATCAAGTCGGGTGGTGAATGGATTTCATCTATTGAGGTTGAGAATGCTGCAACCGGACATCCCGGTGTTGCAGAAGCGGCCGTGATTGGGCGTATACATCCGAAATGGGGTGAACGTCCTCTGTTAATTGTGGTGCGCAATGGTGAGGGCGGCGATCTTATCCCCGCTGACTTACAGGGCTTTCTCGAGGACAAAATTGCTAAATGGTGGATTCCTGAGGGTGTTGAGTTTATTGATGACATGCCCCATACCGCCACGGGTAAGATTCAAAAAATCAAGCTGCGTGAGCTGTTCGACGACTATCAATTCCCCGGCGTTTGAATCGCGGGGACACTTTGGATGCGCCCTGATAAGCGATATGGTTGTCGTGTAATGGGCGCCTAGTAGGGCGGCTTTTTTGAGCCCCAAAGATAACAAAATAAATAGACACGACGCTGTCTCTGGACGGTGTCCATGACGCCCGCTAAGCTAACTTGATTCGCGCTGGCGAATACCTATGGAATGCTATGCCATGAGCGATGCATCGACGGATCCCACTAAGCAAGCTGAGTCAAATCGTTGGGCGCGTTTTCGAACGGCGGTATTGAATCGTCGAATACTCGCCTGTGTATTCACCGGCTTCGCTTCCGGTATGCCCTTGTATTTGCTGATCCAGCTTGTACCTGCCTGGCTGAGCGATGGTGGGGTGTCACTGACCGATATAGGCTTATTTGCCTTGGTGGGCCTGCCCTATACCTGGAAGTTCATGTGGGCGCCATTGATGGACCGCTGGCCCTTGCCGCTGGGATTGCGGCGTGGCTGGATGTTATTCGCTCAGATCGGGCTTATTGTTACCATCGGTTCATTGGGGAGCTTAGACCCGGCCAGTCAAACCGCCACGGTGGCGGTCTTAGCGGTAATTATTGCGATTTTCAGTGCGACACAAGATGTCGCTATCGACGCCTATCGACGTGAGCTGCTACCTGATGAAGAGTTGGGCTTGGGTAATGCGGTGCACGTACAGGCTTATCGTATCGCAAGCTTAGTCCCCGGCTCTCTCTCCCTGATTCTGGCGGACAGTTTGCCTTGGGCCGTCGTATTTTGGATTACCGCTGCGTTTATGTTGGTGGGTGTGGGACTGACTTTGGTCGTCAAAGAGCCGTTTCGCGACGCGCTACCCGAGCAGAGTCTGGCAGCTTCAGTGATAGCCCCGTTTAACGACTACGTAAAGCGACGTGGCTGGTCTAGCTTATTGCTGGCAGTGACTTTCATGGTGCTTTATAAATTGGGCGACAACATGGCGACGGCATTGTCGACCCCATTTTATTTGGACCTGGGTTTCAGTAAAACGGAGATTGGATTGGTCGCCAAAAATGCGGCCTTGTGGCCCGCTATTTTTGGCGGTCTTGCAGGCGGCTTGGTGATGGTTCGCTTGGGTATCAATCGTTCTCTGTGGGTATTTGGGGCGGTGCAACTACTGAGTATCTTGGGCTTTGCGTGGTTGGCCAATGCCGGTCCAGTGCTCTGGGTGTTGGCGTTGGTTATTGGCTTTGAGTATTTGGGTGTTGGCCTAGGTACCGCGGCCTTTACTGCGTTTATAGCCAGGGAGTCGAGTCGCACTTTTGCGGCTACGCAGTTCGCGTTGTTTACTGCGCTCGCTGCCTTGCCACGCACCTTGGCTAACTCGGCTACGGGCGTCTTGGTGGAGCATTTAGGGTGGGTCCATTTCTTTTTCCTGTGCACGCTACTGGCGGTGCCGGGTATGTTGCTATTGATTTGGGTTGCACCTTGGCGACAAGATGAGCCGCGAGACAGTGACTCGGTTCGCAATGAGTCTTAAGCCATGGCGTAGTGTTTTGATTTAGACTGTTGCCGTCTGCCCTGCGAGGCGACTACACCGGGCAGATAGTAAGGCAGTTGCGGTGAACGGCATGCCGCAGGCAGCACCTACGATCCTGCTACACTGATCGAAACCTTTAGATGAGCGCGTAATTTTATGCGATGGCTATTTTTTCTTTATCCTTGGCTTGAGCTTTTTAGCCTTATTCAACTCGGTGCTGAAACCAGCGTGCTGTTCGCAATGACTTGGGTTTTTGGCATGATCCTCGCCGGCGTTTTACTCTTGCGGCGGGTGGGTATGGCAAGTATTGGGCGGTTGCGCGCTGCGCAGCAAGGTCGGATGTTGCAGCAGCAACTGCTGTTAGACGATATGGCGGGCGTTGTTGCCGCGTTGTTGCTTATTATCCCCGGGCTGCTGTCAGATATGCTGGCGCTGATTGTACTTATAGGTCCACTGCGACGCGGTTTGGCACGTTTGCTGTCGCCACAAGCAACACAATCAGCACAAACGGCGCAATTTGAGTCGGCCGCTGGCGATCGGCACCAGACTCGGCGTTTTGAGGGTGACGGTCATCCGCCTTATGGCGCGGCCCCGCATCACGCGCAGGAGCACATTACGATCGACGGTGAGTACCAGCGAGTCGACGATGAAAATGAGAAATAAAGCGTTGATTTACCCGAGTCTAACAAAAATAATAGCGCAAAGATCTGAAATTGTTAGCACTCTTTTGATAGGAGTGCTAAAAAACACTTGAAATCCCCTAGGTCGCCCCAACATCATTTGGGAGCCCTTTTGGGGGCGATCAACGATATCGTCAACTTGGAGACACTAATCAATGAAAATCCGTCCGCTGTACGACCGTGTGGTCGTTCGTCGCAACGAAGAGGAAGCTACAACTGCAGGTGGCATCATCCTGTCCGGTTCAGCTAAAGAGAAACCCAACCAGGGCGTAGTCGTCGCAATCGGCGATGGCAAAGTACTGGATAACGGCGAGCAACGTGCGCTGACCGTTAACATTGGCGATAAAGTCGTCTTTGGCCAGTATGCCGGCAGCAACACCATTGAAATTGATGGTGAAGAGCTGATCCTGATGAGCGAGAGCGAAATTTTCGCTGTCGTTGAATCTTAAGCCTCGAATTCACATCTGAAAAAAGGAAGCAAAAATGTCAGCTAAAGACGTACATTTTGGTGACAAAGCACGCCAGCAGATGCTGGCCGGCGTTAATATTCTCGCCGACGCTGTTAAAGCCACCTTGGGGCCAAAGGGCCGTAACGTAATTCTTGAAAAGTCTTTCGGTTCACCAACGGTGACCAAAGACGGTGTTTCTGTCGCTAAGGAAATTGAACTGGCTAACCGGTTTGAGAACATGGGCGCACAGATGTTAAAAGAAGTCGCTTCACAGGCTTCTGATGCTGCGGGTGACGGCACCACCACCGCGACCGTATTGGCGCAATCGATTGTCAACGAAGGCCTCAAAGCTGTCGCGGCGGGTATGAACCCCATGGACCTGAAACGCGGCATCGATAAGGCCGTTACTGCGGCTGTTGAAGCCGTTAAAGGTATGGCGACACCTTGTGAAGATAACAAGGCGATTGCTCAGGTAGGCACCATCTCTGCCAATAGCGACATTTCTGTCGGTGAAATCATCGCTGAAGCGATGGAGAAAGTTGGCAAAGAAGGCGTCATTACCGTTGAAGAAGGCTCAGGTCTGGAAAACGAACTAGACGTCGTTGAAGGCATGCAGTTTGACCGAGGTTACTTGTCGCCTTACTTCATTAACAACCAAGAAAATATGCAAGCTGAGGTCGATGACCCCTACATTTTGCTGGTTGATAAGAAGGTTTCAAATATCCGTGAATTGCTGCCTGTGCTTGAGCAAGTTGCCAAGGCGTCTAAGCCGCTGGTAATCGTTGCTGAAGACGTCGAAGGTGAAGCGCTGGCAACTTTGGTTGTGAACAATATGCGTGGCATCGTTAAAGTCACTGCGTGTAAAGCGCCGGGCTTTGGCGACCGTCGTAAGGCTATGTTGCAAGATATCGCGGTTCTGTCTGGCGCCACTGTGATCTCAGAAGAAGTCGGTCTGGATCTGGAGTCAGCAGGCCTTGAGCACCTGGGTACTGCTAAGCGCATCACTATGGACAAAGACAACACTATTATTGTCGATGGTGCTGGCGATCACGAGGCGATCAAAGCGCGTGTTTCTGAAATCCGTGTGCAGATCGAAAACACCTCTTCAGATTACGATCGTGAGAAGCTGCAGGAACGCGTTGCGAAATTGGCCGGTGGTGTTGCCGTGATCAAGGTTGGTGCAGCCACAGAGATCGAAATGAAAGAGAAGAAGGCGCGCGTTGAAGACGCATTGCACTCTACTCGTGCTGCAGTTGAAGAAGGTGTTGTTGCCGGTGGCGGTGTTGCACTGATTCGCGCTATTGATGCGGTTACCGGTTTGACGGGCGATAACGAAGACCAAAACATTGGTATAGCAGCGGCGCTGCGAGCAATGGAAGCTCCTCTGCGTCAAATCGTAGCTAACGCCGGCGATGAAGCCTCTGTCGTACTCGATAAGGTTCGTCAGGGCACGGGTAACTTCGGTTACAACGCTGCAACCGGTGAGTATGGTGACATGCTAGAGATGGGTATTTTGGACCCAGCTAAAGTAACCCGTACGGCATTGCAAGCAGCGGGTTCTGTTGCAGGTTTGATGATCACCACAGAAGTGATGATTGCTGAGTCTCCAAAGGACGATGCGCCTGGTATGCCAGATATGGGCGGTATGGGCGGTATGGGCGGTATGGGCGGCATGATGTAAGCGGCCCTGCTGACTTTAGAACCCGGCTTCGGCCGGGTTTTTTATGGCCTAAATAATCTCAGTGGATGGTGGATTCAGCACTGATCGAGGCAGCACTTTTAAGGTAAGATACGGCGTAATATTGACGCGCACGTGCGGGTGTCTCCCGTTTGTCGAAGATGATTGCTATTTTGGGCTGATTGCAGAACAATTGGACCTTAAAATTAAACACCCCGAAAGGGAATATGAACTCAAAGGAGTCAGATTATGGACGCTGAATTTATCAACTTATTAGTCCGTTGGGGACATCTGCTGTTCGGTATTACCTGGATCGGCATGCTCTATTATTTCAATTTTGTTCAGGGCGGTTACTTTAAATCAGCGTCGGCTGAAGGCCTGGCAGATGCAAAAGCAAAGTTGGCACCGAGTGCGCTGTGGTGGTTCCGTTGGGGCGCCATGTTCACCTTCATCACAGGTGTTATTTTGCTGGGAACAGTCCATGGCAAGGGTCAGTTAAATAACTATATTATTGTTGGTGCAACCATGGGTACGTTGATGGCCGCTAACGTTTGGATGATTATTTGGCCTGCGCAAAAAATAGCCCTGGGTATTGTCGAAGGTGGCGATAAGGCGGCAGCGGGTGCAAAAGCACTACTTGCTTCGCGCACTAACACGCTGTTTTCCGCACCGATGGCGTTTGGCATGCTCGCTGGCCCACACTACGGCGGACACGGTTACGGCACAGTTGTAGGTGGTACAGGCTTGATGGTTGCCCTGGCGATTGTTCTAGCACTAGAGATCAATGGCCTGAAAGGCAAGCAGGGTCCAATGACCACTGTAAACGGTGTTATCGGTTCAAGCATCGTGCTTACTGCGGTAATGATTGCGGTATTGAATTTCTTGTAAATCGATCTTGCACAAAAAAACCGGCACCCTCATCGGCGCCGGTTTTTTTTGTCCTGTGTTATTCAAGTGAATAGCTGTCTGATACGCAATAATGACATCGATATTTGTGGGCGCGAAAAGCGATGATTAGTGAGTCGATTTTTTGCCAATAATTGGGTATTTTGGGTCGATATTATCGCGGTTGAAATCGGCAGAGATTCCCCGCAAACCTACTGGGCACGATATACTGCGACTTTATACAATGAGGACGACCATTTATGTCCCGTGATGACATTCCAGATATCCCCGCTTTTGCAGCCAGCCGCGATGAGGCCATTGTCAGTGCGCCCCGCGGTGCAATGCCTTCTAGCGGATCGCGAAACAGCGGGTCGTCTGGTGTTGGCTTGTTGACTCGCTTGACGGCCACATTGGCATTGGTTGTTGCGGCAGTGGCTTGTGCTTGGTCATGGCAGCTGCAGCAGGCGTTAGATTTGAGCCTTGTAGAGCAGGGCGCGATTCAACAGCGAGTGAGCGATCTAGAGG
>CAWUXF010000033.1:0-44084 GCA_963926325.1 uncultured Luminiphilus sp. | reverse complement strand
TATGGCGGAGAAGGAGGGATTCGAACCCTCGATACGCTATTAACGTATACACCCTTAGCAGGGGCGCGCCTTCAGCCACTCGGCCACTTCTCCAGAGGGCGAGCATGCTACCACAGGCTGCTGCAACGCCAAACTATTTAGCCTAGTTTTAGGGCTTATTTTCTTCTTCGAGGTCGGCGGTGCTACTTTCCTGAATACGATTGAGAATTTCTTCTCGGTGCACTGCCACGTCACGCGGGGCATCGACACCAATACGCACCTGGTTACCTTTAACCCCTAAAACAGTGAGCGTAACGTCGTCGCCAATCATCAACGACTCCCCCACTCGTCTTGTCAGTATCAACATGGCAAACATCCCTGTGCCAATGTTCAGTTTAGACCACGTTCTGCTGCGGTCCTCTCAATGCTCAAACAGCTGCCGGCGCTTGATCCTCTGGCTCAACGTCAAGCTCAAACGCAGAGTGCAGCGTTCTCACAGCCAATTCAAGGAACTTTTCTTCGATAATGACCGAAATTTTTATTTCAGAGGTACTGATCATCTGAATATTGACGCCTACATCAGCCAGTGCCTTAAACATCTTTGCGGCGACACCAGCATGCGAGCGCATCCCCACACCGACGACTGACACTTTAGCGATCTTCGCATCAACCCGCAGCTCATCAGCGCCGAGCTCTGTCACGGTTGCCGATAAGATCGCCTGCGCTCGGTCTAAATCACCGCGAGCAACGGTAAAGGTGAAGTCAGTTTTACCCTGCTCACCAATATTCTGCAAAATGACGTCGACTTCAATATTGGACTCTCCAACGGGGCCCAGAATTTTGTAAGCCACACCGGGGGTGTCGGGTACACCGAGCACCGTGAGCTTGGCTTCGTCGCGATTGAACGCAATGCCTGCAATGGTTGGCGCTTCCATCGGTGTGTCTCCCTCCATGGTGATTAAGGTCCCAGGACCCTCCTCAAAACTGCTCAGCACCCGCAGAGGCACCGAATATTTACCCGCAAATTCAACCGCGCGAATTTGCAGGACTTTTGAACCCATGCTGGCCATTTCCAGCATTTCTTCAAAGGTAATTTTCTCTAGACGTCGCGCACCGTCAACGATACGCGGATCCGTCGTATAAACACCATCGACATCGGTATAGATTTGGCATTCGTCGGCTTTCAGGGCCGCCGCTAAGGCAACCGCGGTGGTGTCTGAGCCGCCACGACCTAAGGTCGTGATATTGCCCTGCTCATCAACGCCTTGAAACCCTGCCACTACAACAATACGCCCCTCACGCAAATCTGCGTGAATCCGGGCGTCGTCAATCTCTCGAATACGCGCTTTCATGTGCGCATTGTCGGTCAGTATTCGAACCTGGCCGCCGTTATAAGACTTAGCTTCTAAACCCCGTTTGTTTAGCGCCATAGCTAATAAAGCGGTAGTCACTTGCTCGCCCGTTGACACTAAAACATCTAGTTCGCGCGGCGTCGGCTCTGCCTGAATCTCGGTCGCCATACCAATCAGGCGATTAGTTTCGCCCGACATGGCCGACACCACGACGACAATGCTGTGACCCGCACGGCTGAACGACGCCACCTTGTCTGCGACGTGTTCTATACGTTCTACTGAGCCGACGGATGTACCACCGAACTTTTGTACGAGCAAAGCCATGTGAATCAGAGACTTATCAAAAATGAAGGTCGCGTATTAAACACCAAAGTACGGGGTAGTTAAAGCGCATCTTTACCAACACCTTGGCCTCCTTGGCGTTCTCGGTTACTGTCTTGAGTGGATATAAAGAAAAAGATAAAGATAAAGATAAAGATAAAGACAAGACAAAACCTAACACTATGGCTCAAGGCTACCAATCGTGAATACACCACCCTCAGACCCGTTCTACATCGACTGGATTGATACGCAAAAGTCACTACAACCCGACGCCATAGCCTTCATTGATCTCTATGGTGGTCGCGAATTTAGCTGGCAACAACTCGACGCGCGCGTCACACGCCTAGCTAATGGATTAACACAATGCGGCGTAAAATTCGGTGACCGAGTTGCCTATGTGGGCCTTAACACCACCGATATCATCGATATGCTGTATGCCTGCATGCGAATTCGGGCGATATATGTGCCACTCAACTTCCGACTCACGGCACAAGAGCTCAGCTACATCATTGGCGATGCCAGCCCAACGGTTTTGTTTTTTGATACGGATTTTACTGCCGTCGTCGAAGTGGTCGCTGAAAATGTAGCGATTCCTCATGTCATTGCCACGCAGGGCAATGGCCATGACAGCGCTTATGAATTACTCATTCAGCACTCGCCTGAAACACCCATCGCACAACCGCCAGCTAACGGCGACACCCAAACAATGATCATGTACTCATCGGGAACCACAGGTCATCCCAAGGGCGTTATCTATACTCAACGTATGCTAGTGGCTTCTGCGCTCAACATTCAGCAGTCCAGTTTGCTCACCACCGACAGTACGCTACTCAACGTCATGCCAATGTTTCACATTGGCGGCCTTCAGTTCGTCCTGATGTCAGTCTACTCGGGGATCACTACCATCATGATGCGCGCGTTCGACCCGGGTGCCGTGCTCGACTGTATAAACGACGTTAACTTAGGGGTGACTAATCTCGGCGGTGTACCCGCGATGTGGGCTGCCATGTCGGCGCACCCGGCTTGTGAGACAACCGACTTCAGTCGCATACGTACTGCCGGGACTGGCGCTGAGTCAGTACCCCGACCAATGCTCGAAGAATGGATGGCCCGCGGCATTACACTCCAAGAAGTTTATGGCATGACCGAGACCGCAGGTGTTATTTGCATGGCCCAGATATCAGACTTACCCCAGTACTTGGGCTGGGCAGGTAAAGCATTACCCTACTGTCAATTTAAAGTGATGGCCTCGGATACCCAAGAAGCAACCCGAGGTGAAGTCGGTGAAGTCTGGATGCATGGTGCGACGGTAACACCAGGTTATTGGCAGCAACCCGAAGCTACAAAAGAAGCGATTTGTGACGGCTGGCTTAAATCGGGAGACATCGGGCGCATGGATGTTGATGGGCGTTTGTCGATCGAAGATCGCTCAAAAGATATGTACATTTCTGGTGGTGAGAACGTCTATCCTGCAGAAGTAGAATCAGTATTGATGCGCCATCCGGCAATTGCCGAGGTCGCAGTCATTGGTGTCGCCCATGAACGATGGGGTGAAGTTGGCTGTGCGATTGCCGCGACGCACCCTGAGCAAACTGTCAGTCATCATGAGCTAATCGCCCTATGTGAAGACACCTTAGCCAAGTACAAGTGGCCGACAACACTGCAAATCATTGACGCACTGCCGCGCAATAGCACGGGTAAGGTCCAGAAGTTTTTATTGCGGCAGCAGTTTGCCAAGGTCTCGAAATAAGCAGCTAATTTATACGCCGGCTTTGGCGGCCAGCAAAATCGTGGTGAACTCGAAATACCGCACAGTGCGCATTTCTTATCGACTAGGCACACACTACAATGTTCACTGAAACGCCAGAAAAGTGATTGCAGGTTCATTTTTTAAGACATAAAAAAGCCGCAGCGTTAATATCGCGCGGCCTTTGAACGCCAACTATGTCCTATAGCAGCGTCGGCATTCAGTCGAGCTGCGCTGCTACCCAGCGAGGTAAATCATCTAGCGCCGCCGCCAAACCCGCCACATCCGAGCCACCACCTTGTGCCATATCGGGTCGGCCGCCGCCTTTACCGCCTAATCGCCCAGCAAATTCTCGAATGACATCACCGGCTTTAATTCGGCTGGTGAGATCTTTACTCACCCCCGCAACTAGCGAAATCTTGTCGCCTTCAACAGCAGCCAACATAACTACCGCAGTGCCGAGTTTGTTTTTCACCTGGTCCAAGGTATCGCGTAGTGTCGCGGCATCGGCGCCTTCAAGATTAGCAGCTAGCACTTTGAAGTCGGCTACTACCACCGCACTCGCCGTGAGATCACCACCCGATGAGGTCGCCAGTTTTTGCTTCAAGCGCGCCAGCTCTTTTTCAAGGTCACGTACTTCACCGCGCAGGGTTGCTGCTTTGTCGGCTACCGAATCAGACTTCGCTTTGAGCACGTCACAGACAGCATCTAGTTGCTGATCAACCGAAGCGATATCCGCTAAGGCCATCTCGCCAGTCACCGCTTCAATTCTACGGACACCCGCGGCAATGCCAGCCTCTGCGGTAATACGCAGCAAGCCTATATCACCAGTGCGCTCGGCATGGGTGCCCCCACACAATTCGACCGAGAAGTGCTCGCTACCCATACTGAGCACACGGACTTCATCGCCATACTTCTCGCCAAACAACGCCATCGCACCCGCCGTTACCGCCTCGTCCATTGACATAATTTTGGTGGTCACCGCGGTGTTTGCGCGAATTTGCGCATTAACCAGTGCACTTATTTCGACCAACTGCGCAGGACTTACCGCTTCGTTGTTTGAGAAGTCAAAACGCAATCGCTGGGAGTCGACCAAAGAACCCTTTTGTGCCACGTGATCACCGAGGACACGGCGCAGCGCTGCGTGTAACAAATGCGTTGCCGAGTGATTTAATCGGATACGCTGGCGCACCGAATCATCGACCGTCGCCGTCAGTGCATCAGCCGCTTTAATTTCCCCGTTACTCACGATGACTTGATGAAGGTGATGCCCCCGAGTTTTGGTGGTATCGCGCACTTCAGCTGAACATGACGCACCGCGCAGATAACCACAGTCACCCACCTGGCCACCGCTTTCGCCATAGAAGGGCGTCATATTTAATACAACAATACCGCGCTCACCCTCTGAAAGGACGTCCACTCGCTCGCCGTCTTTGATGAGTGCAACGACCGACGTCTCAGCTGTGGTGCAGTCATAACCGACAAATACGGTTTCACCGTCAAGGGCGACTGCGTCGTTATAGTCAACCTTAAACGCACCGCCTTCCTGTGAGCGTTTACGCTGCGCCGCCATCGCCGACTCATAGCCTTCAATGTCAAGCGTCAGCTCTCGTTCACGAGCTATATCGTTGGTTAAATCGACAGGGAAACCGTAGGTATCGTATAGCCGGAAGATGATTTCACCAGGAATAATCGAACCTGTGAGGTCCGACAAGGCCTCATCGAGAATGATCATGCCTTTATCTAGGGTGCGCGCAAACTGTGCCTCTTCGGTTGCCAGCGCCTGCATGATCTTAGCTTGGTCAGCCACTAAGTCGGGATACGCACCGCCCATCTGATTGACCAGCTCAGGCACTAAATCAGCAAAAAAAGCGTCGGCAGCACCCAAGCTATTACCGTGACGGATAGCGCGTCGAATGATGCGGCGCAGCACGTAACCACGCCCTTCGTTGCCTGGCAGTACACCATCGCTGATTAAAAATGCGCAGGAACGTACGTGGTCTGCAATTACCCGCAGCGACTTCTCTTCCAAATCGCTAACAGAGAGCCGCGCTGCCGTCGCCTTAATCAACGCTTGAAATAAATCGATCTCGTAGTTGGAATGCACGCCTTGCAGCACCGCCGCAATCCGCTCGAGCCCCATGCCGGTGTCAACTGACGGCGCTGGCAACGGGTGCATGCCACCCGAGGCGTCGCGGTTGTACTGCATGAATACCAGGTTCCAAATTTCAATATAACGATCCAAGTCGTCATCAGCAGAGCCCGGCGGGCCGCCTGGTACACCTTCTCCATGATCGTAAAAAATCTCAGAGGAAGGGCCGCAGGGTCCCGTATCGCCCATCTGCCAGAAGTTATCTTCATCCAGACGGGACAAACGATTCGGATCAATTCCCATTTCATTGATCCAAATATCAGCAGCTTCATCATCGCTAATGTGCACGGTGACCCAGAGCTTTTCTTTTGGTATACCTAAAGTATCGGTGAGGAATGACCAGCCAAACTGGATCGCCTCACGTTTGAAGTAGTCACCAAAGCTGAAATTGCCAAGCATTTCAAAGAAGGTGTGATGACGTGCGGTATAACCCACATTTTCAAGATCGTTATGCTTACCACCGGCACGGACACAGCGCTGGCTACTCGTTGCACGCACGTATGGACGCGCCTCAAGACCCAAGAAAGTTTCTTTGAACTGATTCATCCCAGCATTGGTAAACAACAAAGTGGGATCATCGTGAGGCACGAGTGAACTCGAAGGCACGCGGCTATGTTCATTTTGTTCAAAAAACGTGAGAAAGGCTTCTCGAATATCAGCGGTTTTCATGTTCAGTTCTCTAAAAGTTTGTCTAGGTGGCTTAATTAATCTGCTGGCTCAACTCGCCTTCTTCCATCGGTCGACCTGCCAAAATATGCAGGTGTAAATGAAATACCGTTTGGCCACCGCCCTCACCATTATTAATAATCAAACGAAATCCCTCTGCAACACCTAACTGATGCGCCACTTTACCCGCAGCCAGCATCAAATGACCGAGCAGCGCTTGGTCGTCAGATGTCGCGTCGATCAAACGCGGTATTTCCCGTTTAGGGATCACGAGTACATGCACGGGCGCTTGTGGCTGTATGTCGTTAATGGCGATGCAGTGCTCATCTTCATAGAGAAAGTCACTGGGAATTTCGCCGCTAACAATCTTGCCAAAAATCGTGTTGCCCATTATTACTATCCTAATAAGGTGTTGTTATGTTCGCCCCGCCAACTCAGGTATGGCACATAATTGCGCCACCTAATCAAAAGTACAGGGTAAAAACAGCTGGACTCTCATTGACAGGTGATACGCGTAATTCAGTGAACTAACGCAGTTTTTCATCCGCAGTCAGGACTCGCGCTTCACTTTCTAGCATCACCGGAATGTCATCCCGCACTGGGTACGCCAAACCACTGGCGCGACAAACCAATTCGCCTTTGTCTGCATCATACTCGAGCGGCGCCTTACTCACAGGACACACTAAGATTTCCAGCAATTTTCGATCGAGCACAATGAACTCCAGTCAAGTTGATAAAGCGAGAGTATACGGCCTTAAGGCGCTTTGGGCATCGCCGGCACAAGTAACTGTGGATCTACTCGCTGATTCAGCCAACTCATGCGCCAGTCAAGATGTGGGCCGGTAGCACGTCCGGTGGCGCCGACAGCGCCGATCAAGTCGCCCGTACTGAGCTCATCACCAACCCGCACATCGAGGCGGCTCATATGCAAAAAGGAAGATGACAGCCCATAACCATGATCCAAAATAACGGTACCGCCCGAATAATAGAGATCTGCCTGTGCCAAAGTCACCACACCCGGCGCCGGTGCCAAGACAGGCGTCCCCGTCGGCACCGCTACATCAACGCCGTAGTGCGGGTTACTTGGCTTGCCATTATAAACTCGCTGACTGCCATAAACGCCTGAAATTCGACCCACCGCGGGCCAGCTAAACCCAGCCTTAGCCGCGAAAAACAAATCTGGCCTTAAAATCCGCTGCGCTTTGGCTGCACGTGTCAACTCGCGTTCACGGGCAATGCGGGCTAAATCTTGCTCCGGTGGCGTCACCGTTCTTTGCGGTACGCCGTTGACGCGGTCAATCTTATAATCACGAGATGCCACCACAATCGATTGCTTACAGGGCTGCTGAGGTCCATCAGATACGACGAGCTTGAGCAATTCCGGCGTATTTCGTCCCAAGCCGATAACAAAGCTACCGTCGGGCAGTACGGGCACCTCAATCTGTTCAATCAGTACGACGCTTGTCGGCGTCGCTTGGCCCCAAAGCAACGCCCCTGGAGTGGGATTACCTAGTAGTGAAACGCAGTCAGCCGCTTGTACCGTAACTGGACACAACATCGATACGCAGAACCACTTTAATAGTGTGGGTGTTTTCATGGTTCTAATTTAACCCCGCCAAGCCCTGCCAAGTCCATCCCACTAAGCGTAGTAGAGCACGCTGCCAGACGCCCCCAGACCCTGTAAGCCGGCCATTGGCGCTGATGGCTGGCATTTAACAACGCTTATACCGAATGATAAAGGTCAGTACATTCCACAAAGCGTGCGTGACAAGTATCGGCGCGGTTAACTACACTGCCCTGATGTCACGTTATAGACCTCCGCGAGAAAAAGGGTCCCCCTATATCACCCCTGAAGGTGAGGCGGTGTTGCGTGCTGAGTTACAACAACTTTGGAAGATCGAACGCCCCGTGGTGACCGCCACTGTGCAAGCCGCAGCAGGCAATGGCGATCGTTCAGAGAATGGTGACTACATCTACGGGAAAAAACGACTGCGAGAAATCGATAGCCGCGTGCGTTTTTTACGCAAACGTCTTGAAGTATTAAAAGTGGTTGATACGCTACCCACCGACACCAGCAAGGTCTATTTTGGCGCCTACGTCACCCTTGAAGATGATGGCGGCAAGCGCTACATATTGCGTCTGGTCGGCCCGGATGAGTTCGATGTGAGCGCTGGAAAACTAAGCTGTGACTCACCTTTAGGGCGCGCTTTATTAGGGAAGCCGCTGGACGCTGAAATTCAGCTAGAAAGCCCCGGCGGACTTAAAGTTTGGCATCTCGTTGACGTACGCTACGAACAATAATTGGTTTCACACAGCACCTGCAGGTGGCACACACATCACGTATTTATCGCCCGGCTATCGGCCGGCTATCGCCCGGCCATCACCCAGTCATTTCACGTTCATCGCGTTCTTGTTAGCCCACGCACGTCGACAATGCCTACCTCTTTAAATGGTAAAAGAAAATCGAGGAGATTCTCAGAAGACCCACTCAATACCCAAGCTTGCAGTACGTGGACGATTCGGTCGTGCGCCGTCAGGTTGACGAGAGACAATACGTCTTGTGTCCGTGGCGTTTTCAAGTTTCAAGAATACATCAACGTTATTACTCAGCGCATAATGACTGATCAAGTCGACCATCCAAAGTGAATCGGTTTCATCAAAGTCTAGGCCGGCACGGTTACAACCGATAGTGCTACACATGGCGTCGGTGAACTTCACGACTGCGTAATTATCCCAACCCATCGCGGTTTCTACGCCGGTGCGCAGGCTGAGCGTGTTGCGCGGCACTGTAGCGAGCAGGTCTCCCGACTCTACCCCGCTGACAACGTCGTCGGCACTGGCCTCTGCGCGGGTATAGGTATACATCAACGTCGTGGGAATTTGAACGCTGGCCATTTCAAAAGCGTAGCTCATCTGCAATTCAAAGCCAGCAATAACCGCCTCGCCCGTACTGAAGTTGCCCACCGTCGCCCCGTTCGAACACGGATTAGCGTTAGAGCAGTTTTCAGCCTTGTTACTAAAATCCGAGTAAAAGCCCACCAACTCCACAAACAGGCCATCGTCATAGCGCAGGCCGGCCTCCCAATTAATACTCGTCTCTGGAGTTTCGTAGCGCTGCGCACCGGCACCTAAGGGTGAAAATCCACGGTGCACGCCCGCAATTAATTGCCATGGCGCACTCAATTCATAGCGCAGGGCTATACCCGGCAACCACTCACTGGTCATGTTGCTGCGTCGGCCGCTAATCGTGCTGCGTTCTGCATCGCCGTAACGCAAACTCATTGTATCTACAGTCTCGTAGCGCAACGCCATATCGACCTTTAAGCGGTCGCTAGCGTCCCAGCTATCGACAAGCCACAATGATAATGCGTCAGCCTCATCGTGCCTTAAATTGCCATTAATAGGCGCAATGGTGCGCTGATAAACCAACTGCCCCCCAGTCTGGTCATAGACCTCTACTGGCTGATCAAAATCCACGGTATCTTGATGAACTCTCGCGCCAAATGCCACTTGATGACTGTCAAAGGCCCAGTCGAGATTTGCCTGCAAGCCCTGAGAAAGATAACTGCGATTGTTGTGTTTCATTTTAAGACCAGCAAAATCAGCGCTGCCATTAAGCACAGCTTGAGCTTGTAAATCCCCCTTATTGGCAGCATCTACTAAATCATTACCACCTGACAATTTAAACCAATCACGGGCAAAATCATTGCGGTAGGCGGTCAGTGATAACTGCAGTGCTTCGTTGATATTACGCTGATATGACACACTCAAACTCGTGTGTCGATTGTCCATTTGGTCGAGTAAAGACAAGCCATATCGGCGATTAGCATCATTTGAGAAATCGCTATCAGTCAGTCCTAAATAGGTCTCGTTGGATAACTCCTCTGAATACTGGGCTTTGAAAACTAGACTTTGTGCCTCACGCTCCCACCCGAGTTTGACGAGGTAGTCTTGAATGTCATAACCGGTATCGGCATTGGAGCGGTCTATGGTTTTAAAGCCGTCAGCACGTCGCTGTGCCGTCTCTACTAAGGCCAAAAAATCACCGTTGCGGACACCATAGCTGGCCAATAGATCGGTTTGCCCGTAGTTACCGTGAGCCAGCCTCAGCTGGCCAGTGGACACCTCGGGTAGCGACGTAGATAACAGATTAATAACACCACCGGTGGTTTGCGGGCCATAACGCAATAGGCTCGCGCCCTTTAGCACCTCAATACCCTGCATCCGCATGGCGGTGGGAAAATAATAGGCCGCAGGTGCAGCGTAAGGCGCAGGTGCGGTCAGTACACCATCTTCCATTAAGGTAATGTTGGCAGAGCGCTCAGCGGTCGCACCGCGGATACCAATATTGGGACGAAGACCAAAACCATCTTCTTCACGGATATACAGACCCGGCAGTGTTTTTAATAGCTGATTGATATCGGTAGCCGCCTCAATGCGAATCTGCTCGGCATCGATCACACCGCCAGTGCCGGTCAAAAGCCGGACATCGGCCGCGGAACCAATAATGGTCACCTCTTCCAGAAGCGCGTAGTCGATCGTAGGTGCAACCAACTGCCCATAAACAGGATTAGACACACTCACAACAAGGCATACAGCGCTAAAGCAAGCTGATAAAAAACGAAGCAGCATGGGTGCTGGCGTCAAATGCGCCCTATGAGGTGCCATGAAAAGAATCCGAAAAATAGAAGCAGAAACCCACATTAATGGGAATCATTTTCATTTGCAACAAGAATGCGAATAATTCTTATTCACGCGTAGTAATAATGGTAATAAAACGCAGGTTTTACACCTTTTGGGTGATACGCATAAATTGTTGCGGTGCTCGTCGCCTGCTAAAATGTCCCGCTTTACGACGGTGCGAATTCTCGCGCCTCACGCCACCGGAGCATTCATGACCGCGACGACCAATCACGAGCGCGCAAACAGCTTGCAGCAGCTCGAGTCAAACGATCAATTCATTCAGCGTCACATTGGCCCAACTCAGCAGCAGCAACAGGAGATGGCGCAAGCGGTGGGATATGACTCGGTCGCAGCCTTAATCGACGCAACCGTGCCAGAAAAAATTCGACGCCGAGCACCTATGGCGCTGCCAACTGCTGCTACAGAGCAGGCCGTGCTTGATCGGTTGCGCGGTTATGCAGAACAAAACGTGGTCAAACGCTCTTTGATTGGCATGGGTTATTCCGACACATTTACCCCCGCCGTCATTCAACGCAATGTTCTCGAAAACCCGGGTTGGTATACGGCGTACACCCCCTACCAACCCGAAATTTCACAGGGCCGTTTAGAGGTACTGCTCACCTACCAGCAGATGATTATGGATCTGACCGGTATGGACCTTGCTAATGCATCACTGCTTGACGAGGGTACTGCCGCCGCCGAAGCAATGACGCTGCTGCACCGGGTTAACAAGCGCAGTAAATCAAACCGTTTTATCATCGCTGCCGACTGTCATCCACAGACCATTGCACTCGTTCAAACCCGTGCGGAACCACTGAACATCGACATTGTGATAGTCGAACCCAGTCAGCTCGAAGACGCTGGTGACGCCTTTGGTATGTTGGTGCAGTATCCCGGCACTTACGGCCATGTTCGCCCGCTAAACGGCCTTATTGAGAAAGCGCACAATAACAATACCTTGGTTGCTGTCGCCTCTGACCTACTCGCACTGACACTGCTCGCCTCCCCCGGCAGTCAAGGCGCCGATATCGTGCTCGGGAATAGTCAGCGGTTTGGCGTGCCAATGGGCTTTGGTGGCCCGCACGCCGCATTCTTCGCGGTTCGAGATGAATACAAGCGCTCCACCCCCGGCCGCATTATTGGTGTCAGCATTGACCGCCAAGGCAAGCAAGCCCTCCGCATGGCCATGCAGACCCGTGAACAGCATATCCGCCGCGAGAAAGCGACGAGCAATATCTGTACTGCCCAGGCACTGCTCGCGATCATGGCCGCATTGTATGCGATGTACCACGGCCCCCAGGGGTTGCGCCGCATTGGCGAGCGTGTACACACGCTAACAGACCAGCTCAACCAAGCCTTGCGCGCCGCAGATTATGACATTCACAACAGCCATTTCTTCGACACACTCACTATCGCTGTAGGTGACCGGCAAGCGGCGTTATTAAGCGCCGCAGAAGCGGCGGGCTTCAATATGCGTGCGGTTGACGACGATGCAGTCGCAATCGCCTTTGACGAAACCACCAGCGCTGCTGAAGTCGAGCAAATCGCACAATTATTTGGCGTGTCGCTGAGCATAAATCGCGCAACAGTCTTCGCTGACCTCGCTGCAATCCCCAGCGAACTGCAGCGCGATGTTGATTACTTACAGCACCCATTGTTTAACGACTATCACGCAGAGACCGAGATGCTCCGGTATCTAAAGCGCCTCGAAAACAAAGATATTGCGCTGACACGGGCCATGATCCCACTCGGCAGCTGCACCATGAAGCTCAACGCAACCGCCGAAATGATTCCGGTCACCTGGCCTGAGTTTGGTCGTATGCACCCATTCGCACCCAGCACGCAGACCCGTGGCTACCAATTGATGCTAGATGAGCTTTCAGCATGGTTGGTTGAATGCACCGGCTACGATGCGATGTCGCTACAGCCTAACGCAGGCTCGCAGGGCGAATACGCAGGTTTATTGGCGATCCGTCGCTATCATCGTGCTCGTGGTGATGAACATCGTGATATCTGCTTAATTCCCTCATCGGCACACGGTACCAATCCCGCAAGCGCAGTCATGGCGGGCATGAAAGTGGTGATTGTTGCCTGCGATGAACAAGGCAACGTCGACATGGCTGACTTACAGACCAAGGTCGACAAACACAGTGCGAACTTGGCAGCGATCATGGTCACCTATCCGTCCACTCACGGTGTGTTTGAAGAGTCGATTGTCGACCTGTGCGCGCTGATTCATGAGCACGGCGGCCAAGTTTATGTCGACGGCGCAAACCTTAACGCCTTGATCGGGCTCGCTGCACCAGGCAAATTCGGTGCAGATGTCTCTCACCTTAACTTGCACAAAACTTTTTGTATTCCACACGGTGGCGGCGGCCCAGGTATGGGCCCTATCGGCGTGGGTGCCCATTTAGCACCTTATCTACCGAGCTCGCCGGTTTCGCCCGTGACGGGGCTTAGCGCCAGTAATGATGTGGTGTCATCGGCGCCCTACGGCAGCGCTTCTATTTTGCCGATCTCATGGGTCTACATCGCACTGATGGGCGGCGATGGCCTCACCCAAGCCAGTGAGATCGCGATTCTTGGTGCCAATTACATTGCCAAGCGTCTCAAGAATCACTACGACATTCTCTATACCGGCAGCAGCGGCACCGTGGCGCACGAATGTATTGTTGATATCCGCCCTATCAAAGCCGCCAGTGGTATCAGCGAGGAAGATGTCGCCAAGCGCTTGGTTGACTACGGTTTCCACGCACCTACCATGTCGTTCCCCGTGGCGGGCACTTTAATGATCGAGCCCACCGAGTCTGAGGCACTGACCGAACTGGATCGTTTTTGCGATGCCATGATTTCGATCCGCGAAGAAATTCGCGCCGTAGAGCGTGGCGAGCTAGACGCCATCGACAACCCCCTAAAGAACTCACCGCATACACTGGATGATCTCACTGCCGATGTATGGACGCATCCCTATACTCGCGAACAGGCGGCGTACCCCGTCAGTTCTTTGCGTACAGATAAATACTGGGCACCCGTTGCCCGCGTCGATAACGTCTACGGTGATAGAAACCTATTCTGCGCTTGCCCGGGCATTGACAGCTACATGGAAGAAGAGCTGGTCTAAAAAATCTCGCGGCACTGCTGACAGGGCTAAGACTGAACGCAACCCGTGGGCGAGCTATCCGTGACGGAGGATGGAGGATCAAGCACCGCGCCTCACTCTGGCAGCGAGTACCTGTTCGGCGCTGAGCCTTGTGTTCACAACCAAGCAATTCTCGGAGATCTACTTGGGCTCAGCGGCGATAATATCGGTGCACTGCAAAATGACATTGGAAATGCCTAAATAGTCCAACTCACGCAACGGTACTAACGACTAGTTTTCCAATCGCTCAATCGCCGGCGGTGACCACCGTCCGTCGGCTACTTCAGGCGCAGGCTCATACAGGCGTAACACCACAGAGAAATCACCCTCAGGGACAGGCAGCCAATTACTTTCAGGCGTGCCTGGCACCGGTTGGCTAGCCAAATATAGATCAAGACTGCCGTCTTCATTTAGCGCCAACTCTGCCGTTCGATCACTCACCGCATACTTACCATATCCGTTTTCAATTAGGCGTACCGCGGGAAAGTCATAGGCAATAAGTGACCAAAACGCACCGGCAGGGACCTTGCCTGAAAAATGTATGCGATAGCTAAATGCACTGTTGAGCTGCTGCTCTTCTGAATCGACAGTACCAATGGGGTAAAGTGCCTCCAGCGCATCGTTGGGCAGAATATAAGATAACGCAATCGTCGCACGCGCTAGGTGATCGTTTTGAAACTGGTCACCGGGCACTAAAAAGAACCAGCCGTTGCGTAATTCACCAACATTAGGCAGATGTCGCGTCAGCATTGCATGGGTAGTCGCTTTGGACTTGAGTATGATTTCCCGTTCCCAGGGTGCTAAATTATTGGGATTAAACGCCTCCACCCCGCCTAATCCCATAGACGATAACGTTTTCACTAGGCCCGAATCTCGGCCCGTGGCCGGGTTATTACGTATCACCTCATCAAGCTGTTTAAATACCTCAAAAGGATCGTCGGGATTATGGGCACGATAGCGTGCATCTGAAATTGCAATGCCATCAGGATGGGACAAAGTAACCTGATCCTGCAGTGCATTAACGGCGGGTATATCGTCGTCGCCGAGCGGCGCAATTCTCAACAAGACTAAACCTTCATTGGTCACTAACGGGTAATGCTGGATACCCTCGGGCACTTCGCCCTGCCACGTCGGTCCGGTGATCAGATACTTGCCACCCTCGACACCCACTGTACGGCGGCTGAGTGCAGGACGGTTGCGCGTGTAGATATCGGTCACATGAGCAACAAAATAACGCTCACCCATGGGTGGAATAGACAAAATGACGGGCGCCTCGCTTACATCGATCCATGCCAGCGAATAAAGTGTGTCCTGATTGGGGCAGCAAATGCCAGTACCTGCGGGCATGATGGCGCGCAGATGAGCAAAGCTATTGCGATTTGCCTCACGCGTAGCGTTTCCACTAAACATAGGTACGGAACGCAACCGCGCAATTTCAGTTGGAGGTAAACCGAACATATAGGCCTGACTCGCCACACCAAATAGTTCGTCCTCGGTCAATCCAAGTTTACCTACGCGAGATACCTGATTTTCACTGACAACAGGCTCCTGCGCGACCGCCGAAGTTACAATCATGGCGCAAAAACTGAATGTCGCAATCGCCAAACAAATAAACACTCTCATACTATTTACCTTTTATTCTGATAATTGCCTCAGTGCTGAGACTCAGGTATGTAGACTCTCAGGCCATCTAACTGATCTGTTAGGGTGATCTGGCAGCTAAGCCGCGATCGTTCTTCGACACCTTCCGCGAAGGCCAGCATTTGCTGCTCTTCCTCTGTGCTCGCAGCAATCCATCCCATCCAGTCTTTATCCACATAGACATGACAAGTGCCGCAGGCACACATCCCACCACAATCAGCATCGATACCCGGCAATCCATTATCAAAGGCCACACTCATGACCGAGGTCCCCGGCACGGCATCAAAACAATGTTCGGTGCCATCGGGCTCGATGAAGTTCACTTTTGGCATGAATTAGGCCTCTAACTTAGTGAGTACAACGGGCATAGTTTCGTAACCGAGCACAAAATTTGACTGAACACGACGTGGCTCACTCACCAATGTCACATCGGAAAAGCGCTTTAAGAACTCTTCCCATAGCACCCGAATCTGCATCTCCGCTACCCGATTACCCATACAACGGTGGATCCCAAAACCGAAAGACAAGTGCTGTCGGGCATTTGGACGGTCTATCCAAAAACGGTCTGGATCAACGATCACCTCTTCGTCACGATTACCTGAGGTGTACCACATGACCACGCGATCGCCACGTTTAATCAGCTTGCCGCCAAATTCGATATCCTCAAGGGCCGTGCGACGCATGTGGGCGAGCGGTGTTTGATAGCGAATAATTTCTGACACCATATTTGGCACCAAACTTGGATCTTGTTTGAGCTTGGCAAACTCCCCAGGATTTCGGTTGAGAAAGTAGACACCACCACTCATTGAATTACGTGATGTATCGTTGCCGCCCACAATTAGCAAAATCAAATTACCCAAGAAATCCATCGGATCCTGGATCATGTCTTTGGTGTCTGGGTTGTGTGCAAGCAGCGAAATGAAATCAAATTTGGGTGGCTCAGCAGCGCGTTGCACCCATAATTCCTGAAAGTACACCAAACACTCCATCAGAATTTTCTCGCGCGCCTCCTCCGAAAGATTACTGTTACCGACAAGCTCCGTCGACGTTACAGCGTCAGACCAATAGGGCAGTAAGCGTCGATCCTCCCATGGAAAATCAAACAAAGTTGCCAGCATTTGCGTCGTTAACTCGATCGACACTTTGTCGACCCAGTCAAAGGGTTCACCAACCGGCAGACTATCTAACACCGCACCAATCCGGCCGCGCATGATGACTTCCAGCTCGCGCACGCGCGTTGGCGCAACCGCAGGATTTGCCGCCTTACGCTGTACGTCGTGGACTGGCGGATCCTTTGCAATAAAGTTAGTCGGCAAAAAATCGACCGGCTGATCGCCAATAATAATGTGCTTATCCGAGGAAAAAACTTTGTGATTCCGGTCTACCGCCATAATGTCGTGGTATTTGGTGATCGACCAATAGCCACCGGTCGGCCCCGTAGGCGACCAATGCACAGGATCCTCTTGGCGCAGACGTCGGAAGTAATCATGATGCTGACCTGTCTGAAACAGGCGTCCATCACTGGGGTCTAGCGTCGCCAACGGCAGCGTCCATGGGTCAGGTAAGCGCTCCCCTGAATTAACGTCGGTTAGATTATCCATACAGCACTCCCACCTTTTTATTCTCTTAGTATGGCGCCTCAATATTTTGCTAATAGCGCTTTACGGGCAGCCCTAAGTCGATCAGTTGTCGCCGATTCTGTTTAAAGAAAGCCCGATACTGCGTAAACGGCAGACGCGGAAACGCGTGATGTACACCGTGATAATTTTGCTGCAAAGTCGCAACCGTATAGGCCGTATCTAAAGCATTATTACGACCTTCAAAAACGGTTGTATTGTGGAACCGACGCCGATCATGATGGGGGGTATGTACTATCCAATCAAACAAAAACCCCAGTGTCGGGGTGGCGATCAATGCAGGCACTAGATAACCAAAGACCGGCAGCTGCCATCCGAATATAGTGCCCAGTAAGCTGAGTAATATCGTCATCTGTGCAAACACCCAAAGCGATGTCCAGAAAGCCCGGCGCATATCTGGCTGCTGCCAATGACGTGTGCAGTAAACAAGATAACTCACCGTAATGGTCATACAGCGCAGTAAAGTCGCAGCAGCGTTTTTACCTTTGATGTAATGATCTGGGTCACGCTGCGGGTCATTGGTAAAACGATGATGGGTCAGATGGATGGTTTTGTGGGCAGAGAAAGGCACCATCATCAATGCGCCCGAAATGCCACCGGCAAATTCATCGATGAATGTCGGCCCAGTGGCATTGCCCGAGATATTGCCGTGAACCGCCTCATGCAGCACGGTATAGCTCGCGTAGATAGCGATCGTGTTCAGTGTCGCGCACACCCATAACGGCAGCATGCCGTAACCGGTCAGCAGAAGCAGGCCCACAATTGACGTCGAGCACACCAAACACAGCACAAGCGTTGCCCAAGTCGTGCCCACCGACGCCGCGCGTGCGGAGTGTGTCAACTGTACGAGGTTTTTATTGTTATCTTTCAGCAGACACCTCCAGAACGTGAAATAGCTTCACGATTTATCTCACTCCACTCGAATGAATGCAAGTAATATTGCGCGATATGTTTTTATCGCCCAAAGTAACCTCTGTTATCCATAAGGTAAAAAGCACAATGATCGCGAATGCGCGCACACGCCCAAGTCAGTTACGATCACGCGAACGGGTCACCAAAATTTTAGATGCCGCTGCCGAAGTCATGGTAGAGCGTGGCTACGACGGTGCAACCCTGCGCGAAATAGCCACTCGCGCCGACGTAAAGCAAACATCGATGTACCGGTATTGGCCTAACAAACAGGCCATAGTGTCGGATCTTATCGACCGCTTTATTGCTGGCCAAGATGTCGAACTCGATGCCTGTATGGCGATGCGAGAATCGGGCTCTAGCATTAATGAGGTGCTTGCGAGCTACATCAGCAAGCTACGACATATTGTAGAAACTGAATATTGGATAAGGCCATGCCAAATTGCGCTGATCTCTGACCCCGCGTTAAAAGACCTTGACGAAAAAATGCACGCGCACTTCTCTGACCGCTTCAGCTCACTATTTTTTACTGAAGCTGGCGACCAAAGTAACCACAATACGCAAACTGCCAGCCGCCTACTGGTGATCTTTTTAGACACCTTTGTGCTGTCACTAAATCGTTATGCAACACTCGATCACAAGGCGATGGAAGCGGAGTTCCGAGCCGTACTTCAGGGATTATTACCGTAACCGGCGGGACTTGTAATCAGTGTTGCAGTCGCCGACCAACAATGACCACCGACGCAACACTGAGATTCGAGCCAATGATGTCGCCAATGCTATCTAGCGGATAGGGGCTTGCAGTCACGGCAAAGACTTACCGCCCACTGGGTCCGCACCCCACTTTGCAAAGCTCCACAGTAGCAATCGGTAATATATTGGCGTCATCAACACCCAGGTAAGTTGGGTCTGTAGATGGACGGTTCTGCCGTCGATGTGCAGTATTTGAGGGTTGTACCATGGCCCAGTTGGCATCAAAGGCGCCCAGGATAGACGTAGCCCCGCCGCTAATTGCTGCTGATAAATATACAGCTCAACCAACAGGTTTTGACCGACAAACCACACGCAAAGTATGGCTACAGCGCCCCATCGCCAACACACAAAAGCGCGGTTAGTTCTGCCATACCCCAGCCAAACCAATAACACCCCGGTCAGGCCCACGACACCGGCATCGGCCAATGAATTGAGCAGCCAATTCATATGCAGCGGCACCGCATTGTTCAAGGCGGGCGGTCGTCTTTCAGTGACATCCAAGCCGTCCACCAAACCATAGCTAATCCACAATTCCCAGCCGAGTGCAGCCACTAGAAAAGCTGCAATAAACAGGCCCAAGATCCATTTGGGTAGCTTGCCCACCACATAGCTCAGTGCGATGAATATCGTCGGTACCAACGCGGCAGCATAAAGCGCTGAAACCAGCAGTGTTTGTCCGTCAGTTAAAGCCATATATGCTATCCAAAGCTAACAAAGGCACTGCTCTTGGCAGCAAATGCCCTAGCGTATGCTGAAATGATGCGCAACATTGCCGTCGGCAAGACGCCGATAACCCAGCAAACTATTCGCAATACTATAGCACCCAGAGTTATCATTAAGCCCCCTAGGAACACAAGAATCGAGTCATTGCGACCGTTCAAAAACTACCCGTCCATCAGAGACTGTCAAATCAATGGGAATCGCATGAATTTCATGAACTGGCGTCAGGTAAGGGTCCTCTGCCAGAATCACTAAGTCCGCCTGCTTCCCAACTTCGAGGGTGCCGATCTGATCTTCAAGCCGTAGCTGCCAGGCAGCATCACTAGTATGCGCTCGAATCGCCTGATCCACACTCAGTCGTTCACTGACCAATGACTGAATCGGATAATCGGACTGACCCGCCCTCTGTCGCGTCACCGCCATCTCAATATTAAAAAGTGGATTCAAGGCATCTTCGCCAATCCATGTAACGGGGTAGTCACTTCCAAGGGTTACGCGGCCCCCGTGGCGCAAAATCGACGCCAAAGGATACAAATGCTCAAACCGTTCCGGGCCTAAATATTCAAGCGCGACATTATCGTACTCAAACCACGTGGGCGTTGTTTGACCAATCACTCCCAGCTCGCCAAATCGCGGCGCATCTGCAGGATTAACGACCTCTATGTGGCAAATCGCATAACGACTGAGCGACTGCGGGTTTTCTTTTTGTGCTTGCTCAATAGCGTCCAGAGCATTGCGCACCGAGCCATCGCCAATGGCATGCAAGTGTAAATCAATATTGTCAGCCAATGCTTGGCTCACTGCAGCCATCACTTCAGGTCTTGGCAACAGCGGTTGTGCGCGATGTCCCTCGGGTAAAACGTAAGGCTCTATCGTCACCGCAGTCTTAGCCTCCACGGTGCCATCAAGCGATAGCTTAAGCGTTGTCACGTTAAAAAACTCGCTGCTGTACTGGGCACTTAAATCGGCCAGCTTTTTACGCGCAACGGCCAAATCGTCGGGGCGATTGACATAAAGCGAAGCCACCAAACGTACCGGCAAAGTCCCTTCAGCCGCCATCTCCGCCGCAAGGGCCATACCCAGCTCGCCGGTATCGATCATGCCGGCATCAAAGGCCGCAGTGAGACCCACTGATGACATCAACTTGAAGAAGTCAGGCGCGGCCTGACGCAAGGCCGGTAATGAAACAATCGACAAGGTATTCATCACTGGCTCGATCGCTGCGCCCTCAACCAGCCAACCCGTTGGATTGCCGTCTGCATCGCGCTGATAAAAATGCGCGCCAGGCACCGGGTCGGGGGTGTCCGCAGAAATCCCCGCTGCGGTTAACGCCAGAGAATTAGCCCAGGCCGTATGGCCACCTTCATCAATAATCAGTGCAGGTCGATCGGGCACAACGCGGTCTAAGTCATCGGCCGTCGGGCCGTCAATACCAAATGCACGTGCGAGAAAGCCGGCACCTAAAATAGGATTTTGCTCAGGATGCGCCGCTGCATGCGCTGCGATCGTCGCCAATACCTCGTCTGCAGATTGGCTAGGTGACAGCATCACACCATTGATCAATGGCAGTGTGTCCATAGTATGAATATGAGTATCAATAAAACCCGGAAAAACTGAGCGACCGGCCAAGTTGATCACACGAGTATTGGTATCGATCCACTTTTCAACATTCGCCTCATCACCTACCCACGCCAAGGTATCGCCGACTATAGCGATACTGGTGAAACGTCTCCCTGCGGTATCCATGCTATAGATTGTCCCATTGCGCAGCACCAAATCTGCAGCGGCAACGGTGCCCTGGCAAAACAAGACAACACAACCACCTAGTAGGCATGATGTCATCCGCCGATAAATCTTATTTAAACGCATAGTTACTAGCCCTATTCTATCGCCGCTAATGAGCAAACCAGGTGTACCACTGCATCCTCTGGGGAATCACAGCAAAGACTGCCTACCGAATACCACGATCATAGCTTAATCTAAAGTGTCCAAATGAAAGCATACGACTAAGGGCGATAAGACGCTATCATGACGATATATGGCTCGATGGAGGAACTAGATATGACTGAAAAGAGAGTATTGCAGCGCCAGAGCATCGGCCTCGGACAAAAACCGGCGCTGATTGTCGTTGATGTTGTTAAAGGCTTTACTGATCCGGCTTGCCCGCTGGGCTCCGAAGCAGATGACGTAGTCACTGCAAACTGTGTTTTGATGGATTTTTTTCACCAACAGCAACTGCCTGTGATTTTGACAACGGTTATCTATCGTGACGCCAGCCAAGCGAGTGTCTTTAGAGCGCGAATGCCTGCGCTCAATTTACTAACGCCAGAGTCGGATTGGGTTCGGTTTGATGAGCGCCTCCCCCAGATTGCCAGTGATGTCGTGTTGGAGAAACGCCATGCAAGTGCTTTCCACGGTACAGATTTGGACGCTCGCTTACGCGAGCTAGGCGTCGACTCACTCGTCGTCACTGGACTCACCACCAGTGGTTGCGTGCGCGCCACCGCAGTCGACGGTTTACAAAACAACTTCCCCGTCGTGGTACCGATCGAGGCCGCGGGTGATCGTGACTCCGACGCACACAAAGCAAATCTCTATGACCTCAACGCCAAGTATGTCGACGTACTCAGTCTCGCGGAGACGCTCGCCTTATTACGCCGATGACGCCTGTGCCGCCAAAGCGGCCAGCTGCTCGGGGGTCGCCTCGGCCTGATAGTCGCGTTTCCACTCGGCGTAGGGCATACCGTAGACTATTTCGCGCGCCTCGCTTTGGTCAACCGCGACACCCTCTGCCTCAGCCGCAGAGACATACCATTTAGACAAGCAATTACGGCAAAACCCAGCAAGATTCATCAGGTCAATATTTTGCACATCTTTACGGCTATCTAGATGCGCCAATAAACGTCTAAATACCGCCGCTTCAATTGCATCTTGGCTCATAAACTTATCTCCCCCATCGTTTTTTTAATAACGCCTCCAAATACAGCGGCTCTGACGGATAGCGCCATCGTAAATCGTCAAACTGTTCACGGGCGTACCAATCTGCATGCATTATTTCTAAGGGGCGACTAATTTTTATTTCAGTGCCAGCCAACGGTTTACACCAAAACAATTCGGATCCATCCTCAAAAGCTATCGCCAATTCCTCCGCAATAACTTCGATACCCGCTGTTTCAAATGCCTGCCTTTCAGCAACACATTGTGCCGACTCGTCCGAATCGGCCAACCCATTGGGCATTTCAAATCTGCCGCCAGGGATCTGTACGAGCAACACTTTTGATTCATTTAAGACGATGCATCCGGCACTTACTGCTTGCCGCGCAACACCATTAAAGTGACAGGGGGGTGTCGATTCTCCACAACCCCACAGGAAAACGCAGACCAGTACCACACTAATTTTTTTCATAAATCAGCTCCACTTGGTTACTACCAACCATGCCGCGCAGCACATCGAGTAATTCATCCGTTGGATTCACACTCCACTGCGCACCTAACTGAATCCGCGCACATCCCGAATTCTGTCTGTACTCAATACTTATAGGACAGCTCCCACCTCGCGCCCGCTCGATAGCTTGTTTCAATAATTTTCTTAAATTATTGTCCAGCTGATCTTGCTCAACCGTAACGAGCATCTCCTTAACTCTGGCTTCACGTGCCTGCTCTAAGGAGCGTACTTCTCGTGCTCGAAGTGTTAAACCACCACTAAAATCATCCGGCTGAAGTCGTCCTTCAATTAAGACAATATTGTCTTTCACTAATAGATCACGATTTTCACTAAAAGTCTCGGCATAAACTGTCGACTCAATCTGACCCGAACCATCATCTAAGCTGAGTACAGCCATAATTCCACGCTGGGTTTTAATGGTGCGCACCGCCACAATCAATCCCGCAACGGTTGTGCTTGCGTCGGCCTGTAAATCACGAATGCGTCGAGGCGCAAACTTTCGTACCTCGTCTTCATACTCCTCCATCGGATGACCGCTTAAGAAATTTCCGATACTTTCTTTTTCACCATTGAGTAATTCTTTAAAAGTCCACGGCCGTGTTTTGCGATGATCCATATATGGGTCGCCTGCACTGGCGCTCGGCACCACCTCACCGAACAAATCAGTCATACCCGCGTCGGCATTCGCAGCAGATTGCTCCGCCGCTTTTAATGCATCATCGAGTGCAGCCATTAATATCCAGCGCTCTGCACCGAAACTATCCACAGCGCCACTTTTAATTAATGCTTCAGCCGCTCGTCGATTCACTTTACGGGGGTCAGTGCGCGCACAAAAATCAAACAGATCGCTGAAATCATTTATTTCACGCGCTGCAAGAATATTCCCTATAGGTCCTTCACCCAGTCCTTTGATCGCACCCAAACCATAAATAATCTCACCCGCTTCATTAACAGTAAACGCGTAGGCACCTTCATTGACATCCGGCGACCTAACGGTGATCCGCATGTGTTTGCACTCATCTCTTAACGTGATGAGTTTGTCCGTATTGTCCATTTCTGAACTCATTACCGCCGCCATAAACTGTGCAGGGTAATGGCGCTTCAGCCATGCAGTCTGATACGAAACCAGCGCGTAAGCCGCCGAGTGAGATTTGTTAAAACCGTAGCCTGCAAACTTTTCAACTAAATCAAAAATTCGCATCGCCAAATCAGGATCAATATTCTTCCCTTTGGCGCCATCGGCGAAGACCGAACGTTGCTTGGCCATCTCTTCGGGTTTTTTCTTACCCATAGCGCGACGGAGTAGATCGGCACCGCCTAAGGTGTAACCCGCCAGCTCCTGTGCAATCTGCATCACCTGTTCTTGATATAGAATAATGCCGTAGGTTGGTTCCAAAATAGGTTGTAGCGTGGCGTGTTGATAATCTTTATCTGGGTAGGAAACCGGCTCGCGCCCATGCTTGCGATCAATAAAGTTATCAACCATGCCCGATTGCAATGGACCCGGTCGAAACAGTGCAACCAGTGCAATAATGTCTTCGAAGCAGTCGGGACGTAGACGCTTAATCAACTCCTTCATACCACGGCTTTCTAACTGAAAGACGGCTGTGGTCTCGGCATCCTGCAGCAGCTTAAATACCAAGTGGTCGTCGAGAGGCAATTTACTAATATCGAGAGGCGACTCGCCAGTACCAGCGCGGGCCACATCGATCATATCCACCGCCCAATCGATGATGGTTAGGGTGCGCAGCCCTAAAAAATCAAACTTTACCAAGCCGGCATCTTCGACGTCATTTTTGTCGTACTGGGTGACCAAGCCGCCCCCGGCATCGTCACAGTACAATGGCGAGAAATCGGTAAGCTTAGACGGAGCAATCACGACACCACCTGCATGCTTACCCACGTTACGGGTTACGCCCTCCAGCTGTACCGCCATATCCCAAATTTCCTGCGCAGCACCATCCGCACGCAACAGGTCAACCAACGCCTCCTCTTGAACGAGCGCTTTTTCTAGCGTCATTCCCACTTCAAAGGGAATGAGTTTGGACATTTTATCCGCCAGACCATAGGGTTTGTCCTGAACCCGCGCAACATCACGCACCACCGCTTTCGCCGCCATAGTACCGAAGGTAATAATCTGTGAGACCGCCTCGCGACCATATAAGTCAGCCACGTAATCAATGACCTCATCGCGTCGTTCCATACAAAAGTCGACGTCAAAATCGGGCATTGAGACCCGCTGAGGATTCAGAAAACGTTCGAATAGTAGATCGTATTCGAGAGGGTCCAGGTCGGTAATCTCTAATGCATACGCCACTAGCGAACCGGCACCCGAACCCCTTCCAGGGCCTACAGGAATACCGTGTGCCTTAGCCCAGCCAATAAAATCCATAACCACTAAAAAATAGCCGGGAAAACCCATTTGATTGATCACATTCAGCTCAAAATCTAAACGCTCTAAGTAGGGCTTAGAATCGGGATTACCGAGTGCTACCAGCCGTGCTGCCAAACCTTCGCGGGAGACTTTGGCTAAGAAATCCTCAATGGTCATGCCTTCTGGTACCGGGAAGTCCGGTAAATGTGGGGTGCCCAGAGGAATCGTCACCGAACATCTGCGTGCGATTTCTATCGTATTGGCGAGTGCCTCAGGAATATCGGCAAACAGTTCTGCCATTTCCTCGGGGCTGCGCAAATATTGCTCTGATGAATGTTTTCGCGGTCGACGCGGATCATCTAATGTTCTGCCTTCACCAATACACACGCGAGCCTCATGGGCTTCGAATTCACCTGGCGTCAAAAATCGCACATCGTTAGTGGCGACAACAGGGCAATTGCAGGTGGCGGCTAATGCAACTGCCGCGTGCAAATAATCTTCTTCATGCTCGCGCCCGGTTCGCTGTAACTCAAGATAGAAACGCTCGGGGAAAATTGCCATCCAAGCCTTTAACTGTTCGGCGGCCTCGTCCATTCGACCCTGTAATAGGGTTTGTCCGATTGGCCCAAGTCGGCCACCTGACAAAGCAATCAGACCCTCCGCATGCTCGACAATCCATTCACGTTGAATGCGGGCCTGCCCCAACTGCTGCCCCTCGCGCCACGCGCGTGATATCAACAAAGTAAGGTTGTGATAGCCCGTCTCATCTTGCGCTAACAAGCAAATACTCTGACTGCGACCCGCATCCTGAGGATCGTCTAGCCAAAAATCTGCGCCAACAATGAGCTTAATACCATTATTCGAAGCGGCCTTGTAAGCCTTAATAAGGCCGTAGAAATTGGTCAGATCGGTCACCGCTACCGCAGGCATATCCAACTCAATACAATTTTTCATCAACGCAGGGATTCGCACCAGGCCATCGACAAGCGAAAACTCAGTGTGAACACGCAGATGAACAAATTCAGTCATTGGCACCTTAATCACAAGTTCAGTATTTAGTAGCAGACTAACGAACCTAGTGGTCTGCTAGCAAGCGCGCCACCGGCCCAAAACTACGCCGATGAATGGGTGTCACACCAAGCGCTTGTAATGCCAGCAGATGTGCCTTCGTAGGGTAGCCTTTATGCTGCGCAAAACCATAGCCAGGATAGCGGGCATCGAGAGCCACCAACTCCGCATCACGCTCAACTTTAGCAATAATCGACGCCGCGCCAATGGCCGGCTCTATCGCGTCACCGCCGATAATAGCTTGGGCCTGATACTGCCAGCGGGGTAAGCGATTGCCATCAACTAGCACTTGATCCGGCTGTATCGACAATCCTTCAACAGCGCGTTTCATAGCCAACATCGATGCTTGTAGAATATTCAGCTCGTCAATTTCGGCAACACTGGCCCTGGCAATGCACCAAGCCAGCGCAGTCTCTTTGATGAGTGCCGCTAAAGTGACTCGCTTGCGCTCACTCAGCTTTTTGGAGTCCGTGATGCCTAGCGGTACATTAGCGCCCAAAATTACCGCCGCCGCAACGACGTCACCAGCGAGCGGACCGCGACCCACCTCATCGACACCCGCAATAACACCTACAGCAGTCTCGGCGAATAAATCTCTCATCGCCGCGACGCCACTAGGCCCTCAAGGGCATCAACACAGCGGTTAGCAAAGTCACCACCAATCATCGCGGCAAGCTCATCAAAAGCTGCAACTTGAATATCATCACCATGTTCCAGCACTGACATCATGGCGCGGTGTAATGACTCGGGATTAGCGGAGTCCTGTAGTAATTCGGGGGCAACCTCACGACCCGCCAGCACATTGGGCAGTCCAACAAAGTCCGTGCTCGCCATGCGCGATAATATCTGCCAGGACAGCCATGCCATTCGATACGCAATCACCATGGGTTTACGCAACAACATCGCCTCCAGTGTCGCGGTTCCTGAGGCCAGCATAATTTGATCAGCGGCCACCATGGCCAAGCGACCTGAGCCATTGACGACCGTCACTGGTAATCGATAGCCCGCTAGCACGTCATCAATTTGTTTGCGCCGAGCCGCATTAGCCGCAGGTATTACAAAGTGGATTGACGCATCACTCGCGGCGAGTAGCGCCATGGTTCGAGCGAAAACGGGCATCAAGTGCGCAACCTCTCCCGCGCGACTGCCCGGCAACACCGCAATAAGTCGTCGAGCTTCCGCTAGCGATGCAATCTCGGGGTCCAGTTGCTGACGCGCCGTGGCCTGATTGGGCAGCAAAGCAAGTTCTTCAATCAATGGATGCCCCACACAGACCGCAGGCACACCGGCTTTTTGGTAGATATCCAGCTCAAACGGCAGCAGACAGAGCATCAGATCCACCGCTTTGGTGATCTGTTTGATTCTACCGGCACGCCAAGCCCAAACCGACGGGCTAACTAAGTGTGCGGTGGCAATGCCTGTTGCCCGAAGCTTCGCTTCGAGTGTCAGATTGAAATCAGGGGAGTCGACACCCAGAAAAACATCGGGTGTAAATTGTCTTTGCTGTTCGAATACGTCGCGACGAATTTTTAATAATTCAGGTAATCGCTTAAGCGGCTCGACCAAGCCGAATACCGACAAACGATCCATCGGGTAAAGTGATTGTAGGCGCTGTGCTTCGAGTAATGGTCCACCGATCCCTGCAAGGCTCAAGCTTTGATGGCGTTCGACTAAAGAACGGACCACCGCCGCCCCAAGTATATCCCCCGACGCTTCGCCAGCAAGGATACCCAAGCGCATGGTGTCGTCTGACACTAGCGCACAATACCGCGTTCCGATGCGCGCAAGGACTCTAATAGAAGTTCTATTTCAGGCGTCTCGGTAACCATTTTCTCGAGGCGCTGAATCGCAACATCTAAAGTTAAGCCTTGGCGATAAATGATCTTGTACGCGCGGCGCAACTCACTCAGTGTATGAGATTCAAAACCTCTGCGACGCAGACCTTCGGAGTTTATTGTTTTGGCTTGAGCAGGCACCCCTGCGACGGTGATATAAGCAGGTACATCTTTGCCAATCGAAGTGCCCATGCCGCTAAAACTATGAGCACCAATTTTGCAGAATTGATGCACTAAGGTGTAGCCACTTAGAATGGCAAAGTCACCGACGGTTACGTGACCGGCAAGGGCGGCATTGTTCACCAGAATCGTATTATTACCCACCACGCTGTCATGACCGATATGAACATACGCCATCAGTAAATTTCGATCACCAATGCGGGTAATACCTTGATCCTGTACCGTACCTCGGTGGATGGTGACATTTTCTCGAATAACATTATCGTCACCAATGTGTAGCTGTGTCGGTTCATTTTGGTATTTCAGATCCGGCGTCGCTTCACCAACGCTCGAGAATTGATAAATATGATTACGCGCACCAATATGCGTAGGCCCCCGAATCACCACATGGGGTTCGACAATCGTGTGTTCGCCTATGACCACTTCGGGACCAATATAAGACCAGGGCCCTATGGTGGCAGAGTCGGCCACCTCTGCCTTGGAATCCACTATGGCGGCTGGATGAATCATGACTTAACGATCGGCACAAAGGATTGTTGCGGCAGCGCATAACTCACCATCGACCCGGGCCTCGACCGCGAATTTCCAGATGCCGCGACGCTCCCCGACTATTTCGGCAAAAAGATGCACGCGATCACCCGGAACACAGGGCCGCTTAAATCTCAGATTATCGGCACCAACAAAGTAATAAATAGAGCCATCTGCTGGGGTTTTACCCATCGTTTTAAAGCCCAGAATACCGGCGGCCTGTGCCATCGCCTCCAGCAGTAAGACACCGGGGAAAACTGCTTTGTCGGTGAAATGCCCCTGAAAAAACTCTTCGTTAACCGTTAAGTTCTTATAAGCCTCTATCGACTTACCCAACTCCAAGGCTACAACGCGGTCTACTAAAAGAAAGGGATATCGGTGAGGAAGATGCTCACGAATAGCTTCAATGTCCATGATCACGTGACTTAACTCCCTTCGTTGTCATTTGCCGACGTCTGGGACGTTAGCTGCTTTTCTAATAGCGCAATGCGCTTTGACATGCTGTCTAGCTGCTCGAAGCGGACAGCACTTCGACTCCACGCTTTGATCGGCTGTAAATTACTACCCGATGCGTAATGCCCCGGCGATTTCACCGAGCTGGCGACTCGACCCTGACCACCAATATGAACGTCATCAGCAATTTCGATATGGTCGGCCAAGCCCGCCTGCCCTGCGATAGTACAACGCTTGCCGATAACCGTGCTGCCAGCAATGGCCACCGCACCTGCAATCGCCGTGCTTTCACCAATTTGCACACCGTGGGCAATGTGCACCTGATTATCGATGATTACACCGTCACCAATCACCGTATCATGCAGCGCCCCACGATCTATGGTAGTGCTGGCGCCGATTTCAACCCGCTGGCCGATACGCACGGTCGCCAATTGCAAAATTTTCTGCCAACCCTGCGCTGATGGCGCGAAACCAAAGCCATCAACCCCAATCACAGTATTACCGTGAATCAAGCAATGATCACCAATCTCAACCGCGTGATAAACAACAACGCCTGGCCTCAAAGCGGTGTCTGCACCGATCTGCGCATGAGCCCCAATGAAGCAATGCGCACCGATCCATGCGTTAGCGCCGATAACTGCACCTGACTCAACGACAGCATAAGCATCAATGGTCACCCCAGCACCCAGCTGCGCATCCGGCGCAACAACCGCAGTAGGATGGATGCTACCCAGAGGCTCTGGACGATTATCAAACAGCCAGGTCAACTGAGCGAAGATGAGGTAAGGATTCGCACTAATTAAACAGTTACCTGCCCAGGCATCCAGCCAATCAGCGTGCAGAATAAGCACTCCCGCTTGACAATCGGCTAACTGTGGCAGGTACTTTTTATTAGCGACAAAACTCAACTGGCGCTCATCAGCCGACGCCAAAGAAGCCAAGCCAACAATTTCACAATCACCCGCCCCTCTAAATTCGAGAGACAGTGCGGCCGCAAGATCGGCCAATTGCCGCATGAGTGTTACTCAGCAGGCAACTGATTGAGTTTGTCGGTCACCTTAGCGGTAATGCTATAACTTAAATCCGCATGGATAACAGTTTGTTGCTGCAGCAGCAGGCCGATTTGATCGGTTGCAATAATGTCACGCAACACTTCACGGGCTTTTGGTGCTAACTCTTGAAGTACGCGTTCAGCATTTTGTTGCTGCATGGATTGCAGCTTCTTAGCAACGTATTCAATATCTGATTGCTTACTAGCAAGCTTCTGACGGGCTGCAATTTGTTGGTCTTCACTCATAGCAGCAGAATCACGCTGAAAATCCTTAACCAACCCATCCAACTCTTTTTTCAAACCCTCAAATTCTTGCTTATCTGAATCAAAGCCTTCGCTTTTCTCGAATTCACTCAAACGCTGCTGAGCATAATCGGTTTGTAGCATTGCCTCTTGTAAATCGACAACAGCAATACGCCCCTGTGCCGAAGCAATAGCTGGCAGAGTGACTAATAAGGCCGCAGCCAATAGTTTAGTTAGTTTGTTCACAAGAACCTCCATTAAGTTAAAATTAGAATCCACGACCTAAGGTAAATTGGAATACTTCGGTACGATCCGTTTCGCTGGCATTAAGTGGCTTAGCCAAACTGAAAGTGAGCGGGCCAAAACCCGACAACCACGTGACACCAATGCCCACTGAATAACGTAGCTCTCCAAAATCTACATCAACGCAATTGAGCTGATTATCACGGCAGTTGGTGTTGAAAACGTTACCTACATCAAAGAATAATGCGGAGCGGAGCCCACTGCGATCTTTAATAAAGGGCATCGGGAACAGCACCTCTGCCGTACCCTCAAACAGCACGTTACCACCGAACGGAGAATCTTGGGTCTGCACGACAGGCTGTACAATGATCTTACCGCTAGTAGGATCAACAACATAGCCAAATTCGTTACCGCCAGGTCCACCCACTTCAGCAGGGAAACCATTTTCGTCGATTTCCGTCACAGGTCGATCGGCAATATACAACACCGCCGGCGTGCTGCGTGGGCCCAATGTATTCGCTTCAAATCCACGTACCGAGCCAAACCCTCCAGCAAAGAAATGCTGGAAGAAAGGTAGTTCGCTAGTGCCACCGTAACCTTCCCCGTAGCCCACTTCAGAGCGTAGATGAAGAGTAAACTCATTGTAAATCGGCAGATACATCTCACCGCGATAGGTCATCTTGAAGAACTGTAAATCCGAGCTCGGCACGGAAACTTCCAATGCCACAGACTGGGACTGACCACGGGTCGCGAGCTGACCGCGATTTAGCGTCGATTGTAGCCAAGAACCCGTTAACGTGAAATTCAGAAATTCATCGCCATTGAGGTCCAAAAAGCCCAGCTGCTCAGGAATGGTCAACGCAGTCAGCGGCAGCTCATTAATTGGCCTCAGCTCTTCGGCCGTGCTTCTCGTGCCATCAAACTGCAAAGTGCTCTCGTACCAGTTTCGAACACCGGCTTCGGGCCGAGGACTGGCTCTAATCTCTTGCACCGCGTACTGACCGGTGGTGATTTTAGTATCCGCCACGCCTAAGGTGAAGCCTAAACGCTGGGTTTCACTAATCGGATAACCGAAGTTAATTGTCGCGCCCACGGTATCAGTCGTATAACTGGCGACGTTGATCTCTGACAGGTCAGTTTTACGGTAATACACGCTGAAACCGCGACTCACACCATCCTCAGTAAAGTATGGGTTGGTATAGTTGAAACTGGCAAAAGTTTGATAGGTTGATGAGTTGATACTCACCCCAACTCGTCGCCCACTGCCGAGGAAGTTATTTTGCTGTAAGTTCAAACCCAAAATTAGGCCGGCATCCTGCGCGTAACCGAGACTGCCACCAATGCTTCCGAATGATTGCTCTTCAACCGCAAAGTCCACATCGATTAAGTCATCGTGACCAGGGATTTCGGTGGTTTCCACTTCGGCGGTTTTAAAGAAGCCTAATCGCTGCAGTCGGATACGCGATTGTTCAATGGCCGACGCAGACGCAGGCGCCGATTCCATCTGACGCATTTCGCGACGCAAAACATCATCTGAGGTCTTCAAGTTACCGGTAAAATTGATGCGACGCACATAGGTGCGCTTACCTGGATCAACAAAAAACTTAATATCGACCGTACTATCGTCTTCATTAACTTCTGGAATCCCCGTCACTTTGGCAAAGTTATAGCCCTCATTGCCCAAACGACGCGTTAGATATTCTTCGGTTGAAGTCACCAACTGCTGTGAATATATCTGTCCCTCACGCACCAGCAAAAACCGGACAAGATCTTCCTCAGGCAATACTAAATCACCGGACAAACTGGCGCCACTGACCGTAAACTTATCGCCTTCAGAGATATTGGCCGTGATGTAGACTGACTCTTTATTCGGGGACACAGCAACTTGCGTTGAATCAATATTAAACTGCAGATAGCCCCTATCCATATAATAAGAACTCAGCGTCTCTAAATCTGAAGTCAGCTTTTCTTTCGCATATTTATCGTCACTGGTAAAAAACGACAGCCAGCCCGTGGTTTTTAAAACAAATAGATCGCCTAATGCTTCATCGTCATAAACACTATTACCAACAACATTGATGTGCTTGATTGACGCGACCGTACCCTCGTTAACTTCGATTGAAATTGACACCCGATTCCGTGGTTCAGGAATGACTTCGGCATCAATCGTGGCGTCATAGCGCCCCTGCAAGACATACTGGCGCTGTAGCTCAAGCTTCATACCCTCAAGTGTCGAGCGTTGGAAAACCTTACCCACCGCCAAACCAGCACCCTTCAAGCCATCGAGTAAAGCATCGGTCTCAATAGCCTTGTTGCCATCCATCGTAATTTCACTGATGCTGGGCCGCTCGAGCACAGTCACCACAAGTACGTTGCCATCGCGGCCAATCGTAATATCATCGAAATTACCCGTGGCGAATAAGTTTTTCGCCGCTGCGCGAACAGCCATCGCATCAGCTACATCACCCACGCCCACCGGCAGAGCAGCAAAGACGCTACCGGGTGCAATACGCTGCAGACCCTCAACCCGAATATCGGCAATGGTAAAAGCTGCTTTCACTGGCGCATTCGGCGCTTGCGCAAAGCTACCTTCACTCAGACCGGCAAGCGCTGCGTATAATAAGAACGTAGTTGCCAACGCCCATCGGTAATCGTGTGTTGAAACTGTAAATTGCATTATCTGATCTTATCTCCGAGGAGCCGGTGTCATTGAGACCCCAGCATTGTTTCGGTTAGCCCGTGGATCACGGGCAAATGGCGCTCAACTGAGGCGCCGTCACAATCGCAAAAAGTCATTATACAGAGCAAACGACATGATGCTTAGTACTAGCATGATGCCAATTTGATAACCAAACATCTGCACCTTTTCAGGCACTGCGCGCCCAGTCAATGCCTCGATGACGTAATAAAGCAAATGTCCGCCATCGAGTACAGGTATAGGCAGTAAATTAAGGGCCCCAAGAGAGATACTCAAAAGCGCCAGAAAGCTCAGCCAGCTATTCACACCTGATGCGGCAGAACTTGCCGCAACCTGAGCAATTGTAATAGGGCCAGATAGATTTTTCGGCGATATCAACCCTTGTACCATCTTCGCCATAGAGTCAAATGTGAATCCAATAAGGCTCCCAGTTCGCATCACCGCGGCACCCAACGCATCGAGTGGACCCCGCTCAAACACACGAATACGCTCAGTAGGGAACTCAGGAACCCTGACCATCATACCCACTGCACCAATCGTCTGATCGCCCTCTTGGCGCGACTCTGGCGTGACTGTGAGCGGACGCTCAACACCTGCGCGCCTTATCAGCACATCAATCATCTCACCCGGGCGAGCTCTGACATAGGTGACCCAGTCACTCCATAGAGGCATCGCTGTATCGCCTGCGCGTAAGATTAGATCTCCTGCGACAAATCCCGCAATACTTGCAGGCCCAGCGCCTACCGTCGACTCAACTATTGGCAGCACCTTAGGGGTATCAATAGTAATACCCAAACCTGCAATGGGGTCTGGCTGCTCCTGATCAATCAACCAGCGATTAAGTGGCGCCTCAGAAAAATAAACCATATCCGAATCGGGATATTTGATACCAATCTGGACCAGCCCAGAGTCACCTAAACGATCGAGTAGTTTAAAACCCAAAGCGGCAACCGTTGGCGTCGGATGACCATCGACGCTGATAATCTCTTGTCCGACTTCTAGCCCCGCATAATGTGCGGGTGTATCCGGCGCCACCGCAGCTATCACAGGAACTAAACCAGTCTCACCGCGAAAAAACAGAAACCAAAAAACCAAGATGGCCAAAAGAAAATTCGCTATTGGACCCGCGCTGACGACGGCAATCCTCGCCCACACCGACTTACGATTAAAGGCTTCGCCAAGCTGCTCCTCTGCCACCTCCCCCTCACGCTCATCGAGCATGCGCACGTAGCCACCAAGCGGAATAGCACACAAGGTGTATTCGGTTTGCTGACGGTCAGTCTTGCGCCATAAAACGGGGCCAAAGCCAACAGAAAATCTCAGCACACGTATGCCGCAGCGACGCGCCACCCAAAAATGACCAAATTCATGAATCGTCACTAATATGCCCAAGGTCAGTAAGGCGATTAGTACCGTCTGTAAAGTTCCTAGCATTGAGGACCACCTAACCTATACATCTAAGCGCACCGCAGACGCGCGACGATATCGATCGCAGCCTGTCGCGCACTATTATCCAAAGCTTCGACCGCCGACACGCTCTGTGGTTCACTAGCAGCGACGGTATCTAGCACTTTTTCTATCACTTGATCGATATCGGTAAATTTAATGTCTTCAGCCAAAAAGGCCGCCACTGCGATTTCGTTGGCTGCATTGAGCACGCACATGCCTCCAGGTACCGCAATGGCTTCCTGCGCTAAGCGCAAACAGGGAAATGCATCGGTATCAGGCGCTTCAAAATCTAAGCGCGCCAAATCGATAAGATCCAGTGGCGCCACACCCGCATTAATACGATCGGGCCACGCTAAGCCATAGGCGATTGACGTGCGCATATCAGGGTTACCCATTTGCGCTAATACTGAGCCATCGCGGTATCGCACCAGCGAGTGAATGATACTCTGCGGATGGACCACCACGTCAATATCGGCGGGGGTGCAGCTAAACAACCAGCAAGCCTCGGCGAGCTCGAGTCCTTTATTGAGCAAGGTTGCAGAATCTACAGAAATTTTCTGGCCCATCGACCAGTTCGGATGGGCGCAAGCCTGCGCTGGCGTGACCCCTGTCAGTGCATCGCGACCCCAACCGCGAAAAGGACCGCCCGATGCTGTCAGTAGTATTTTCTCAACCTCGTCCATTCTTGGCTGCGCTGTAGCTGTTACCGGCAGGCACTGAAACATTGCGTTATGTTCGCTATCAATCGGCAGGAGAAGTGCACCACCATCGCGAACCGCTGCCATGAAAACCGCGCCCGCACTTATCAGCGCCTCTTTATTAGCCAGCAGCAGTCGCTTACCTGCCCGCGCCGCAGCTAGCGCGGGACGCAGTCCTGCGAAGCCCACAATGGCCGCCATAACTGTATCGACTTGCTCTGCCATGGCAACAGTTTCCATGGCCGACTCACCCTGCTGCACTTGGGTATCAACCTGTCCAGCTAAGCGCTCTGCTAGTTGTTGAGCCGCATCTGGGTCAACCATGATCGCGTAGCGCGGATGATGTTTGAGACAGAGCGTCTCCATCGCCGCGACCGAGCTGTGCGCGGTCAGCGCATAGACTTGATAACGATCGGGATGTCGGCTGATGACATCTAGGGTGTTTTGACCAATCGAACCCGTCGCACCGAGTACCACAACATGGCGCATATTCAGTATCCCGCCAACATAAGTGCCAACGTAAATACGGGCGCAGCGCCACAAATACTATCTAAACGATCGAGCAACCCACCGTGACCAGGTAGTAACGACCCCGAGTCCTTCACACCACTACAGCGTTTGAACATGCTAAGCGTCAAATCCCCTAACACCGAGGCACCGCCAGTTGCCAGACCGACTAGCAGTAACGACTCAACACGCAAATGCGCGTAGCTTGCGGGGAGATTGAATCCAACTACTGCAGTCACGATAATCACACAGACCAAGCCACCCCACATTCCCTCCCAAGTTTTTCCAGGACTCACTTCCTGCGCTAACTTATGCTTACCTAGAGTTTTACCCGTGAAATACGCACCAACATCGGCAGATACCACCAATACAATTAATAACGTCAGTAGTAGCGGACCTTTATCCAGTGTCAGTAAATACACCACAGATAACCAAGCGAGACTCAAAAACAACCAGCCCAGCAGGTTGCGCATGATTGTGTGTCGCCAGAACCACTGACCTTGCGGATAACTTCTCACCAGCAACATCGCAATCGACCAAAGCAATACCGCGAAGCCAATATAGGGTTGCACCGACGATCGGCTTGGCTGCTCGCCTAAATCGCACAAAAACCAAAATATGACCGCGAGTAGCGGCACACCCAACGCATACATAAGGCGCGCAGCTGGCTTTTCCCAGCTCGCTAACGCTGCCCACTCCCAGGCGCCTCCGCTGGCCACAATAAGTAACAAGGCAGCCATCGGGATCAGTTCTAATGTAGACACCGCCAACAAAAATATGGCGGCCATGATAACGGCAGTAATGAATCGTTTTTGTAACATAACGTTAGCCTTGTTGGCCTCTGCCATCGGATTCACGCAAACCAAAACGCCGATCTCGCTGACAAAAATCGTTCAGCGCTGCATCGAGATCACATTCATTAAAATCTGGCCATAGCGTATCGGAGAATACAAATTCTGTGTAGGCAAACTCCCATAACAGAAAATTTGATAGCCGTTGATTTCCGCCTGTGCGGATACACAGATCAGGCTCTGGGAATTGATTACTCAGTAGCTCATCCGCGACAGTATGCTCCGATATGTCTTCAGTCTTTAGTGTTCCAGCAGCCACGGCATCGGCAATCGTGCGCACCGCCTGGGTCACGTCCCAGCGACCACCATAATCCATGGCCAAAACCAAAGTCACCTCAGTGTTATTCGCAGTGAGTGTTTCACCGTGATGCATCAATTTCTGTAAGTTTGGACTGAAGCGATCGCGCCGACCAATGAACTTCAGTCGAATGCCATCCTCGTTTAGCTTTTTCACCTCGCCCCGAAGATAACGTACAAAAAGTGCTAACAACGCGCGAACTTCCGGTTCCGGCCGCCCCCAATTTTCACTACTAAAGGCAAACAATGTCAGTGTTTTAATACCTCGAGCATTACAGGCTTCCAATGCCCTGCGCACAGCTTCAACACCCGCCCGATGTCCGAGCACACCCGGCACACCAGACCGTCTGGCCCAGCGATTATTACCATCCATAATAATGGCAATATGCTGTGGCACAGCAGACAGACTGGATGGCGAATGGCTTATTGGCTTGTTCACAAGATTCTTAGCGTCTAGCGCTCTAAATTTCCATCAAATCGGATTCTTTTTCAGACAACCTAGTCTCTACCTTGGCGATGTAAGCATCAGTCGCCTTTTGGACACCATCTTGACCACGACGTTCATCATCCTCAGAAATTTCTTTGTCTTTAACAAGCTCTTTGAGCATCGACATTGCATCGCGTCTGGCATTGCGCACAGATACCCGCGCTGACTCGGCCTCGGCACGTGCACGTTTGATGTACCCCTTACGCGTTTCCTCCGTCAGCATCGGCATCGGTATACGAATAACGTCGCCAGCACTCGATGGGTTAAGACCCAAATCTGACTTCATAATCGCTTTTTCGACTGCCGAGATCATCGAACGATCAAACGCTGTCACCGCCAAGGTTCGCGCATCTTCAATATTAATACTGGCCAGCTGATTAAGGGGCGTTTCAGCACCGTAGTACTCCAAACGAATGCCATCCAGTAAGCTAGGGTGGGCGCGACCTGTACGAATCTTATTGAAGTTGTGCTGTAAAGCCTCAAGCGACTTTGTCATCCGCTCCTCGGCCTCTTTACGAATATCCTCAATCATCATGTCCCCTCAAAAGCTTTCTGCGCTCATTAACATTTAATAGTATTTTTATTTCATTCGGCCGAACAAATTAGTCAATCAGCGTGCCTTCTTCCCCACCACGAACAATACTGACTAAAGCGCCTCGCTGGGCCATATCAAACACTCGCACGGGCATCTCATGGTCACGGCACAGGCAAATAGCCGTCAGATCCATAACCTCTAACTTCTTATCTAGTACTTCATCATAAGTCAGGTGGGTGTATTTAATTGCGCCTGAATCTTTAAAGGGGTCAGCTGAATAAACACCGTCAACCTTAGTCGCCTTCAGTACGATATCCGCATTGACCTCGATACCACGCAAACAGGCAGATGAATCGGTCGTAAAGAAGGGATTACCGGTTCCCGCAGCAAAGATAACCACATCGCCATTACTGAGCGCTCGCAATGCTTTACGACGATCGTAGTGGTCGACAACACCACTCATAGGAATGGCCGACATTACCTGAGTGGCTATATTAGAGCGCTCAAGTGCATCACGCAGTGCCAAAGCGTTCATCACCGTCGCCAGCATACCCATGTGATCACCAGTAACACGGTCGAGGCCCGCCGTTTGCAGCGCCTTACCACGGAACAGGTTGCCGCCGCCAACCACCAAGCCAACTTGCACCCCAATCCCAACTAGCTGGCCAATCTCCAGCGCCAAACGATCAAGAATTTTTGGGTCAATACCAAAGGCCTCTTCCCCAGTAAGCGCCTCACCACTGATTTTAAGTAATATGCGCTTATAAATTTTTTCGCTCGACACCGACTTCTCCTTCAATTTTCTCGCCGTTATATTAACGGAGAAATGCTGCTCGCGTCAGACTCATAGTGTGAAAAAAATGCAGTAACACAACTAGTTGTCGGGACTGAAATACAAAAACGGGGCAAAAGCCCCGTTTTTATCCTTGCTGTATGTCGAGATATCGACGCCTGACCTTGATTAACTGCGCAATTGCGCTGCGACTTCGTCGGCAAAATCAACTTTCTCAACAACGATACCTTCACCGACTTCGTAACGAACGAAGGAAATAATCTCCGCACCAGCAGCCTTGACTAATTTGCCGACGGTAATATCTGGATTCTTAACGAAAGCCTGTTCAGTCAAACTGTTTTCAGCAAGGAATTTGCGAATACGGCCACCGATCATTTTCTCAATGATCTCTGCTGGCTTGCCAGAATCTTCCGCTTGAGCAGTATAGATTTCGCGCTCTTTGGCAATCACGTCTTCAGGCATTTGCTCGGGAGAAACGACCTGAGGGTTGACCGCAGCAACGTGCATGGCGACATCTTTTGCCAAGTCTTGATCACCACCTTGAAGCGCAACTAATACCGCAATTCTGCTGTTGCCGTGAACGTAGCCGCCGACGACACCATTATCGGTTTCAACAACCAGCGTACGGCGAACACTAATGTTCTCACCAATTTTCTGAACCAGTGCCTGACGCGCATCTTCCACGTCATCACCCGCCAAGACAGCAACATCGTTAATACGACCGTCAAAGGCCTTGTCGACAACATGTTTGACGAAACCCAAAAAATTCTCATCGCGCGCGACAAAGTCAGTTTCACTATTTACTTCGACCACAACAGCATAACTGCCGTCTTCAGCCAAACGTGTTGCGACAATGCCGTCAGCGGCAGTGCGACCCGCTTTTTTCGCAGCTTTCATACCGCTTGACTTGCGCATCTCTTCAATCGCTGCTTCGACGTCGCCGTTGGCTGCAGCCAGTGCTTTTTTACATTCAAGTAGACCTAAACCAGTGCGCTCACGCAGCTCTTTAACCAATAATGCAGACATGGTTGATATCCTCGTTGCATAGCTCGATCAAATCGAGCAAATGGGAGAATCTGCCCACATTTATTCATGGGCAGCGTATGTTAGATGAAGGACGCCGCACTAATGCGGCGCTCTAATCAGGCTTCGTCAGTCTTGACGGTCGCCTCAGTCGCAACTGCAGCTTCTGCCTCAACGACAGTCTCTGCTGCAGCTTCAGTTTCAGCTACAACTTCAGTTTCAGCTTCAGCAAACTCATTAGCGGGTGGAATTTGACCCGACTCAGTTTTACCTGCTATTACCGCGTCAGCGACGGCTTTCACGTAGAGTTTGATCGCCCGAATCGCGTCATCGTTACCGGGAATGACGTAATCGACACCATCGGGATTACTATTGGTATCGACAATACCTATGACCGGGATACCGAGCTTATTCGCTTCGGTAATGGCGATGCGCTCATGATCAACGTCAATCACAAACAGTACGTCGGGCAGTCCACCCATATCAGCAATACCACCGATAGAGCGGTCCAGCTTTTCTTTGGTACGCGTACGCATCAACGCTTCTTTCTTAGTCAACTTGTCGAAAGTGCCGTTAGCCTCTTGCGCTTCAAGTTCACGCAATCGCTTAATAGAAGAACGAATGGTCTTATAGTTGGTCAGCATGCCGCCCAACCATCGGTGAGATACAAATGGCATGCCACAACGCGCGGCTTCCTCTTTGATCACCTTGCCAGCTGCACGTTTGGTGCCAACGAATAGAATTTGGCTTTTATTGCCTGCGAGCTTTTCGATCTTATTCAGCGCTTGATTAAACGCGGGAACCGTATGCTCGAGGTTAATAATGTGGATCTTGTTGCGCGCACCAAAAATGTACTGATCCATTTTGGGGTTCCAGTAACGTGTCTGGTGCCCAAAGTGTGCGCCTGCTTGTATCAGTTCGCGCATGTTTACTTGCGTCATAGTCTCATCCTTTTTGGGTTTATCCTCCGCACATCCAGTCCAACCAACCAGCGCAAGCCGGCACCCGGAAAACTGTTGTCGATGCACGTGTGTCATTAATTTCGCCAAGACTAATGTCCAAGCGCCCGCTAACAGTTGTAAGCGAGGCGCGCGTTATACCATAAACGAGCGGTCTAATGAAGCCCCTGCGCCAGACTGGCGCTGTTGATGTACACTATCGTTTTTGCGTTTAAGGGGAAATGTCACCGATATGACTGTGCTAACCAAAACTACCAAAGACATCGCAGGCATGCGTGTCGCTGGACGGCTCGCCGCTGAAGTCCTGGAAATGATCGCACCGCGCGTTCAAGTGGGTATGACAACCGGTGAGCTTGACCGTATTTGCCATGATTACATCGTCAATGTGCAGCAGGCAATTCCCGCACCACTAAATTACAATGGATTTCCCAAGTCTATCTGTACGTCGGTCAACGAAGTTATATGCCACGGAATCCCTTCGGACAGCAAAAAGCTTAAAAATGGCGATATAATCAATATCGACGTCACTGTCATCAAAGACGGCTGGCACGGCGATACCAGTATTATGGTCGGTGTTGGCGAGGTGGCTCACCACGCTGAACGGTTGATGAGGATAACTCAGGAGTGTCTCTATAAATCGCTCGCTCTCGTCAAACCTGGTGCCACCCTTGGCGATATTGGTCATGTTATTCAGCAGTATGCCGAGGCTAATTACTACTCAGTGGTGCGTGAATACTGTGGTCACGGAATCGGGAAAATTTTTCACGAAGAGCCTCAAGTTCTGCACTACGGTAAGCCGAACACTGGTTTGGTACTAAAGCCTGGTATGACCTTCACCATTGAGCCCATGATTAATGCCGGCAAGCGATACACCAAGCTCAACGCCAAAGATGGCTGGACAGTGACTACCAAAGACGGCCGTCTGTCCGCTCAATGGGAGCATACGATCGGCGTCACCGAGTCTGGTGTTGAAATCTTCACATTACGAAGCGATGAGCAACTGCCTTTCTAAGGCGTACTATTGATTTAGCGAAACGGTCGAACCGACCAATAGGATACATTTCGTGACCTTTGATTTTGACCAGATCAGTAACACCGGTGACCTGCGCGCTGACTGTCAGCGCTACTTAAGCGACGTAACGACCACCATCAGCCAGGCATTTAGCCCGCTGGAACCAGCCCAACCGCTGCTTAGGGCCCGCTCAGATGCGTTAGATCAACTGATGCTGCATTTGTGGCATGAGATAATGCCCGGGGTGAATAACGCAGCGCTAATGGCAACCGGCGGTTATGGTCGAGGGGAACTCTTTCCCTGTTCAGATATCGATTTATTGTTTTTAGTCGATGACATGAGCGACACAGATTGCCAACAAGCGGTGTCGCTATTTGTCACCACGCTTTGGGATATTGGTCTCAATGTCGGGCACAGTGTTCGGGATATTACCGAATGTCAGCATCGCGCTAAAGGCGACATCACCATTGTCACCAATCTCATGGAAGCGCGTGTTATTGCCGGCGATACATCGCTATTAAAGGATCTTCACGAGGTCACAGGCAAATCGCTCATGTGGTCAAGTGCCGACTTTTACCTTGCAAAATTTCGTGAGCAAGCCGCTCGCCATGAAAAATACGGCAACACCGAATCTAATTTAGAGCCCAACGTTAAAAACTCCCCGGGAGGACTGCGGGATATTCAGGTGATTGGCTGGGTTGCTCTGCGGCATTTCGGCGTTGCGCTTGAAGATATGCGCGGCGCGGGATTCCTCAATGATGACGAGCAAGCGCTATTAGCCGGTGGCCGTAATTTCTTGGCGCAAATTCGCTTTGCTCTGCACGACCTAGCCGGTCGTGAGGAAGATCGGCTTCTTTTCGATTACCAACGCAAACTGGCTGCAATTTGGGGACTAGAAGACGGCGACAAACTCGCGGTCGAACAGTTCATGCAGGTTTACTATCGCTGGGCACAAGCAATCAGCCAGCTCAATGAACTGCTAATGCAAATTTTTGATCACAGTATTCTGCATGGCGATGCAGTCGAGATTCCACGTGAAGTTGATGCGTCATTTGAAATTCGCGGTAATTTGCTGTGCGCGCGTAACGACGAGATCTTCTGCGATCAACCCAGCAATTTGTTGCGCGCCTTCGTCGTCCTGGCCAATGATTCATCCATCATCGGCATTAGTGCCGAAACATGGCGCTTAATTCGGGCATCGCGCATGCGGATCGATGAAGATTTTCGCGCCGACCCCTATAACCGTAAACTCTTTTTACAGCTAATGCAGTCGCCACATGGCGTGACAAAACAGCTGCGGCGACTCAATCGCCACGGTTTACTCGGCCTCTATCTACCTGAATTTGGGCAGATCACCGGTCAAATGCAGTTTGATCTGTTTCACGCCTATACAGTTGACGCACATACGTTAGAGGTACTCGCCAACACACGGCGTTTTTTCCGCGCCGACTACACCGATAAGTTCCCGGTATCGACGCGCATTGCCCAACGTCTCAGACGACCTGTATTACTCTATATAGCGGCGCTTTATCACGATATTGGTAAAGGTCGTGGCGGCGATCACTCTGAGCTCGGCGCTGTTGATGCACGTGACTTTTGTACCCGGCATGGACTTGATGCTAGCGACACCGAACTGGTGGTATGGCTGGTCAAAAA
>CAWUXF010000032.1:0-93659 GCA_963926325.1 uncultured Luminiphilus sp. | reverse complement strand
CTGGCGGATCTGCTTGAGCGCGAGCGCTTCGGCCGATAACGGTATTGAGTCAGTGACAACTAGCTCATCGAGTTCTGAGTTGCGGATAGTACTTAAAGCGTTTCCCGACAACACCGCATGAGTACAATAGGCGACGACTTTAACCGCGCCACGTGCTTTCAGCGCGGTAGCCGCAGCACATAACGTTCCAGCAGTATCGACAAGGTCGTCAACTAAAATGGCGGTGCGGCCATCGACATCGCCAATTAAGTTCATGACCTGGGCTTCGTTGGCACGTGGCCGACGCTTGTCAATAATAGCCAGATCTGCATCATCGAGCTGCTTAGCGATTGCGCGAGCCCGCACAACGCCGCCAATGTCAGGTGAAACGACAATCACGTTTTCGTAGTTACATTTGACGATGTCGCTGTTCAGTATGGACGAGGCATAGACGTTATCGACTGGGCAAGCAAAGAAGCCCTGTATTTGTTCTGCGTGTAAGTCGACGGTTAAAACACGGTCTACACCCGCACTAACCATCATATCTGCGACCAATTTAGCTGAGATCGGCACGCGTGCCGAACGGACGCGACGGTCTTGTCTGGCATAGCCAAAATATGGCACCACTGCGGTGATACGACTGGCTGACGCTCGGCGCAGTGCGTCGATGATCAGCAGCAACTCCATGATGTTGTCGTTAGTGGGTTGGCAGGTACTCTGTAAAACGAATACGTCCTTACCACGAACGTTTTCATTCAGCTCAACCGTGATCTCGCCATCTGAAAACTTTGTAACATCTGCATTGCCAAGCGTTAGATAAAGCCGCTCTGCGACCCGCTGTGCAAGCTGTGTGTTTGCGTTGCCGGTAAACACCATCATCTTGGATGACATATCTTCCGCCTTCTCTTGGTAAATTGGCTGGGGTGGCAGGATTCGAACCTGCGAATGCCGGGATCAAAACCCGGTGCCTTGCCACTTGGCGACACCCCAAGAAACTGGTTGTTGCGATACTTAAACGCACTATCGCGCTTTAATTTTTTACTTTATACACAGTTGGTCAATGAGCTGGCTGCGGTTGGTACCTCGCGCGACGACCACTTGCTTCAACGCGGGCAGTGCCTCGGATGCTGCCGACGCGATTGTACGCGCGTCTGCCTCTTTGTCCACTGCGGAAAATACACAAGCACCACTACCTGTCATTATTGCGGGCGAATGTTTGTTTAGCCAAATCAGCGTCTTACGCACCGCAGGGTGACGGCGCTCAACAACGGCCTGTAAGTCGTTGTGAATCTGCCCCGCGAAAAACGCCGATATTGTGATCGGAGCGGTGTCTCGTGTCAATTGCTGATCGGTAAAGATTTCAGCGGTACTGACATGACAGTCGGGCACCAATATCACATACCAACGCTCAGGTAACTGCAGCGGCTGTAATATGTCCCCGACGCCTTCCGCCCATGCGCTATGCCCGTGCACAAATACAGGGACGTCGGCGCCGAGCTGCAAGCCCATATCGGCGAGTTGAGGGACCGTAAAATTCAGTTCCCACAAAGCATTGAGTGCAATAAGGGTCGTTGCTGCATTGGAGCTACCCCCGCCAAGGCCGCCTCCCAGTGGAATTATTTTATCAGCGCTAATTTCGATGCCTAGATCGGGGCGTGCCAAGAGTCGTGCCGCCCGTATGATGAGATTGTCATCTTCTGGCACATTATCGAACCCAGTTAGAATTCTGACCCCCGGTGTGTCACTGGGGGTAAAGCGCAGCGTGTCTCCCCAATCTAGGAGCTGAAATACCGTCTGCAGCGTGTGGTAACCATCAGCGCGCTGGCCTGTGACATGTAAAAACAGGTTGAGCTTTGCCGGTGATAGGCAGGTCAAGGTGGCTCGAGGCTTGTCAGTCTGGTTCATGGCGCTGCTTGCAATATTTCTGGGGCAGTAGTTGTTTCAATTTGCCATTTCAGCACAACGGCTTTTACTGCCAGATCGACTTTTGCTGGCGACTGCCCTGACGATAAATACATCGACAAGGTCCGGGGTAAATGCCAGCCGTTTTGTATTTGGAAGCGCGTTATTTCAACCCGCCATGGCGCTGTATTTTCAGTAATGCCAAGTAGCCAGTCACCTAGCACTGCAAAAGGGAGGGTCGCCAGCACGGTGTGGCCCTCTTGACTCAAGGCCAATTCTGTTATCGATCGACGCTGGTCTTCATCGATCCACCACAGCGTATCTTCTTCACGGGTGATGCGCACGGCTCCCAGGCCAATCGGTCCCGAAAGTATAATTTCTTCGTGATCAAGATTAAATCGTTGCCAGCGAAAGTTAATGTTTTGGTTGTCACGAGCGCTACGCACGGCGAGCTTTCCACTGGCTATCCAGGGTGACATACCTATGGTTGGAATGCGGCCTTTTGTCTGCCTTGGTTCGACGTCGTCGACGCTGGGTTGTGCGGCGCATCCGCAGAGTGCGACTAGCAGTAAAATACGGACTGTGCGCACCAAGACTTGTGCGAAATTTCTGACTTTTACAGTGTTAATCATATTTTTCATTGCGGTGTTATGTTCTTCGGGCGCGTCGGAGCGCTATAGACTGTTTACGTCCAAACGATCCAGCACATCGAGCACATAGGGGTTCTGTGGATCCGCTCGCAACACGCGGTACCATATTCGCTGGGCCTGTTCCTGTTCGTCGAGCGCCCACAGGGTTTCTCCTAAATGTGCGGCCACCTCTGGCTCGGGGAGAATATTATAGGCTTGGCTCAGCAGTTGGCGCGCCTCTGAAAGCTTGCCCAGCTTAAAATAAACCCAGCCTAAGCTATCGAGAATAGCAGCATCACCGGGTGATAAGCGCAATGCCTGCTCAATTAGGTTCGCGGCTTCCTCGTAGCGGTCCGTGCTATTTGTCAGCGCATAACCTAAGGCATTAAGCGTCGTTGCATTATTGGGGTCATAGTCGAGAATTGTGCGCAGGTCAGCCTCCATACCCGCGATATCGCCTGCGCTTTCGCGCAGCATCGCACGACCGTAAAGCAGCGGCATCGACCCTGGGAATGTGTCAATTCCGACGTCAAAAGCAGCCATAGCACGGCTGCCCATTCCGGCTTCTTTTAGCAGCTCAGCTTCAAGTAAATACAGGCGCTCAGCCTGCACAACATGGGCATGCCTCGCGTTAGTAAAAAATGCATCAAAATCTCTGGGATCCTCAGTGCTGACTAATAGTGACGCAGCGCGGCGATTAGCGTTAATGTATTCGCGGCTCGGTGTGACCTGGCTGTAGGCTTCCACTGACGCGCTCATGTTGCCCATCGACTGTTCAATTCTGCCCAGGTAGTACCAAGCCTCGTCGACTCGCTGTTGCAGCGCAAGTAGTGCCTGCAATGAAGTTTTGGCCGCGGCAAATTGTTGCTGTTCATATTCAAGGAGTGCTAATGAAAAGAGGTAGTCACCATTGCGAGGTGCGATATCTTTTAAAATTTGGAACTGCTCACGCGCAAGGTCATACTCTGAATTTGCGGCCAATAAGCGCGCATATTGCAGTCGTAAACTCTCGCTACTTTGCGGTGTTTCAACTGCAAGTCGAAGACGGTTGAAAGGCGCTAGCGCTTTCTTATCGAGCTGAATTTGTGTCCACAGTACCAAGCCCCGCTCATCACTCGGATCGGCGGTAAGCACTGGAGACAGCGCGTCGCCAGCGTCTTCGTAGCGCTCTAGCTGTCTGTAAAGTAATGATGTCGCGATGGCGATATCAAGGTCGTTTGGGTAGCTAGCAGCGAGGGACTCAAGCCCCTCAGTGATGATGTTTTGTCGTTCTTTTGTGAGGTTTTCAAAACCTTGCAATAGCGCTGGTGCATTGATACGAGCGCCGGCTTTCTTCGCTTGACTAGCATAGGCTGTGGCACGATCCGAGAGCCCCGCTCGAATCAACAGACTCATTGCAGTGGCGGCAGCTGGCCCATCGGATGTGTCGAGTTCGGCTAGTCGCATGGAGGCGATGAGTGCGGCTTCATCCTTGTTAAGGAATTCTGCTAGATGGAGCGCGCGCCGTGCTATCTCGGGATCTGTTAGCACCAAGCTCTGCTCGATCAATAGTCTGAGCGCGAGTTCAAAGTTGCGGTTGCGCAGTGCAAATTCTGCCGCCATCAGCGGATACAAACTGTCGTTTGGGATGGGGGTTTCTGGTTTTTCTATTGCGGTATTTTCGGTTGCAACGGGCGACGGTGTGACAGCTGGGGGAGTCGATGTGTCAGGCGACACAGCGCAGCCCCAGATTAGAGCGAGGGGTGCAAGCATGAAAACGCGTGGAAATGTCAGTAATAGCTTCATAGGTACAGATGATGACACAGGCTGGCGATCAAACCCACGATATTGCAATGCCAAATTTAACCGCCACCGCAAAAACCCGTTATTTGCTATGATTCACATTATTCAGCCATGAGAGCTCTTCAGCCGCAATGTTTCAAAGTTTGATCGCAATTGGTATCAACCATGACTCGGCAAGTATTGACCTGCGCGAGCAGGTAGCTTTTGCGCCTGAGCAAATGAGGCAGGCACTGTCACAATTGATCAATGATACGGCGCTGGAAGAGGCGGTTATCTTGTCGACCTGTAACCGTACTGAAATCTATGGCGCAGTGGATGAGCAAGTAGATCCAGCGCAGGCGGGTAATGCCTTGATCGAATGGATCGCTAAATTTCACAATGTGCAGCCTTCTGCGCTCGCAACATGTACCTATCGCAGTCACGGCAAGCCTGCTTTGATGCATTTGGTTCGGGTGGCGGCAGGCCTAAACTCTATGGTGTTAGGCGAGCCGCAGATTTTTGGCCAGCTAAAGTCTGCCTACGCTGTTGCCGAAGGCGCGGGCGCTATCGGCGGAAAATTAGCACAGCTGTTTCCAGAGGCTTTTCGGGTAGCCAAAAAAGTGCGCACTGATACAGCCATCGGTGAAAACCCTGTCTCGGTGGCCTTTGCGTCGGTTGATTTGGCCGGCCATATCTTTTCTGATTTTTCTGCCTGTACCGCATTGGTATTAGGTGCAGGTGAGACGATTGAATTAGTTGCGAGGCATTTACAGGAAGCAAAACTCGGCAAGCTCATTATAGCTAATCGCACATTGGCACGCGCAGAGTCATTGGCGGAACAGTTCGACGCCGAAGCCATTATGCTCGCCGATGTGCCTGATCGACTCGCTGCGGCGGACATCGTTATTAGCTCAACCGCAAGTCAGCTGCCCATTTTGGGCAAAGGTGCGGTCGAGGCGGCGATAAAAGCGCGACGTTATCGACCCATGCTGTTAGTCGATTTGGCGGTGCCGAGAGATATCGAGCCTCAAGTAGCGGAACTATCAGATGTTTATTTATATACCATTGATGATCTGCGCGACGTGGTTGCAGAAAATCTTCGTCTGAGGGCATCTGAGGCAAATCGCGCCGATGAGATTATTGCACTTGGAATCGATCAGGTAGAGATTGAATTACGTACTCGCCGGTCTGCTGATGTGGTTCGTAATTATCGAGAGTCTGCACTCGCAATTCAGCAGCGCGAACTCGAACGGGCAATGAAGGCGTTAGAGCGGGGCGAGGATGCCCAAGCTGTGTTACAACGGCTAGCACGTGACCTTACCAATAAATTGATTCATGCACCGACAGCAGGTTTGCGGCAGGTTGCCCGCGAAGGTGACCCACGCAGCGTTTCAAAAGTAGCGGCTTTGCTCGGGCTGACGGATCCGACTTCGGATACGCCAGCGGATACAGTCGATTTGCCCACTGGCCTTGATGCCGATCGTAATGAGAACACCACTTTACAGTGAAAACTTCCCTTTCGAACAAACTTGAACAACTCTGCGATCGACATGAGGAGGTATCTGCCCTACTGGGTGAGCCAGACATCATCGGCGATCAAAACCGCTTTAGAGATCTCTCTAAAGAGTATGCTCAGCTCGATGAGGTGGTCATAACCTTTAATGACTATCGTCGGTTACTGGTAGAGATTGCGAACGCGCAAGAGATGTTGAGCGATACAGATCTTGATATGCGGGAAATGGCGCGTGAAGAGCTAGCCGATACTGAATTGCAGCAGGCTCAGTTAGAGGCTCATTTGCAAGTTCTGCTACTACCGCGCGATTCAAGAGATAGCAACAACGTGTTTCTGGAGATCCGTGCCGGCACTGGCGGTGACGAGGCGGCAATTTTCTCTGGTGATTTGTTCCGCATGTATAACCGTTATGCCGAATCAAAGCGTTGGCGTATCGAAATTATTTCCGAGCGGCTAGGGGAGCATGGGGGTTTTAAAGAAATTATTACGCGTGTTGAAGGGCAGGATGTCTACGCGCACCTGAAATTCGAGTCCGGCGCCCATCGTGTTCAGCGCGTGCCCGAGACAGAATCCCAGGGCCGTATCCACACGTCTGCATGCACGGTGGCGGTGATGGCCGAGCCCGATGAAGTCGAGGCGGCTGAGATCAATAAAGGTGATCTACGAATTGACACCTTCCGTTCGTCCGGTGCTGGTGGCCAGCATGTGAACACTACCGATTCTGCGGTACGCATTACGCATTTGCCCACTGGGATTGTGGTTGAATGCCAAGATGAGCGCTCGCAACACAAGAACAAAGCGCGTGCTATGTCGTTGCTCCAGGCCAAGATATCGAGTGCTGCGGAGACTCGTGCTTCAGCAGAGCAGGCTGAGGAGCGGCGTAACTTAGTCGGCACGGGAGATCGCTCAGATCGCATCCGAACGTATAATTTTCCGCAAGGGCGGGTGACAGATCATCGTATTAATCTCACGCTCTATAAGTTAGATGAAGTCATTCAAGGTGATCTTGATGCACTTGTTCAGCCGCTGCGCCAGGAACACCAAGCGGATCAGCTGGCGGCGATGGGTGAATAAATTTACTCTGTAAAGGGTTAGTTGAGCACAGATGACAACCGAGACCCAATGACAGTCGAGACCGATATACCTAGCATTGCCAGCTGTCTGCGCACGGCCAAAGCGGCACGTCGTGATGCCGAGTTACTGCTGCTATCGGTACTGTGTCGAGATCGTGCATGGCTGTTTAGTCACAGCGACACAGCTCTTTCAGATACGCAATTTGCAGAATTTAGCCGTCTCGATCAGCAGCGCGCTGAAGGCGTACCTGTCGCGTATCTTTTGGGTCATCGCGAGTTTTGGTCACTCGATATACAGGTTAGTTCAGCGGTGCTTATTCCAAGGGCAGATACAGAAATTTTGGTGGAGTGGGCGTTAGAAAAAGTCGAGCACAATGCCTGTCGGCACGTATTAGATCTTGGAACAGGCAGTGGTGCAATTGCCTTGGCGCTAGCCCATTCCAATCCTCATCTAGAGGTTACGGCAATAGATCGCAGTGCCGAAGCCTTGCAGGTGGCTGCGAGCAACGGTCGAACCTTAGATCTTAATGTCGAATGGTGTACGGGAAATTGGTTTGACCCAGTAGCGGGCCGACAATGGCCGCTCATTGTCAGTAATCCGCCATACATTGCTGCAGATGATCCACACTTAGAGCAGGGTGATCTGTCCGCTGAGCCTATTGATGCGCTGGTTAGTGGTGTCAGCGGCTACGAGTGCTTTGAGGCTATATTAGCATTGGCACCGCAGCATCTGCTGCCTGGCGGGTGGTTGTTATTCGAGCACGGTTATACTCAGGCTGAACATTTACGAGCACTAATGCAGCAAGCGGGTTTCGTTAGACTTGAGACGCGCCGAGATTTGGCTGGACAGCCACGTGTTACGGGTGGTTGTTTCCAATAATGAGGTCAACATTGTGAACAAATCTATCGTCGATGACGATCTGTCACTGGCGCGCTATTCGAGGCAGATGTTGGTCCCGGGTATGGATTTAGAGGGGCAGGAGCGACTCGCCAAAGCATCGGTACTTATCGTTGGCTGCGGCGGACTGGGTTGTCCTGCAGCCTTATATTTAGCTGCCGCAGGGGTTGGTCGCCTTTGTTTGGTCGATGATGATCGTGTCGAGCTGAGTAATCTTCCCCGACAAATTGCCTTTGATGAGGCAGATGTGGGTGCGTTGAAAGTGACCCAGCTGGCTGATCAGCTACGGCGTCGCAATAGTCAAATCACAGTCGAGGCTTTTGCACAACGATTCGATGCCAAGACTGCTGTGAAGTTACTGGCGGGTATTGATATCGTGCTTGATGCCAGCGACTCACAGTTAACACGCAGAGCGATTGACGCGTTCACCTACAAACAATCAATTCCTTGGGTAATGGGCACGGCAGTACAAATGTCAGGCATGTGGCTGCCTTTCAGTGGCGGCCGTGAGGAAGGCTGTTATCACTGCCTGGCACCGTCGATAGTCGAACAGCAACAAGGTGGCTGTGAAAACTTAGGTATTTTGGGGCCCGTAGTTGGATCTGTTGCCTTGTCGCAAGCCTTTACTATTATGTCGATAATCACCGATTGTGCGCCTGTTCGTTGGGGACAAATGCACCTGTCCGATATGCGCATTGGTGATCAACAGCATATTCTGCTCGATCGTCGCAGCAATTGTGAGTGCTGTTCAAAACCCGCTACCGAGGCTTAATCCAAAGCAGATTTAGAGATTGCTTGCGGATCCTCAGGGGTGAAAATGCGCCTGCTTGGCAGCGGCATGTTTAGTATCCGCCAGACACGTAATACGATTAACAGCGAGCAGGTGGCGATACCCGCGATGGTCGCGTACCAAAATCCAGCGGCGCCGTCTTCAGGGTTCAACGCTTCAACGATACCTAGCCAGTAACCTAACGGCAGTGCGACAAACCAGTAAGAGATGACCATCATCAGAAAGGGGAATCGCGTTTCTTTAAAAGCACGCAGCGTGAAAGAACCGATAATTTGAACCGCGTCGATAAGGATAAAAAAGGCGGCCAGCTTAATGAGTCGTGTGGCCAGTGCATGAATGTCGGCGTCATCGGTATACACGCTGATGATTAACTCTGGCACCGTGAATAAAACAGCCATGGTCAGCAGACTGACAATAATAGCGACACCGGCGCCTACCCATAACGCTTGTCTAATGGCATTGGGTTGTGCAGCACCAATGGCGTGACCAATACGCGTAGACATAGCGGTACCAATGGCGAGCATAGGAATATAAAACATATCCCAAATGTTAAAGGCAATTTGATGCGCTGCGATTGCCGTATCCCCAAGCGTCGCAATCAACAGTGAGATGAAAGAGAACACGCCGACCTCTAGGAAAAAAGTAAGGCCAATGGGCATTCCTAGTCTAAGGATATCTTTAATCGCGGACCAGCTAGGGGGCTCGTAACGAATGGGTGGTAAATATTTTGCCAAGGACTTGGATTGCAGTACGTAAAAAACGATGAGTAAGAGGCTGATCCACATTGAAATGGCGGTGGCGATACCGCAGCCTTCTGCACCCAAGCTCGGCAGACCCCATTTCCCGTAGATAAAGCCCCAGTTGAGCGGGATATTAGCCATAAAGCCAATGACGCTGGCGGTGGCAAAAGGCCTGGTGATTCCCAATCCTTGTGTGTGATAACGCAAGGCGTGAAAAATCCCCACGGCCGGCAAACCCAGGGCGACCATTTTGACGTAGTCATGGGCTTTTATCTGCGTGCTCTGGACCAGACCTAGCAGGTCCAAAATGGGATTGCTGAAATAACAAATTGGACTAACGACAAGTCCCAATATCATCGCCAACCAAAGACTTTGGGGCAGCTGCGCGCGGATTTTGTCGATGCGCCCGGCGCCAAAGTCTTGGGCGATAATTGATGAGGTGGCAAATAACACGCCGAGCACTAATAAATATAACGGTAACCAGATGTTGTAGCCGATCGCAATGGCCGCCAAATCGGTCGGATTAAAGCGCGCTGCCATGATGGTATCCACCACGCCAGTGCCCATTTGAGCCGTTTGGGCAATGAATAACGGCCAAGCGATACGCCATTGATGACGCAGCTCAACCATTAGCGAGGCCAGATAAGCGGATTTAGTCACGTATAAATGCCGACAGATAAATCAGAGGGGTGCAATGTAGCACAGCACGCCTGTGCTAGACTGCGCCCTCAAGTCGTTTTACAAGAGTTTTCATTTGAGCAAAAAAGATATAGCCACCACTGACGCGAACTGGCAACCCGAGGACTTTTCGGTCCCTCCTGCAGAAGGCAAGACGCGATTCCATGATCTCGATCTGCGTCCTGAGCTTATGCGCGGTATCGCCGAAATTGGCTTCGAATACTGTTCACCCATTCAGGCCCAGATCTTGCCGCATACGCTTCAGGGGCATGATGCTATTGGCAAGGCACAAACTGGCACGGGTAAAACTGCGGCGTTTTTGATCACTATTTTCAATGATTTGCTTTGCAATCCGGTTGAAGGTGAGCGCTTCCTTGCAGAACCGCGGGCCATTGTCATTGCACCGACTCGCGAATTAGTGATGCAAATAGCAGAAGATGCACGCGATCTGGGTAAATACACGGGTTTGAATACCGTGACATTGATTGGCGGTGCAGATTATCAAAAGCAGTTGCAGCGCGTTAATTCGGTTGTCACAGACCTTGTCGTAGCCACGCCTGGCCGCTTGATTGATTTTCTTGAGCGTCGCGATATGTATTTAGATCGTGTTGATACGCTGGTTTTAGACGAAGCTGATCGTATGCTCGATATGGGCTTCATTCCTCAGGTAAGGCGTATTGTGCGCAACACCCCGCGCAAAGAAGATCGTCAGACATTATTGTTTTCTGCAACCTTCACGCCGGAAGTTATGAACTTGACCGAGCAGTGGACATTTGAACCGATCACTGTTGATATCGAGCCAGAGCACGTTGCGACGGCTACGGTTGATCAGCGGGTTTATCTGGTCGCCAGTCATGAACGTATGCGAGTGCTGCAAAACCTATTACGTAAGCCTGATGCAACCAGCGTCATTGTGTTTGCTAATCGCCGCGACCAGGTCCGTAATCTTCATGAGAAACTGCGTAAGGCAGGTTTCTCATGCGGCATGCTCTCTGGCGAGATTACCCAGGCAAAACGTACTAAAACGCTCTCTGATTTCAAGGAAGGGAAAATCTCGGTGCTGGTAGCCACTGATGTCGCCGGCCGCGGCATCCACGTTGATGGTGTTAGCCATGTGGTGAACTACAACCTACCTGAGGATCCAGAGGACTATGTGCACCGTATCGGCCGCACCGGTCGCGCAGGTGCTACAGGTATTTCTGTCAGTTTCGCTAGCGAAGATGATGCATTTTTACTGCCCGATATCGAGGCACTGCTTGGGCAGTCCCTGCCCTGTACACAGCCGCCTTCCTCCTAACAGATAGGGTAAGTATGGCGCGTTTTGTTTAGTTATTAGCGCGGCGCTACTAGAACGTAGCCCCGCGCGAGATTCAAAACGCAGCAGCTCAGCGGACGTTAAACTGAACCGTCACGGATTGCCCTTGTCTTGTACAGCCAACGCATTTGCACCACGATCGCTATAACAAAAACGGCGAGGAACAATTGGTGAAACCCAGTGACCAATGGGTCATCAAACGCATCGACAAATGGATCGCCGAGCGGTAGGCGTCGCAAGAAGTCGGTGATGGCTGGTATGAGATGAAACAACAGCGTACTCGAGTACCCCAGCGCCTGAAAATAAACGGAAAAACGACCAAATAACGCTAGCTTCTCCATGATGATGCCGCCACTTACCGCCACCAGCGTGAGTACCGCCAGCCAGTGGGCAATACCGAAGCCACCTTGGTTGTAAATGCCCAAAGCAGAGCCGGCGACCAAGATGGTCACTAAGATATAGAGCTTTCCCGAAGCAGTATTTAGAGAAATCACCTTGTATTTGGCTAAGGTATAAAACGCGCTAACTAGCGCCACTACACCAAGAACGGTATGAAACCAGCCAAGTAATGTCATCTCAGGCATGAATTTTCTCCTTTTAGTTAAATGTGTTGGTTGGGTACGTTTTCTTGCGTTTTCTTGTGTATTGTTGCGATTCTACCTGTTAGTTACTTTATGTGTTGAAACTTGCCTCTGTCGTTCCGTAATGGCGCAGGTCTTAGCCTATATTCAACAAAGAACTACACGCTAAGATGACCGTTAACGTCGGGGTCTCAATTCGTCACACCAGAATAATGTCGCGCCAATCACCGCTGCGGGTATGACGATCAAATTGATTATCGGTAGGCTGGCAATAAACGCCACCGTTCCACCAAAGCCGAGACTACTCAGTCGCCTTGCTGCACAGGCCTCACGGACATCTCGGAAGGGCAGGCGATGGTTGTCCATTGGATAATCAATAAATTGTAGGCTCATCATCCAGGCGCCAAGGATGAACCACAGCAAAGGGGCGATCGCGTTAATGCCAGGTATAAATGAAATGACCAAGACGAACAGTGCCATGGGTACGTAGTAAAGGACTTTGAACACTTCACGCAGCAGGCCGCGGGGTACTTCCATTAATGTGGGCAAAAACCCTTCCAAGGCGGGCACCTCTTCTCCAGTGACCTGTTCTTCAACTTTTTCTGCAAGCAATGCATGAAAAGGAGAGGTCAACATAAGGACGACAAAGGTTGAGATATAGCCGGTGATCAGCGCGCCAGCCAGCCAGAAAAATGGCGCAATAATCCAGTTTAGGAAATCTAGCCATTGAGGCAGACTACCTGTGGTCTCAATATAAACACTAGACAAATAGTCATAGGCGGCACTGCCAAGCAGACCAAACAACATAATGTTAGCGATGAGAGGGACGAGTACGAAGCCTCGAATTCCCGGTGTGTTTAACATGGCTAAGCCACGGAAAAAATACCGAGCTCCGGTAATGACATTTCCTCGCATAATTTTAATCCTCTCCTTGAACGCAAGACTATTATACTTCAGTCAGTGCCGATAGCAGGCGAGAGAAATGATGGCACCAAAATGAAAGAAGACGATTTGTTTTTAGAGGAGATGGCCGACGTAAAACCGTTGGCTAGGGAACCGCGCGAGCGTCTCAAGCGCGCGGCTGAGGCGGTGGCGCTAAAGGCGCGCCGTGCCGCTGCTGAAGGTACCGACAAGGCCTCGCTTAACGCCTTGGTCGACGAGGGTGTAGCGCCGCTTGACGCATGGTGTGTACTTTCTTTTAAGCGGCCGGGCATTCAGAACGGAGTCTATAAAAAATTGCGCACCGGTCGTTATGAGATCGAAGCGCGCTTAGATTTACACCGTATGACTGTCTTGCAGGCTCGTGATGAGGTGAATAATTTTGTTAAGGACGCCATGGCGCTTGGCTTAAGAACGGTGTTAATTCTTCACGGTAAGGGGCAGCGCAAGACAGAGCAGACTCAAACTGCGGTATTAAAAGGTTATGTAAACCGTTGGCTGCAAGATTTAGAGACAGTACAGGCGTTTCATTCAGCGCAGCCAAATCATGGGGGTACGGGTGCGGTCTATGTGCTGCTGAAAAAAAGCGCAGATAAAAAACGTGAAAATCGTGAGCGGTTTATGAAAGGTCGCGTGCCGTACGAAGGCCAATAGTTATCTTTGGGGCTGGCGAGTGACGACTGGCCTAGGCATTTACCATGCAAATACATACGGCTGCTGAAAATTAATACGCTGGAGCCACTTTAGGCCCGATAGCCTGCGGAATCGAAGCATCTTACTCCCTGGCGCTCTCAAGTCACTTTTTGGCGCTGCTGAAAGCGAGATTCCAGATAGCGCTCGTCGGACATAATCGAACTGAGTACAGTCACTGCTCGAGCAGCATCGTCAAATGTATTGTAGAGCGGGGCGAAGCCGAAGCGAATGATATCCGGCGCTCTGAAATCAACAATAACGCCGGCTTCGATGAGTGCCTGTGCTATCGCGAAGCCTTGCGGGTGAGTGATTGCTACATGGCTACCACGGCGTTGGGGGTCTGTTGGTGTCAGTACACCAAAGTACCCGCTGCCTGCTTCGGCACGCAAGCAGGCGAGGAAGAAATTGCTCAAGGCTAACGACTTCTCGCGCAGTGCTGCTAGCGAAACATTGTCAAATACGCTCAAAGCGGCTTCGAGTGCACGCATCGCAATAACAGAGGGCGTGCCCGCCTGATAACGCAACACACCGTCGGCAGGTTGGTATGAAGGTTTGAAATCAAAGGGCTGCCGGTGTCCGAGCCATCCGGAAAGCGGCTGGGATACCTGGTTTTGATGACGTTTAGCGACATAAAGGAACGCGGGTGCGCCTGGACCACCGTTTAAGAACTTATAGCCGCAGCCTACACCGAAGTCCGCTTCTGCTTGGTCAAACGAAACCGGCATTGCACCTGCACTATGGGCTACGTCCCAGCATACGAGCGCACCGACCGCGTGAGCTGATCGTGTGAGCTCTGCCATGTCGTGTTTGTAACCGGTGCGATAGTTAACCTCTGACAAAAGCATAACGGCGACATCGCTGGTTAATGCCTGGGTCAACTGGTCGACCGGAACCGCCTTCACACGGCAACGCTCTGGTCCGATTAATTGCGCTAAGCCCTCAGCGATGTAGCGGTCGGTGGGAAAGTCCTGAGCTTCCACTAAAATAGTATTGCGATCTGGACGCAGTGCTAAGCCGGTGGCTAGAAGTTTAAAAACGTTGATGGAAATACTGTCGCTGCACAGCACTTGCCCAGGTCCTGCGCCTACGATGGGCGCTATTTTTTCCCCGACCGATTGCGGTAGATCAATCCAGTGATGGGTATTCCAACTGCTGATGAGTTCTTGGCCCCACTCCTCTGTCAGTGTGGCCTGTACTCGGGCTACCACGACCTTGGGCAATACGCCTAAAGAATTACCGTCGAGATAAACCTTGTTGTCCGGCATTTGAAAATGCGCTCGGAGGTGGGCTAAAGAATCTAGCTTATCGTGTCGCTGTGCTTCGATGATACTCATTCTTCAAGCGCTCGTTTAAGGTGGGTCAGAAGCGTATTCACGGCATTTCTCTGTGGGTTGATCAAATCAAAATGGTCGACATGCTCCAGATATTGATGTGCTCCAGCAGACATCGCCTCAGTCTGAGCAATTGAAACAATAGGGTCTGCTAGACCCTGCATTAGAACCAGTGGTGAGTCGAAAGCTCGGTTTACAGGTGACAGCGACGTATACAAGAAAGCCTGATCTTGAGCATCTCCACCCAGTAGCGGCGCTACTGACTGGGGACAGCTGCCTTCAGCGCTTGCGTATGCCTTAAGGTCGGTAATGGCGGCAAGTCCAACCGTGATATTAGCCCTAGGCAAATTTGGCTCTGACGCTGCCCAGAGGGCTAAGTGCCCGCCGGCTGAGTGGCCCACAAGCGCCCAGGAATCATCACTGTTTTGATTTTTTAAAATGAATCGGATAGATTCGGCGACGTCATCGAAGGTCTCCGGATAGCCACCCGCACCCATCACTCGTCGGTACTCCGGCGCCCAGACATTGAAACCTTCGGCGAACAAGTGGCTTGCCAGGGGTTGGAGGTGTTTGACATCGTAGGCATCAAGCCAGCAACCACCGTGGATAAGAATGATCAAAGGCGGTGGGCGGGCGATATTTTCCGGACCACGCCACAGCAGACCGTACTGGTCTGGATGTTCTCCATACGCTAAAACGTCGGTTGGTTCGATGAAGGGCAGCGCTAGAACCTCATCAAAACGTGTCTCCGCACAAACGGAAATTGAAGCCCACAGCAGTTTCAGCGATATCAAATAAATGAGTAGGTGTTTAGCCATGATCGATCCGGACAAAAAAAGGGTGGACTGTAGTCGGAGTATAAACGCTTAACAGTGTTAGCAACGACTGCACGAGGTTGATTAGAACTTTACCTGCTTAGGGTGGCTTGCGAAGGATCTAGGCCATGGAATGCAATATTTGCAAAGTGTTGAACGCGACCCTAGTCGGCAGAAACTTGCCTTTTGAGGTCGAGGTTACCCGTGCTGATATCAGCAGTGAAGGGGAATTTGGCCGTTAGATAAAATTGGGGAAAATGCGTATCGCGTTATCGCATGAGCTTTGTATGATCCTTTTAGGTCATTGGCGAATCGTAGGAATTGCACGCAGTTGATAAAAGGCTACACGGCTTGCGACGGTTGTCAGCTGTTATTGAGTTTGGCCGCTAGCAGCTGATTGAGTCGCTGGGGATTGGCCTGCCCCTTTGAGGCTTTCATGATTTGTCCGACAAAAAACCCCCTGAGTTTTTTCTGCTTGTCATCATCTGCAGCACGATATTGTGCGACTTGATCGGGGTTGGCTGCGATCACGTCGGCGATGAGTAACTCCAGGGCACCGCTATCGCTCACTTGCTTTAAGCCCCGCTGATCGATGATCTTGTCGGCATTACCTTCGCCGGCCCACAAGCCTTCAAACACCTGTTTGGCCAATTTACTGGAGAGTGTGTTGTCGGCAATTCGAATGATTAGTCCGGCGAGATACTCGGCACTAATTGGACATTCCGTAATATTCAGCTCATCGCGATTCATAGCGGCGCTGAGATCGCCCAACATCCAGTTCGCCACCAATTTTGCGGCACCACAATGGACAACGGTCGCCTCAAAGTAGTCTGCTAATTCTCGAGTGGATACCAGTAAAGCGGCGTCGTATTCACTCAGCGTGTATTGGTCGATAAAGCGTTGCCGCTTAGCGCCGGGTAACTCGGGCAGAGTATCGCGGATAGCCGAGATATATTCTTCAGTGATAATTATGGGCAGTAGGTCGGGCTCTGGGAAGTAGCGATAGTCATTGGCGACCTCTTTACTCCGCATTGACCGCGTCTCGTTCTTGTCTGCATCGTAGAGGCGTGTTTCTTGAACTATTTTGCCGCCATCTTCTAAGACATCCATCTGCCGCGCAACCTCAATGGCAATGGCGCGGTCTACAAATCTAAATGAATTGACATTTTTGATTTCGGTACGAGTGCCATATTCTTCACTGCCAACTGGACGAAGTGAAATGTTGATGTCACAGCGCATAGAGCCTTCAGCCATATTACCGTCCGAGATGCCGAGGTAAGTGACGAGTGAGTGAAGGGCTTTTAAGTATGCAACCGCCTGTTCAGCAGTCCGAAAATCGGGCTCTGTGACGATCTCTAACAGCGGCGTGCCAGCGCGATTAAGATCGATGCCTGTTTGTCCTGCATAGGCATCATGCATAGACTTGCCCGCATCTTCTTCTAGATGCGCGCGCGTTATGCGGATTGGAAAAAGGCTGCCATCGCTCATGGGGATATCAAACATACCCTGGCCCACGATGGGCTCAAAAAACTGGCTTACCTGATAACCTTTCGGTAGATCGGGATAAAAATAGTTCTTACGATCAAAAATAGAACGTCGGCCGATTTCTGCGCCGATCCCCAAGCCAAACATGACCGCAAATTTTACAGCTTGTTCGTTAATGACCGGCAGCATACCCGGCATGCCCAGGTCGATGGCGCAAGCTTGTACGTTGGGCGCGGCACCAAAGCGTGCCGATGCGCCTGAGAAAATTTTCGAGTGGGTGGCCAGTTGTAAATGGACTTCTAACCCCATGACGGTTTCCCAGCGCATTAGGCATGACCTCCTAGGGTGGGTGCGACGCGGTGCCAATCGGTGCGCATCTGTAATCGATGTCCTGTGCGTAATAAAGTCGACTCATCAAAAGCGCGGCCGATCAATTGCAAGCCAATTGGCATGCCATTGATCATACCTGCGGGCAACGACAGGCCTGGCAATCCTGCTAAGTTAACCGAGAGCGTGTAGACATCCTCCATATACATAGCCAGTGGGTCGGCGGCCTTGGCACCCAGCTTAAAGGCGGTGCCCGGTGCGGCGGGGCCTGCTATTACGTCGACCTGCTCAAATGCGTTAGTAAAGTCTTGATGGATGATACGCCTGACCTGCTGTGCTTGTTTAAAATAAGCATCGTAGAAGCCTGAGCTCAACACATAGGTGCCTACTAAAATTCTGCGCTGGACTTCTTCGCCGAAGCCTTCGCTTCGCGAGCGTGTGTAGAGATCTTGCAAGTCTGTAGGATTTTCGCAGCGATGACCAAAACGTACACCGTCATAGCGCGATAAGTTAGTCGAAGCCTCCGCCGGTGCAATCACATAATAAGTGGCGATGCCTTGATGCGTATGCGGCAGCTCAATATCCACCAAAATAGCGCCTTCCGCTTCTAGCTCTGCAAGCGCCACCTGAATACGGCTAGCCACATCGGGTGCTAAATCGTCACTAAAATATTCCTTTGGCAGTCCGATACGAAGACCTTTAATGCTCTCGGACAAACCTGCGCGGAAGTCAGGAACCTCAATATTTGCCGAGGTTGAATCGCCGGGATCGACCCCCGCCATGGTGTTTAGCATCAGTGCGCAGTCATCAACACTGTGGGTCATTGGGCCCGCTTGATCTAGCGAGGAAGCAAAAGCGATGATGCCCCGGCGAGAGACTCGCCCATAGGTGGGCTTAAGACCGGTAATGCCACAGAGCGATGCCGGTTGCCGAATCGATCCGCCAGTATCTGTACCTGTTGACAGCGGCGCAAAGCCTGCGGCTACTGCTGCTGCAGAACCGCCCGAGCTGCCGCCGGGTACGCACTCGGTATCCCAGGGGTTCATAACAGGGCCGTAGAAGCTCGTTTCATTGGAGGAGCCCATGGCGAACTCATCCATATTGGTTTTGCCTAAAGTGACTGTTCCTGCCGCTTTAAGCTTACTAACCACCGTTGCATCATAGGGCGGAATAAAGTTGTCGAGCATTTTCGACGCGCAACTCGTGCGAACACCTGCCGTACAAAATATATCTTTGTGTAGTAATGGGATACCGGTCAAGGGCCCCGCATTACCCGCCGCACGCTGACGATCAGCTGCGTCGGCCTCCGCAAGTGCATCATCTCTGCAGATCGTGATAACGGCATTGATCGCTGGGTTGAGCGTTTCGATACGATTCAGGAAGTATTCCGTCAGCTCTCGGCTAGAGCATTGTCCAGCAGCTAGCTGGGCCGACAACTCAGCGGCGGTGGCGGTATTTAGGTCTAATTGATCAGCCATCAGTCCATCACTCGAGGTACTAGGAAATAGCCGTCTTCAACCGATGGCGCAACGGCTTGTAAGGCTTCGCGTTGGTCACTTTCTGTCACAATATCGGCACGCAGTCTCTGCTTCATATCGTGTGGGTTCGACATAGGTTCAACGCCTTCTGTCGGCACTGTTTTTAAATCGTCGACCATATTAAGAATACGACTGAAACGCGCTGATACCGAATCGAGATCGGTGTCGGGGATGTCGAGGCGCGCTAATTGCGCCACTTGTACAACGTCTAAAGGGGTGACCGACATAGAAACGGGTCCAAATGTAGCGAAGGCGGCAAGCTATCACATTTGTACCTTGCCCAAAAACCCCCACGTTGTTACATTTGTATCATTAAAATTAGGCAACAAGCTTCTGATTCGTCTGTTACTTCCGTTTTAGCTGGTGCGCAGGGGTGTTGCGCGGTAGTTTTAGTGCGGGCAGCGTTGTATTTAGGAGCCCAAGCCGTTTATTAACTCGACGAGCTGCACATCTTCGGTGCGCTGTAGCCGCATCCAGCTGGTCTTATTGGGAAATACACATGTTCAAGCGTCTGCGCGGCGTTTTTTCTAACGATCTATCTATCGATCTGGGCACTGCCAACACATTAATTTATGTAAAAGACAAAGGCATTGTCCTAGACGAGCCATCGGTGGTGGCAATTCGGATTCACAATGGACAAAAGTCGATTGAAGCCGTGGGCAAGGAAGCCAAGCGTATGCTTGGACGGACGCCCGGTAATATCAAGGCTATTAGGCCATTGAAAGATGGTGTCATTGCGGATTTTCAAGTAACCGAAAAAATGTTGCAGCACTTTATCGCCAAGGTGCATGAAACCCAGTTTATTCGTCCGAGTCCCAGGGTTTTGGTTTGTGTCCCCTGTATGTCAACTCAGGTTGAGCGACGCGCCATTCGTGAATCGGCGCTGAGCGCGGGTGCTCGCGAGGTACGTTTAATCGAAGAGCCTATGGCTGCGGCTATCGGTGCCGGGCTAAATGTTGATGAGGCCTCTGGCTGCATGGTTGTAGACATCGGCGGCGGAACCACAGAAATTGCAATTATTTCCTTGAATGGTGTGGTGTATAGCGATTCGATTCGCGTAGGCGGCGACCGATTTGATGAATCTATTGTTGCGTATGTGCGCCGTGCTTACGGTAGCCTAATTGGCGATGCGACTGCCGAGCGGATCAAACAGGAAATCGGCTGTGCTTTCAACGACAGTGAAGTTCGAGAGATCGATGTTCGCGGCCGACATTTAGCTGAAGGTGTTCCCAAGAGCTTTACGTTAAACAGCGATGAAATTCTAAGCGCGCTCCAGGATCCGCTAGACGCTATTATGCGTGCGATTAAAACAGCACTCGAACAAACGCCCCCAGAGCTGGCCGCTGATATCGCTGAGGCGGGCATTGTGCTAACGGGTGGCGGCGCGCTATTAAGAGATATTGATAGGCGCATATCGAAAGAGACAGGTTTACCTGTTGTCGTTGCGGACGAACCGCTCACCTGTGTAGCTCGCGGTGGTGGTCGTGCACTTGAATTGATGGATCGGCACGCGTTAGATTTACTGTCAACAGAGTGATATTACTGGTCTGATTGGCCACGGGGGTCCTGGCATCAAACCACTATTTTTAAAAGAAAACCATATCGGCATTCGCTTGATACTGGTGTTGGTGTTATGCCTGAGTAGCCTCTTTTACCTGCGAAATACCGAGGCTTTGGCAAGCGCTCGTGTTGTTTTTTTAGATGGCGCTGATTTGGTTTACCGTTTCGCTGCTGCGCCCCGCGATGCTTGGAACTCGATGCAAGAGCACTTACATTCCCGAGCAGATTTGCTTGAGGACAATCGACGTCTGCAGCAAGAAAATCTCGTTTTACAAGGTAAAACTCAGCAGGTAGCGGCTTTCACGGCGGAGATTAGCCGATATCGTGCATTGCTGCGTTCATCTCAATTAGTTGGGCATGAGGTCATGGTGGCAGAAATTATTTCTGTGACCTCTGATCCGACGCGACATCTTTTAATCCTTGATAAAGGTGCCGACGACAATGTTCATGTTGGTCAGCCGTTGCTCGGTGCCGAAGGATTAATGGGGCAGATTGTCGATGTGGGTACACATAGCGCTCGGGCGTTACTGATTTCCGATTTGACTCATGCAGTGCCGGTACAAATTAATCGTAATGGTGTCCGTGGTATCGCTGAAGGCATCGGTAATCTGGGGCAGTTAGTGATTCGACATATCGCTGCAACAACGGATATCACCGTCGGTGATTTACTAGTCACTTCAGGCCTTGGTGGTCGCTTTCCCCCAGGCTATCCGGTGGCTGTTGTTTCTGCCGTAGTGCTGCCCGCTGGTGCCGCTTTTGCTGAGATTTCCGCTGAGCCACTGGCTCGCCTAGACAGTGGACGCCATGTACTTATCAGTGTGGCTAGCGAGAGGCCGGCTGCGTTCCGCCCAGTTGAGCAGTGATTAGTTCATCGAACGGCGTTTGGGTGGTGATACTGTCATTATTCGCTGCGCTAATTCTACACGCACTGCCGCTGCCATTTGATTGGCGGTGGTATCGGCCGGAGTTACCGCTGTTGGTTCTGTTTTACTGGATATTGGCGCTGCCTCATCGGGTGGGTATTTTCTCTGCAGCAATGACGGGATTTGCGGTCGATCTTCTAGAGGGGAATCCTGCGGGTGGTCTTGCCGTGGGTGCGGTTGCATCGGCTTTGGTTATTCTGCTGACCTATCAACGCGTGCGCCAATTCAATTTAGTGCAGCAAAGCGCGATTATGGGTGTGTTGGTTGCCTTGGCGCTGTTGGTGGAAAGCTGGTTGCATCAGCTCTTGGGACTGCCGGTGCCGAGCTATAGGTTTTGGCTCGCTGCAGCTGTTGCTATACCTATGTGGCCTATAGTGCGTAAATTGTTGCGCGGCGTACGTCGATATTTTGAGGTGATCTGATGCACATTGTTCTCGCCTCGAAAAGTCCCCGCCGCCAAGCCTTGTTGCAACTCATCGTCGCTAATTTTGATTGTCAGCCAGCAGATATTGATGAGTCTGTCAGTGATAATGAGTTGCCCGCCGACTATGTTGTCCGGGTAGCGCAGGAAAAAGCACTTGCCTGCCAAGCCGAGGGTTCAGTGATTATTGCAGCCGATACGACGGTTGTTATTGGCGACGATATCTTAGTGAAACCGGTCGATAGAGATGACGCTAGACAAATGTTAACTAGGTTGTCGGGTCAAGTTCATGAGGTACTCACTGCAATCACTATTCGCCGCAATAAGGTATTGATGTCACGACTCGTTACCACGGCAGTGACGTTTGACATTCTTAGTGATGAGTTAATCGATGCTTACCTAGAAACAGATGAGCCTTGGGATAAGGCAGGTTCCTATGCCGTTCAGGGTTATGGCGGTAGTTTTGTCTCCTGCATTAATGGTAGCTACAGTGCGGTGGTCGGATTACCGCTGAGAGAAACACGCCAACTATTGCTTTCATTCGGGGTTGTTCCTACCTGGAATGGTAATACTAATGGCTGATCACCATCACCGTTGGGTAGGCAATCTGTTCTGGCGCATGATGTTGATTCTGGCGGTTGGATTAGCCGTTTATGTGAGTGTTGGGCGTGCTTTATTGTCCACGCTACCTGAGTATCAAGCGACGCTCTTGGCAAGCCTAAATCAGAACGCTGGACTTGCGCTTGAGGTCGAAAGCCTGTCAGGTCGTTTAGACGGCTTCGCACCTGTAGTTATCTTGAACGAGGTCAACTTTAACTATGATCCTGATGCGGGGAAGTCACTGTACTTCACCCGGGCGTCGGTGGCTTTAGACCCATGGGATAGCCTGCTGTCAATGTCGCCACGCTTTACTGAGGTGATTATAGACGCCCCAGAGATCGATATTGATGTTGCTGGTAACGGTCAGGTTCGATCAACTGATTTGGATCAGTTGGCGGATTTACTGCGCGCCTTTCGTAAAATTGTTGTGACTAATGCTCGCCTGGTCATTCATCCCACTGATGGGATGCCGTTGATTGCCACCGCACAACTTGATTATCGCAGGCAGAGTCGAGAGCGCTTGGTCAGAGCTCAGCTGGATATACCGGAGGTTGTTAGCATTTCAGTACAAGCGGAGGGACTTGGGAGCCCCCTTGATATTGATGCGTTTACCGGCGAACTCCATGGCGTACTAGATGTTGTTGATATGACACAGCTTGGCGCATTGTTCGGTTTTTCTGCGATGGGCTCGGCTAACATGAGCTTTTGGTATCGTGTGAATGAGCAGGTGCCTAGTTTTGCAGCAACGGCATCAGGTGCGAATCTATTGGTCGATCTCGGCGCCGAAAAAACGCTTAAATTAGACCGATTTGCCACTGACATCCTGGTTGAGCGTGACGAGCCCGGATGGATGGCACAGCTACAAAATAGCCAGCTTATCTCAGCTGGAAAGCTATTTGAGCTACCACGAATAGAGCTGCACAAAGTAGATGACACTGCTCGAGTTGGTTTTTCATCGCTTGATGTTGAATCACTGTCTAATTGGTTGAACGGTTCCGGGTTGTTGCCTGAAAAAGCAGTTTCGATTTTGGCGATACTAAAGTCATCTGGTGTCGTAGACGTCGCTGAATTGCGTATTAGCGACCTTACCAAATGGACGGAGAACTGGTCCATTATTGCTGAGGTCAGTAATGTGGCGACTCAGCCTTATCTTGGCGTGCCTGGATTGCAGGGAATAGATGCCTACATTGAAGCCACCAATGCAGGTGCCAAGGCGTGGATCGATAGTGATGACTTTATTCTCAACCTACCTAAGGTATATCGCGAGCCCCTGGCGTTTGATCGGGTCAGCGGTATTTTATCGGCGCATTGGCAACCGGGTATGCTTTTTTTGGAAGATGGGTTGTTAAACGCACAGCGCTCCTCACACGATGCAGTGGTTCAATTTGGCATGGATATTCCGTTGCGCCGCGACAGTGGTTACTCGCTCAATATGGACTTGATGGTTGGTGCGCAGAACGCAGATGTGAGCGTACGCAATGACTATGTCCCTTATATTGTCCCGCCTAAACTTTATAACTGGTTAAGTACGGCATTGCCCGATGGCCACATAAACAGCGTCGCCTTTGTTTGGCGCGGGGCACTTAAGGACTTTAAAAGTGCTAATCAGACCATGCAGCTGGCAGCGGATATCAGTGGCGCTACAGTGAAATTTCAGCCCGATTGGGCACCATTAGAAGAAACCATTGCCACGGTGTCAGTTGACGATAGCCGCGTCAGTGTCTTTTCAGAGCGTGCGCGCTTGAGAAGTGCCTTTGTTGACCAAACCTCAGTTGAGGTGGCGGCTGCTTCGACGGGCAGTAGTCGACTGCAGGTGACGGCACGCGCGCACGACAGTATTCCCGGTGGACTTGCTATTCTCGCAGCTTCACCTTTGAGCACAAGCGTGGAAGCGCTAAGGCGAGATTTGTCGGCGACGGGTAGGGCCTTGGTGGACCTGGATCTAGAGCTCGATCTTAATCAGGTGGCCGAGACGTTAAAGATCGATGTCGATATTGCTATTGAGTCGGGCAGTCTGTATTCACGGGCATCTAACCTTGAAATCACCGACGTTAATGGTGGTTTAGATTTTGATAGTGCAACGGGTTTTACCAGTCGAGCATTAACCGGCTCATTTATGAATCAGCCTTTGGATATTAATATCGGCTACGAGGGGAGGGACTCCTCAGGCGTGCCGATCTTTGTCGGGCGTTTTGCGGCGCAAGTAGGCGCAAACGATGCGCTAAAGCTAGCGAGTTTAGGCGTCGACATACCGCTCTCTGGCTCTACGGAGGTCATGGCCGAGGTCATAGTGCGGGACACCACTCAGATTCTAATAACGTCAACATTAGCCGGCATCGCACTCGCGTTACCTGAGCCCATCGGGAAAACAGCTGCAGAAAAAACCCCGCTTTCAGTCATGTTTGAAATAGATGGTGATACTCCTGTTGACGTGTTTTGGCAGGGCCGGGCTTCCGCACGGGGCTATCGGCGTGCGGGCAACTTGGTGGGGGGGACTTTAGATCTTACCCCTCGTACCTCGGCGCCGGTTATGCTTGATGAAACCGTTGAGGAAGGATTTTATTTAACGGGATATTTACCCTCGTTAGATGTCGATCAATGGCTAGGAAAATTCGACATCCAGGGTTTATACAATAATACAGAGCGATCAAATAGTCGGTTGTCCATTGAGGCGTTGGTATTTGACAGCGTCCGTTTCGGCGGTGCAGAGATTGGCGCGCTCAACCTAGATCTAACCCCTTTCGACGGCTGGGATATGCTCGGTATCAACGCTGACTGGCTCGATGCTGAACTGACATTAGTGCATGGCGATGGCACTGCCGATCTGATTATTAATACTGTGGATTTAGATAAGCTACCAAAGCTTGGTGCTATGGGAGGCACACCCAAGCCTCCCCGTTTTTCTAAGCCACTCAGTGTTGTCATTGCCAATCTGCAACTTGCCGATAAATCGGTCGGAGCTGCCTCGTTCTTACTGAGCAGCGATGAGCGTCAACTCCGAGTTTATGATATTCGAGGCCAATTGGCCGCCGCCGAGCTTCTTGAAGGCACGGAGTTGATATGGCGTGTAGGAGAAGGGGAGCAAACAGAGACATTGCTAACGCTAAACAGCGCCTATGACGATTTTGGTGACACTTTAGACGCGTTAGAACTTGCACGAATTGTCGATACTCGCGCCGGCACCGCTAGCGCAGATTTACATTGGGCGGGTAACCCCAGCGATCTGGCACTTTCCAGTTTGCAGGGCGATGTCTCAGTGTCTATGAAAAATGGGGCGTTCTTGCCAGCTCCTGCTGGTGCCACCGGGGCGTTAAAGATTTTGAGTTTGTTAAACCTCGTTGACTTATTCAATAGAGCGAATATCACGCAATTATTTGATGCAGGGGTGACTTTTGAGCGTGCTAAGGGTCAGTTTTTATTCGATAAAGGTCAGTTATCCATCCCAGGTTTCAAGGTCGATGGATCTGGTGGTGAATTTAAGTTCATCAGCGACATTGATTTAATGAACGAGCAGATTAATGGCGACCTGATAGTAACCTTACCGCTGGTTAACAATGTTCCGTGGGTTGCGGCACTGGCTGGCGGTCTGCCGATTGCGGCAGGCGCTTTCTTGGTGAGTAAGATTTTTGAGGATCAATTTAAAACGCTAACCAGTGCAGTTTATTCTGTTAGCGGCGATCTGGCTCAGCCAGAGGTTAAGTTTACACGTGTCTTTGATGTCAGTAGTGAGAAAGGTAAAACGGTGGCTGATCAAGTCTCTGTACCCGAGGATGAAATGTCTAACCCAGCGCCTGTTACTGAAGTATCTCAGGATTCTACTATTAAACTGCAATCTGGGGACGTGTCAACCGAGCAAGCGCCGAGTCAAAACGAGGGCGGCGATTCTTGCCTGTCTGCCAGTCTCAGTGATCCTGATGTTATTGACTCATAGCTATTCTTTATCAGTATCACGCTGCGCGTTGTCTAATTCGCGGAGGTAACGGAATAACTTACGTGGGGCACTAGATGCTTTCTCGGCCGCAACTTCTCGTTGGTGTTGTCGTATTAATTGACGTAGCTGATTGCGCTCGGCATCTGGGAAAAAGTTCATTGTTGCCTCGATGTACTCGTCTCCTTTACTGAGCAGTTCGTCGCGAATATTCTCCAAACGATGTAGGCGTGCTGAACTTGCTTGGTGCTGACCGTCCAGCTCGGCAAGCCCATCGATAATAGGCTGCGAGTCAATGTTGCGCATCAGTTTGCCGATAAACTGCAGTTGTCTGCGACGGCCACCGTGCGCTTTAATCTTGCGTGCGAGGAGAATGGCCTCCAATAGCGACTCATTTTCGATAGGGATTTTTTTGAGCTGTGAATCTGAGAGCTCAGTTAATCGCGTACCTATTAGCTGCAATGCATGCATGTCGCGTTTGCGTGAGCTCTTGCTAGGGCCCAGATCTTCTTCGAAGTCTTCTATATCATTATGCATAAAAAAGTGTCGCTAAGCCTAGGAAAGAAAGAAAGCCGACTACGTCGGTAATAGTCGTTAGAAGCACGCCGCCCGCCAGTGCCGGATCCACTTTTAAGCGCTGTAGTAATAGTGGGAGCAATGCACCTGTTGTGCCTGCAGTCACTAAATTGATGATCATCGCGGCGCCGATGATAAAGCCGAGCCGCCAATCGTCAAACCACACACTGGCGGCAACCGCCACGACCGTCGCCCATAAAAAGCCATTAATGAGGCCGACTATTGTTTCTCTGCCTACAAGCCACATTTCATTACGACGATTTATATGGCCTAAAGCGATGCCTCGAATTAGAACGGTTAGCGTTTGTGTGCCCGCAATGCCCCCCATGGAGGCCACTATGGGCATTAGTACCGCCAGCGCAACGACCTTTTCAATGGTGTCTTGAAACTGACTAATGACCCCTGCTGCAAGGAACGCGGTCATCAAATTTATACCCAGCCAAATGGCACGGCGTGGTGCTGTTTGTAATACGGGAGAAAACGTATCTTCTTCGCCTAATCCGGCTAATGAGGTCAGAGAGTGATCGGCTTCTTCACGAATAACATCGACGATATCATCAATTGTGATACGACCGAGTAATACACCATTGTCGCCAACCACTGGCGCCGAGATCCAGTCATTGCGCTCGAATAAACGTGCAACTTCTGATGACGACATGAGCGCAGGGATAGCTTCGCGACTGGTAATCATCATCTCGCGAACAGAAGTACCAGGGTCTGCTACCAATAGTGTGCGTAGGGGTAATAGCCCAACAAAACGATCGTCACGATTGACCACGATGACACTGTCGGTATTTTGGGGGATTTCTGTGTGACGACGCAGATAGCGCAAAACCACATCTAAAGTGAGGTCGGCGCGGACTGTAATAGTATCTGTACTCATCAGACCGCCGGCGACGTCATCAGAGTAACTCAGTACTGTTTCAATTCGGGCGCGGTCTTGCTCATCCATGATGCCCAGCACTTGGCTGGTAATTTCATCGGGCAGCTCATGCAGAATATCTGCAACATCGTCGTCATCGAGTTTGCCCACGATTGATGCGAGAGCCTCGGGTTCCATGTCTGACAGGAATGCCGTACGCAAGTCATCCGGCAGCTCGTTAAGTACCTCAGCTTCTTGGTCTTCGTCGAGTAGGCTCAGTAGAACGTGTCGGTAGCGTGGTGGTGACGAGCTTAGTAGGTGCGCAACATCTCCCGGGCTCAGTTCCGCAATTACACCGGCCACGTCGGCGAGTGTGCCTGCAGTGAGCGCTCGGTCTAAGCGAGCAAGCTGCTTTTGTGATTTGACGGCTGTGTTCACAGTAACCCCCGGCGATCTATGGGCGCGATTATCCTTCACTCGGGCCGCACATGCATCCTAAGATTGCAGATCGTTGTTATTCGGGCTCTCCAAACCGCTCGCGGATAAGCTTGGTCAATGCATCGCTGGCGGCTTGTTCGTCGTATCCTTCGATACGCAAGCATAAGCGTGAACCTTGACCTGCGGCGAGCATCATCACAGACATGATGCTTTTAGCATCGATGAATGAATTGTCACGTCCAAGCTGTATGCGACTACTGAATTTCGCACTCGAGTCAACGAGCTTTGCAGCGGCGCGCGCATGGAGCCCTAACTTATTGATAATCTCGATGTCTTGTTCAATCACTTTGTGTTGAGCCCCGTGAGTTCTCGGTGCCGTAGCTGTACTTTTGGATAGTTTTCTTGCAGCGCAGAAAAAACCTGTTCAGCAACATATACCGAGCGATGCTGGCCACCGGTACAGCCTATGGCTATGGTGAAATAACTGCGCTGACTACGGGCATAATAGGGTAGCCAATACTCAATAAAATTGATCAGCTGCTGAACGAATTCTCCGGTTTCTGGGTGTCCTTCCAGAAACTTCTGGACGTCAATATCGCATCCAGTTTTAGCTCGCAAAGCCGTCACCCAGTGTGGATTCGACAGGAGTCGGCAATCAAACAGCAAATCTGCATCAGTGGGTACGCCCCGTTTGAAGCCAAATGACTCAATTAATAGCGAAAGCCCCGGCGTGCTCCCTTCACCTAGGCGTGTGCTAATCGTTGAGCGCAAGCTATACAAATTGAGCTCTGTAGTATCAATAGAGAGATCAGCCGCTGCGGCGAGTGGCTCAAGCAGCACGCGCTCATGGGCGATCGCCTCGGCGAGGGAGCGCTGCTGGTTGCTGAGCGGGTGCTTTCGACGAGTCTCGCTAAAGCGCTTGATAAGTATGGGGTCAGAGGCGTCTAAAAAGAGCACTTTTGACTCTATTGATTCGGGCAATCCACGCAGCATAGGTTCAACTTGGGTCAGATCACGGCTGTTATTGCGCGCATCGATACACACCGCGATACCTTTGAAATCACTGTAATGAGGCCCCAGTAGTTCTCCGGCAAGCTGTGGTAACAATGCTGCGGGTAAGTTATCGACACAGTAATAACCGAGATCTTCAAGTTGGTGAAGCGCCGTACTTTTACCTGAACCCGAGCGACCGCTAATAATGATCAGTTCCATTATTAGGCGGCCTTTGTGATGAGAGCGCTCGCCAACAACTCTTGTTCTGAGCGTGCCGCACGCAAGTGAGCGCAGTAGCTTGGATCCGAAAAGCGTTTAGCAAGCTCAGCTAGGATATCAAGATGTTCCTGCCTTGCTTCTGCCGGTACTAACAAGACAAACAGCAGGTCGACAGGCTGGTCATCAGGGGCATCGAATGCGATAGCCTCGGACAAAGTAACAAGGCATCCCATGGGTTCTGTACAACCCTCGACGCGACAATGCGGGACCGCGACGCCGGTACCTAGTCCCGTGCTTCCCAGTTTTTCACGGGCGAGCAATTGTCCGTAAACGTCAGTATCGATGAGGTTCACGTCAGATTCGGCAATTTGTTGAGCCGCTAGCTCAAAAATACGTTTTTTACTAGCAACATCCACTCGGCACATTACACGCGCGAGCGTCAGTAGATTATCCACCCCGTTCATGGCTCAGTGTCCCCGGTGTTTTTCCTTGTGTTTAATAATTTGACGATCCAGCTTGTCAGCGAGAGCGTCGATCGCGGTGTACATGTCGTCAGACTCGGCGATGGCAAATAAATCTGCGCCAGCAACGTGCAGGCTGGCTTCTGCTTTATGGCCCTGCTTTTCAACGATCAAGGTAACTTCAACCTTGGTGATGTTGTCGATGTGTCGCTGCAATTTTTCAAATTTCTCAGTTACGTGGGTACGCATGCCTTCGGTGATGTCGATGTGATGCCCGCTGACAGTTAATTGCATAGTTACTCTCCTTTGTTTACCGCTATCCGATCAAAATACACGCACTTACATTAGGCGTTTTCGCTCGCTAGATGGGCTGATATTCAATTGCTCCCGATACTTAGCGATCGTGCGGCGTGCCACGACCACACCTTGCTTTTCTAATAGTGTACAGAGCTTGCTGTCACTAAGGGGCTTGCGAACGTTTTCCTCTTGAATAAACTTTCGGATCAGCGCTTTTATAGCGATAGAGGACGTTTCACCCGTATCGGCGTTTCCGACATGGCTCGAGAAAAAATACTTAAGCTCGAAAACCCCCCGCGGTGTATGCATGTATTTACGCGTCGTGGCGCGTGAAATAGTAGATTCGTGCATGTCAATTTGTTGGGCTATTTCGGCTAACACCAAGGGCCGCATGGCCTCTTCCCCTACCTCTAAGAATTTACGCTGATATTCAACAATTTTGCTGGACACCTTGAGTAAGGTTTCGTTGCGGCTTTGCAAGCTCTTTATAAACCAACGCGCTTCTTGCAAATTATCTTTAACGAAACTTCGGTCGCTGTCAGAGCATTGGCCGCTGACTAAACTTGCGTACTGGTCGTTTATACGTAGGCGGGGGGCAATATCAGGATTGAGTTCGACTCTCCATTTCCCATTACTACGTTTGACGAAAACATCAGGGGTTATGTACTCAGTGCTGTTTTCGCCGAGGCTGGCTCCGGGGGTTGGATCGAGCGCACGAATAAGCTCAAGCGCTGCAGTGACATCGTTTTCGTCGACGCGTAGGCGTCGGGCTAATTGTCGTAAATCAGAGCTTGCCACTTGTTCTAAGTGGCGGCTAACAATAGCGCCAGCAAGCTCGCGATAGGGGGTTTCTGTAGACATTTGTCGCAGCTGAATAAGTAAACATTCGCGCAAATCAGCGGCAAATATGCCGGTTGGCTCAAAATGCTGTAAGCGGTGCAAGACCGCCATCACTTCATCAAGTTCGACCTCGGGTAGCGCTAGGCCGATCAGAATTTCTTCCGGCGTTTGAGTCATCCGCCCATCGGAATTAACAGCATCAATGAGGGCCAGTGCAATATCGTGATCGAGATCCGAAAAGCGTGTCAGATTAAGCTGCCATAATAAGTGGCTCTGTAGCGACTCAGGCACGGCGTCTCGATCACCAAACTGACCATCTTCGCTATTGCCACTGCTACCCGTTGCTGGTGCAGATGAAGGCATGAGGTCTTCCCAGCGCGTGTCTACAGGCAGGTCTTCACTGGTGGATTCAGCTGGCGGGCTAAGTTCACTAAAGTCGACATCACTGTCGTCTTGGCTGTTATTGGGCGGCTCGGGTTGGTCGTCTTCCCGCTCAAGTAGAGGATTGCTCTCTAGGGTTTCCTCGATCGCTTGTTGTAAATCAAGGGTGCTCAATTGCAGGAGCTTAATGGCCTGCTGCAGCTGCGGTGTTAGCGTCAACTGTTGGCCAAGCTTGAGCTGCAATGATTGCTTCATTAAACCTTCGTTAATCTACCTCATTAGCTGCCAGTTTATCCTCGGCATGCGCGAAGTAGCAATTGATTGGCTCAAAAATTGCTTGTTTATATTGTTTCGTTGTTCTAGCCATATAAAAAACACACTTTTAATGCGGTGTAATCGTGACCGTCGGGGGTCGATGGGGTGTTTCATCGCGCTTAAAAAGCCGGCCGAACTGCGATTCTAGCGGTTCGCATAGGCCAATATTTTAGCCGTTAAATAATTTAACGTTAAAGTCTAAAGCTATCACCGAGATAAACTGCTCGCACCTGCGCGTCGGCTAGTACGGTCTGCGGATCACCAGCGGCAATAACGCGTCCCTCGCCAACAATATAGGCGCGTTCACAGATATCGAGTGTTTCGCGAACATTATGGTCTGTGATTAGCACACCAATACCGCGATCGCGTAAATGCATGATGATACTTTTGATATCGTTGATGGAGATTGGGTCGACCCCAGCGAACGGCTCATCTAGTAGGATAAAGGTTGGATTGGTGGCTAATGCACGCGCGATTTCGACGCGCCGTCTCTCTCCGCCAGAGAGTGCTTGCCCTAAAGTATCGCCAAGATGCTGGATGTGAAACTCTGCTAATAAATCATTGCACATGGCCTTGCGGGCGGCTTTATCGAGATCTCCTCGTGTTTCAAGAATCGCTAAAATATTGTCGCGCACGGTCATGCGTCTGAAGATTGATGCTTCCTGCGGCAGGTAGCTTAGGCCCGCACGCGCACGTTGATGAATAGGCCGCGTGGTTATATCGATCTCGTTGAGTACGATGCTTCCGTGGTCGGCATGTACAAGGCCGACAATCATATAAAAACAAGTTGTTTTTCCCGCACCGTTTGGTCCTAGTAAGCCGACAATTTCACCTGTCTGCACTTCTAGAGATACGTCGCTAACAACCTGACGGCCACTGTAAGACTTTGCCAGGTTTGCTACGCTCAGTGAGGATTTTGTGGTCAAGAGTCCTCCTGCTTTGCAGCCTGCGGCGGAATTACGACCTCTACGCGCTTGCCACCTTGCTGAGCCGCCGAGTCGGCTCTAATGCGCCTCTCGTCGATCAAGTAATCGATGGTTTGACCTGTGACGATAGCGCCATCTTGCTCGATTCGCGCGGATCCAGATAGATGAACACGATTTTCGCTGTCGGCATATTCAATCCGGCCTGCAGAGGCCTTTATTGCGGGCTGATCTGCCTCTGGCTGTTGCGTCAGTTTAGCTGGGCTGCCTGTGGCGATAATGACATTGGTTGCACCGCTGTCTTGGGTCACGGTGAGCGTATCAGCAATAATTTCAAGGGACCCTTGGGTAAGTTGGACATTACCTTTATATATCGTGACACCAGCCCGCTCATCACGCGTGGCGGTATCGGCAGCAATTTTTATGGGTTGCTGTTGATCATCGGGTAACGCGACTATTGCTGTGCTGACCAACGCGAGGATTAAACTGCCCAATGACGGGATTATCCATGGCCTATTTTGCTTAACCGTCATACGCCGTCTCTACATTGTGCAGCAATCGTACTTTGCCTGTTTTGAGGTCGACATCTAAACCTCGCGCTGTGGTGGTGCTGTCGGGGGTCGTCAGAGTAACCTGCGCGCCGGTTGTTGCGCGCTCTTCGCGTAAACGAACACGTAAATGGCTCGTCGTCAGCAGTGCACCCCCATCGCTCTCTATAATTTCAACGCCTTGATTAAGCCTGAGTTCATCTTGGTTTTCCTGCAGCAAACCACCACCGGCAATCAGTGCCCAGTGTTTACCCTTGTCATCACGTCCTTGATATTCCAAGGCGCCAAGTTGCGTCATTGGACTGTCTACCAGACGATTAGCAGTGCTCAAACGTATCGATTCAAAACGCTCACCTTGCAGGTCATAACGCCAGCGGTGTGCGTTTTCCAAATAGCTTTGTCGCAGGCTGTTATCTGTGGACTTGGCGAACGCTTGCCGTGGTGGGTCGCCTGCTATGGTCAGCCAAAATAGCAAGGCAGCAACGCAGGCGAGCAAGGTAGAGTAGGTGAGCTTCATGATTTATAGGTGGCGAGCACGCTCGGCCAGTGCCCTTGTGCTTTCAAGATGAATTCACATAAATCGCGGACTGCCCCCCGACCGCCACTAACCGGACTTATCCAGTCGCTATGGAATTTTATGTCGGCAACGGCATCTGCCGGACAGGCACCTAATCCCGCAGTAATAATAGCGGAAAGATCGGGCAGGTCGTCTCCCATATATGCACACTGGGCCAAATTAAGATCCCGTGAATTAGCAAGTTCCTTTAATGCTGTCAGCTTATCTTCACGCCCTTGGATAAGCGCTTTAATGCCCAGCTCATTGGCTCGTCGAGTAAGTAATGAAGTCGTTCTTCCGGTAATAATGGCAACTTCGATACCTGCACTTTGCGCCAACTTAATGCCCAGGCCGTCTTTAATATTGAATGCCTTAGTCTCTTCGTCGTTATTACCATAAACGACACAACCATCGGACATAACACCATCTACATCCAGCGCAATGAGTCGAATAGCTTTGGCTCGTGCGTTAATGTCTGTCATTAGGCGAGTCCCGCCCGCAAGAGTGATAAAAGATGGGCTACGCCAACGACTCTCTGTTGGCCGTCGGTAACGACTAAGGTGCTGATTCTGTGTTGTTCCATCATGCCGAGTGATTCTGCCGCCAGCGTGCCAATACCGATCGTCTTGCCGCCGGGGGACATTAACGTGTTAATTGTGACCGAATTGATATCGGGCCGATCATCTAAAGCGCGGCGTAAATCGCCGTCGGTAAAAATACCGAGCAATTGCTCATCGTCACCGATAACGGTGGTCATGCCCAGCCCTTTGGCGGTGATTTCGAGTAATGCATCGGCCAAACTGGCTGTAGGCGTTACCCGAGGCACGTCAGATCCCGAGGCCATGACGTCTTCAATTTTTAGCAGTAGCTTACGGCCTAGTGCACCCCCTGGATGAGAAAATGCAAAGTCTTCGGCGGTAAAGCCGCGGGCTTCTAAAAGTGCTATCGCTAATGCGTCACCCAACACCAGTGATGCAGTGGTGCTTGACGTGGGCGCAAGATCTAGGGGGCAAGCCTCGGTATCCACACCGGCATACAAATGCACATTTGAAGCCTCTGCAAGCATAGATTTTGGATTGCCTGTCATGCTTATTAGCGTTACCCCTAGGCGCTTTAAGAGCGGTAGTAAGGTAAGTATTTCTGGTGTCGAGCCGCTGTTAGATAATGCGATTACTGCATCCTGATGCGTGATCATACCCATATCGCCATGCGATGCTTCGCCTGGATGCACATAAAAAGCGGGCGTACCCGTGGAAGCAAGCGTAGAGGCTAGTTTGTTGGCGATGTGTCCTGACTTACCCATCCCGGTCACGATGACTCGGCCGTTAATTTCAAGCAACAATTGGCAGGCGCGAGCAAAGTCGCTACCGATGTGATCGACTAGAGCCGATACCGCCGCGCTCTCCATGGAGATGGTTCGTCTGGCGGAAGCTATCAATTGCTCAGTGCTGAACATAGATGCGCTCAACTTGGGAAATTTGGTTGCAAGATTAAAACACTATAGTACGCGACATACATCAGTAGGAATACTATACCGACTCTGCGACCCAGTCTTGATGTGTCGCGCTTCCGATCAAACGCTAACCAAGCAAAACCGGCTAGTGCAATAGTCGTTAGCATTACCATCGCGAGATCACGAAAGACCGCCGCCTCAGACAGCTGTAGATCACCAAAAAAACCTGGTATCGCGAGCACTACCAGTAGATTGAACATATTGGAGCCTATAACGGCGCCAATGGCGATATCGGCGTGTCCCTTCACGGCGCTTACCGTTGCGGCAGCAAGTTCAGGAAGGCTGGTGCCTACCGCCACAATAGTAAGGCCGATGACAAGTTCTGAAATGCCGAGTGATGAGGCGATGTTTACCGCTGACCAGACGAGTGCCCGGGAAGCCCCAATCAATACAATTAACCCGACTACGAAGGTAACGCTTGCTCGCAAAGCGGTCATGTCATGGATTTCAGGTACTTCATCGGTGGTATTCGGGTGGCGTGCGCGAGCGACCAAACGGCGTAGAAATAGTAACAAACCGCCAATGAGGATGCAGGCGTCAAGATAAGAGAGCACCCGATCCCACAGCAGGAAACCACATCCGACGACCGTGATTAGTAGCAGTGGCAAATCCTTTGTGACCGTTATTCGGCCCACTAAGATGGGCGATATGATCAACGTAATACCCAAAACCATCCCGATATTGGCAATATTTGAGCCAAAGGCATTGCCGACCGCCAGTGTTCCAGCGCCCGTAGCGGCCGCCACTAAAGATACGAGAATCTCGGGGGCAGAGGTGCCCAGCGACACAATGGTCATGCCAATAATTAATGGAGACAAGCCGATGCGCCTTGCCAATGCTGCAGCCCCGTCGACAAAACGATCGGCGCTCCAGACTAGTGCACCAAAGCCCGCTGCTATAACGATTAAATCTATTAACATTAAACCTTCGGTTTCTCTATGTGGTCTTTTAATACACGACTTATTGCGATCGGCGAATTAGCGAAGGATCGGGTATCATGAGGTCTTTCATTCAGCACTAATGGTAATTCGTTTCTTTTCTGCAATGCTCAGACGCAGAGTTTACCTCAGTGGACATTATATTGGAGGGCCAATCGTGGCTAAAAAGTTGAGCTGGCGTTTTATGTTGGCAATTATGATGATGGCATCGAGTGTCGTGGTGGGATCGGTGGCGCCAGTCGCTGTCGCGGCGGCTCAGGCGGACCCTTCCGCTTCGGAGCAAGACAACTCGGGCCATATTGCGCCGGGCCTCGTTATTGAGGCGGCCACGACCGCGGTGATGGCGGTTGTTCTTGAAGCGCCGGCATACGTCGATGACGACCCTGAGCGGTTTTATGCTGCGATTGGCGCGGAGTTAGATGCATTTGTTGATTTTCGCGGCTTTGCTAAGGGGGTTATGGGTGAATATGCCAGTAAAAGTCGATATTCGAGTCTAGATAAAGCTGGCCGAAATGCGTTAAGACGGCAATTAAAGGATTTTGCGGTGGTTATACGCAAAAATCTGATTGAAACCTATGCCAAAGGATTGCTGGCTTTTGGTGGTTCACGGGTTGAGTTGAAGGGAACGGAGGTGTCGCCGGGTAGTACCCGTGTTGCGTCTGTCACGCAGCTTGTCTACGGTGACCAGAGTCGTGTTTACACGCTCCGGTACCAAATGGGACAGTATGCTGATGGTCGCTGGATGTTGCGTAATATTATTATCGAAAACATTAATCTCGGCGAGATATACCAAGGCCAATTTGAAGCAGCTGCGAAAGCAGCTAATGGCGATCTCGATACAGTGATTGCCGATTGGAATTTAGTAGCTCAAACCGATAGTCAGGAGTCTTAAAATGGAAGCAGCGCAAGTTAAGGCTTTGGTACAGTCAGCATTCCCGAGTGCGGATGTGGCCGTGGAATTGTCTGCGGGACACTATACGGTGACCGTTATTGATGAAAGTTTTGCGGGCTTGCGACCTGTGGCGCGTCAGCAGCGAGTATATGCACCACTTGCCGATGTCATTGCACAGGGCGTTATTCACGCGGTGAATATTCGTGCGCTTACTTCTGCTGAGCGAGGCTGATTTTGGATTGTCTTTCCATTCGCGGTGGTCGTCGGCTTAGCGGCCAGTTAAAAGTCTCGGGCGCTAAGAACGCTGCGCTGCCCATTATCGCGGCGACATTGCTTGCAAGCGATAGGACTAAGCTCAGTAATTTGCCGCATCTGCATGACATCACAACCATGATTGAGTTGCTTGGATGCCTTGGTGTAGGGCTCACCGTTGATGAAAAAATGGGGCTTGAAATCGATGCTAGCACTGTCAGTAGCCAGCAGGCGCCCTATGAGCTAGTCAAGACAATGCGCGCTTCGATTTTGGTGCTTGGTCCGCTCTTGGCTCGCTTTGGGACGGCTAGAGTGTCATTCCCTGGTGGCTGTGCTATTGGCAGCCGTCCTGTGGATTTACACTTAAAGGGCTTGGAGGCGATGGGAGCCGAAATCACCATCGAAGGTGGGTATATCAACGCCTCAATCGATGGGCGCCTGCAAGGTGCAGATATTGATTTTGATATTGTTACGGTGGGTGGCACTGAAAATTTGCTAATGGCTGCGACCTTGGCGGAGGGTTTGACGACCATTCGCAATGCGGCCCGTGAGCCTGAGGTGGTTGACCTGGCCCATTGCTTGATTGCTATGGGTGCAAAAATTGAAGGTGCGGGTTCTTCTACGCTGGTTATCGAAGGTGTGCCTGCGCTGCACGGCTGTGATTACACCGTAATGCCTGATCGGATCGAGGCGGGGACTTATTTAGTTGCCGCTGCTGCGACGGGCGGTAATATTCATCTAGATGGTGCTGCACCGCACCATCTTGAAATCGTATTAGACAAGCTGCGCGAGGCCGGTGCGATCGTAACCACAGGTGAGGATTGGATTGCACTCGATATGGAAGGTCGACGCCCGAAATCTGTGTCGATTACCACAGCGCCGTATCCGGGTTTTCCAACCGACATGCAGGCCCAGTTCACCGCCTTGAATACCATTGCCGATGGCACTGGCCGGGTAACAGAAACGGTCTTTGAGAATCGTTTGATTCAAACTCATGAAATGAACCGCATGGGCGCCAATATTATGATTGAAGGCAATATGGCAATGATCGTTGGGCGGGAACACCTTAAAGGAGCGCCGGTTATGGCCTCCGATTTACGTGCTTCGGCAAGCTTGGTGATCGCCGGTTTAGTTGCCCAAGGTGAAACGCGTGTCGATCGAATTTACCACATTGATCGCGGCTATGAATGTATCGAAGAGAAGCTGCAGTCTTTGGGTGCTGATATTCGCCGAGTCCGAAGTGAATGACCGTAAAGTGGCTGCTACCGATGCCCCTTTCGCTATTGAGTTAATCGAGTAAGAAGGTTTTATGAAGCTTCCGCTGACCATTGCCCTAACTAAGGGGCGTATTCTTAAGGAAACTCTGCCGTTGTTTGAGCAGGCAGGTATCACGCCGGTAGATGATGTTTTTACCAGTCGTAAGTTGTTATTTGAAACCAGTGAGCCAAATGTTCGTTTGGTGATTTTGCGTGGTTCAGATGTCACGACTTATGTGCGTCATGGCGCCGCCGATGTCGGTGTTGTGGGCAAAGATATGTTGCTGGAGTTTGGTAGTGAGGGATTATACGAGCCTCTAGACCTCGCTATTGCCCGCTGTCGATTAATGACTGCTGGCTTTCCTAGTGAATCTCGCAGTCGTCCACGATTACGCGTGGCCAGTAAATTCATCAATATTGCTCGCCGGCATTATGCCGAGAGAGGCGTTCAAGCTGAGCTGATCAAACTCTATGGTGCCATGGAGCTTGCACCATTAATGAACTTAGCAGATGAAATAGTAGATATTGTTGATACTGGCAACACTTTGCGGGCTAACGGTATGGCACCCCTTGAGCATATTGCCGACATCAGCGCGCGTCTGATTGTGAATAAGGCTGCCATGCGCACCCGACATGCGGCGATTAGCCAGCTTATAGAGGGTTTATCGACGGCGGTTGCTAGCCGCGCAACAGCGGAGGCGGGATGACTGGCTTGATTAGTCGTTTAGACACTGCCGAACTAGATTTCGATAGGGCGTTTGAGCAGCTGACAGCGGTGCCCGATCAGCGAGATCCCACCTTGATCGGCCAGGTGAGTGCAATTATCGATGATGTAAGGCAGCGCGGTGACCCGGCAATTGTAGAGTACACCGCACGCTTTGATCGTCGTTCAGTCACGCACATAAGGGATTTGACCCTGTCAGCTAATGAACTTGCTGAGGCTTTAGCCGCCATTTCAGAGGTAGAGCGAGCAGCACTGGAGCAGGCTGCGCAACGTATCCGTGAATATCATGAGCATCAGCTCGCACATAGCTGGTCGTTTGACGATCAATACGGCAACACTTTGGGGCAAAAAATAACACCGCTGGCACGGGCGGGTATTTATGTGCCCGGAGGCAAGGCCAGTTATCCGTCATCTGTGCTGATGAACACGATTCCTGCGCGTGTTGCAGGTGTGGATAAAGTGATCATGATGGTGCCGGCACCAGATGGAGATCTCAATCCCCTAGTCTTGGCCGCAGCAGCCATCGCGGGTGTCGATGAAGTGTTTACCATCGGTGGTGCGCAAGCTATTGCTGCGCTCGCCTACGGCACTAAGAGCGTCCCCAAGGTCGATAAAATCGTCGGCCCGGGCAATCGCTATGTGGCGGAAGCGAAGCGACAGGTCTTTGGTAGCGTGGGTATCGATATGGTTGCAGGGCCATCGGAAATTCTTATTCTTGCCGATGGTTCAGTGGCGCCCGAATGGTTGGCGATGGACTTATTTTCTCAAGCGGAGCACGACGAGCAAGCTCAGGCAATATTGATCAGTCCAGATCTCGCTTACCTTGATCGAGTCGAAGCAGCGATGGTGGAGTTACTGCCGAGCATGCCTCGCAGAGATATTATTCGCGCCTCACTGCTGGGTCGCGGCGCGTTAATCAAAGTGGCCGACATGGCAGAAGCCATTGCTATTAGTAATCTGGTGGGGCCTGAGCATTTAGAGTTAGCCACTGCGAATGCCGATGCGTTAGTCGAGCATATTGAAGTCGCCGGTGCTATTTTTGTGGGTGCAATGAGTTCCGAGTCACTCGGCGATTATTGCGCAGGACCGAATCATGTTTTGCCAACCTCGGGGACTGCTCGATTCTCTTCACCCTTAGGGGTCTACGATTTTCAGAAGCGTAGCTCGATTATCAACTGTTCGCCTGACGGCGCGCGTGCGCTGGGGCGTGTGGCGTCAGTACTGGCGCGTGGTGAATCGCTGGTAGCTCACGCTCGCAGCGCAGAATTACGCGCAGAGAGCGACTAAGCGAGCGCGCGTTCTTAAAAGCACGCCACGTCTGTGGCTGCGCTCAATTAGCTGCCGACAAGGTTATTCGGTACTGTTAACGCGATGCCCAACGATGGCCTCGAGGACCTGATCGGTTTTGCCGCGTTTAATGCCAACTAGCAACTGTTCGCCAGGCCTTAAGCGCGCGATGCTGTCCATCGCCAAACGTCCGTCAGCAATTGGCTCACCATCCAGAGAAGTAATTGCGTCACCCACAATGATGCCAGCCCGAACGGCAGGGCCGTCCTCGTTCAATTCGGTAACGACGAGCAGTTGTTCCTGCTGCCCTAGCGCATCTAGGCGGACTAACAATTCAACACTGACCCCCAGCCAACCGCGTACTACGCTGCCGTAGCTGATGAGATCTTGCATAACATAGGTGGCTAGATTGCTCGGGGTTGCCAAGTTGATACCAATACCGATACCTGCCCCGGCTTCGCCGCCGTCGTTATTCGCGGTATAGATGAGGGTGTTAATGCCGACTAGGCGCCCTTGAGTGTCGATCAGTGCGCCACCAGAATTTCCAAGGTGGATACTGGCATCAGTTTGAATATAGTCCTCATAGGCGCTCAGTTGTAATCCATATCGGCCGAGTCCTGAGACAATTCCCTGGCTCACTGAGTGGCCAAAGCCGTAGGGATTACCGATAGCTAATACGACGTCACCAACGCGCGCTTTATCTGAGTCTGCGGGTTCCAATGGCCGCAAATTGGGTAGGTCAATCTTTAACACGGCGAGGTCAGTTTCGGGGTCGCTACCCACAACGGTTGCTGTCGCAGAGCGGCCATCATGCAGCATAACTTGTATCGCATCGGCGTCTGCTATGACATGGTTATTGGTTATTACATGACCCGCGGCACTCATAATGACGCCAGAGCCGAGTGATCGCTCGATACGTTGACGGCGACTATTTGGGCCGACGAATCGTCTTAGAAACGGGTCGCTGGGTCTTTGCGCTCTGTTCTCGGCAACCAGCTTGGCAGTGTAAATATTAACAACGGAAGGCGTTGCTCGAGCAACCGCCTCACGATAGCTGACCACCGCGTGTTTCTCAGGCGACAATAACGACTCATTGAGTACCCACTGATCTAAAATCAGGATGGCAGCCAGTAAACCCGCAATGGCTGGCCAAACAAACGTAATAAACGCATCTCTCACTGGCAGACTCCTTTCCAAAGCATTGTAAAACACTCTGTTAGCGTTAACCTCCCCCTAATGTTTTTTTTTGCGTGACTGGAGTAGCTCATGGCGATTAGTCGTAACCATCTGATTTCGACGTTGGATAACTTGTTACAGCCCAATAAATTTAAGGATTACTGCCCAAACGGGCTGCAGATTGAGGGCACTCAAAAGATAACGAGGATAGTTTCAGGTGTGACTGCCTGTCAGGCGTTGATTGATAAGGCGATAGCTTTACGTGCCGACGCACTGCTGGTACACCATGGCTATTTCTGGCGCGCTGAAGATCCCTGTATTGTCGGCATGAAAGGGCGTCGTATCGGCGCGCTGGTGAAGTCGAACATCAATTTATTAGCGTATCACCTGCCTTTAGATGGTCATTTAACCTTGGGTAATAATGCGGGTTTAGGCCGAGCAATGGGCTTAGCTGAATTTTCGCCTATTAACCCACTAGAGCCGAGTCTGCCTGTTTTTATGGGTGAGTTCGAGCAGGCAGTACCCCAGTCAATATTGGTCGACCGATTGACGAATGCGCTCGGTCGACAGGTTGTCTCTGTCCTTGATAAGTCAGTAAAACGTATTGCTTGGTGTACCGGTGGCGGGCAGGACTATATTGACGTGGCTGCTGATGCTGGCGCTGATTTGTTCGTCACAGGTGAGATTTCGGAGCAGACCGTCCATATTGCACGTGAGCGCGGTATTGGGTTTATCGCTGCGGGCCATCATGCGACCGAACGGTTTGGCGTACGATCTGTGGGCGACTGGCTGGCTGATGAGCTGGGTATTACACACCATTTTGTCGATATTGACAGTCCAGCTTGAGTGTATTCGGTCGCCGAACAATATTTGACAGCAATGCATGAAACGAGCGTTGACTGAGAAACTCATAAGGTGCGGCGAGCCAGGCTTACGACGCCAACGTGACTTAGGTCGAAGTGTGAAGCGTAATCTTCAGGCGATGTGTCTTATTGACCGGCTATGGGCCTAGTGTCTGGGTCGACTGTCGCGAGTAGGTATTTAGGCCGCTTTATCGCCAAAAAAATTGCCAAAAAACCGCTAAAAACCTGAGCGATACTCGTAGTTTTCACCTGGAATAGTGGATTTTTCGAGACCGAAATCTTCTGCCAACTGCCCTTGATCCTGTGGGTCTTTTTTGGGCGCATAATCAAGCGGTGGCGCAGCATCTAAAATGTACGGTGAAATATCGTTCTCATTATCTTGGTTCAGCATGGCCGGATTCAGCTTGACACTCCCATCTGAGAGTTTGTCAGCGCCTAGCGCCATATGGCTGTAAAGCGTTCGGTAGTCGTTTGTCAGTCGCTCAAATAAATGTGCGGTCTGAGCGAAATGCTCAGTGACTTCGGCTTGGTAATCGGCGCGACTCTCTAGTGCGCGCTCTAATCGCTGCTCAAGATCGATAATAACGTCACGGTTGCTGCGCTTACGCAGGCCAAGAAACCAACCGGCGCCCAATCCAGTGCCCAAAGCAAGGGCGGCGATGGCGAGATAGACGAAACTGAATGACATGTTGATAACTCCGAATATGGATAGCCCTGAATTGTTGATAGTGTAACCTCTACTGGGCGAGAGGTGTAATTTGCACAATAGTTTGCTCCCTGTTTCTGGGAGCGCTAAAGTTCCGTTTAATTAAAGGATACTGTTGTGACTACTGCCCCCGAACTTACACCCATGGCGCGTTATGCGCTGGATCTTGCACGCAGTGATTTTGTCGCTGATGAAGCGCAGCGGCAAGCTGTTATTTTGCTGCAAGATTTATACGAGCGATTGCTTAAGCGTGAGGCTTCTCGGGGTCGTCGGGGTGCGCGACTGCGGCGTTTATTTGTTGCGCAAGCTGAGCCGGAGCTCGGATTATATTTTTGGGGTGGGGTCGGGCGAGGCAAAACCTATTTGGTAGACACTTTTTTCGAGAGTTTGCCGATCACTCGTAAAATGCGTGTCCACTTCCATCGTTTTATGCAGCGAGTTCACGATGATCTCACCGCGCTTGTGGGGGAGAAAAACCCTTTAGAATTAGTTGCTGATGGCATTGCGAGTGAGGCCTTAGTCATCTGTTTTGATGAGTTTTTTGTGTCCGACATCGCCGACGCCATGATTCTCGGTGGCTTGATGCAAGCGCTCTTTAGTCGCGGTGTCACCTTGGTTGCAACCTCAAATATTGAGCCGCAACATCTGTACCGTGATGGGTTGCAACGGGCGCGCTTTCTCCCTGCGATTGACTTGATTCAGCGCTTTACCCGTGTCGTCAATGTCGACTCGGGTGTCGATTATCGACTGCGGACGCTCGAGCAGGCTGAGCTGTTCCACTACCCGCTAGATGAATCTGCAAATGCGGCATTAGCAAAAAGCTTTTCTGCATTAGCGAACGGATTAGAGGGGCAGGGCGCTTTGATCGAGATTAATCATCGCGATGTTCAGGTACTGCGCATGGTCGAGGGTATGGGCTGGTTTACCTTTGACGAGTTGTGTCGTCAGCCGCGTAGCGCTAGCGACTTCGTTGAGTTGGCTCGGGTGTTCCAGACGGTATTTATCGAAGCAGTGCCGGTGATGGATAGCACGTCAGAGGATGCCGCCCGTCGATTTATTAACTTGGTTGACGAGTTCTATGACCGCAATGTTAAGTTATTATTAACCGCTGCAGTCGAGCCTGCAGCACTGTATACTGGCCGCCGGTTGCGGTTCGAATACCAGCGTACTTTGTCGCGTTTACTAGAAATGCAGTCACGGGAATACCTAGGTCGAGAACACCGGCCGTAATAAATATTGTTCACTAGTGAAATCGCTATTGAAACCTATGCGCCATTCCAGTAAAATCCGCGCTCCTTTTAAATCGGCCCAAAAGGTCACCGAAAATGAAAACTTATAGCGCCAAGGCTGCTGATGTACACCACGATTGGTTTGTCGTCGATGCCGAGAACAAGACCCTTGGTCGCTTGGCTACCGAGATCGCACATCGTTTGCGCGGCAAGCACAAGCCCGAGTACACACCACACATGGATATGGGCGATTATATCGTCGTCGTCAACTGCGAAAAAGTTCGGGTAACCGGCAAAAAGCAGACCGACAAGATGTATCACCATCACACTGGCTACCCCGGCGGATTGAAGTCTTTCAGCTTCGAGAAGCTGATTGAACGTGCTCCTGAGCGTGTTCTTCAGCGTGCCGTTAAAGGTATGCTACCGCGCAGCCCTCTGGGTCGCGCCATGTTTAGGAAGCTCAAGATCTATGTCGGTCCTGAGCACCCCCACGTTGCACAACAGCCGCAAGCGCTGAGTATCTGAGGAGCAAGCAGATGGCAGCAACACATTATTACGGAACAGGTCGCCGCAAAACTTCAACAGCACGTGTGTTTTTGAAGAATGGCAGTGGCAATATTACTGTTAACGGACTTCCACTCGATCAGTATTTCGGTCGTCAGGTCGCACGCATGATTGTGCGTCAGCCACTCGAGTTAGTAGAGTTGTCTGGCAAGTTTGATGCGAATGTTACCGTGGCCGGTGGTGGAAGCTTTGGTCAGGCCGGTGCCATTCGGCACGGTTTGACTCGCGCTTTGATGGACTACGACGAGTCATTACGTCCTGGTTTGCGTGCTGCTGGATTCGTTACGCGAGACGCGCGTGAAGTTGAGCGTAAAAAGGTCGGTTTTCGAAAGGCACGTCGACGTCCACAGTTCTCCAAGCGTTAATTTATTCTTGGCGTACTACCCTAGGAAAGCCGGCTTGTGCCGGCTTTTCTGCTTTTGGCCGCCTGGTGTTCGGCTATAACTGCAAAATAGCAGAAATATCGGGCATTCCGGCACCGGTTTTGGTCGTTACGGGTTGCCGCTACGGGTCTAGCCTATTAGAATTCATGCGCCGAATTTCTATCGCTGCAGATGATTGTCTGCGGCGATTTCGTTTTTTATTGTCTGGGCACTGGCGCAAGCCGGAACTTACGTCCCACTCATCCGGAGAATGGTGTAGATGAGCGAAACCAACCAAACTTTTGATGCGCAAGCATCGCCTGCGTCTAATCCGACTCGACGTCGTTTTTTGGCTGCGGCTACTTCTGCGGTCGCTGTGGCCGGCGTTGCAGGCGTTGCAGTGCCTTTTTTGGGCTCTTGGAATCCATCCGAGAAAGCCAAAGCTGCCGGGGCACCTGTTAAGGCTGATATCAGCAAGATAGAGCTCGGTCAGATGATTGTTGTCGAGTGGCGTGGAAAGCCTGTCTACGTGGTGAACCGCACTACGGAGCAGCTGGAAAACTTGCCGCAGTTAGATGATCAGCTGAAGGATCCCTATTCTCTGGTGTCTATTCAGCCCCCTTACATTACAGATCAGGCACGCTCATCGCGCCCTGCACTGTTGGTTGTTGTAGGGCTGTGCACGCACTTGGGCTGCGCACCTACGTTTCGCCCTGAAGTCGGCGCTACGGATATGGGCGGCGACGAGTGGCTGGGTGGTTTCTTCTGCCCGTGTCATGGTTCGAAATTTGATCTTGCGGGCCGCGTGTTCTCAGGTGTACCAGCGCCCACTAACTTAGTGGTACCGCCGTATTCCTTTGAGGGTGAGAAAGTTCTTGTAGTTGGCGAAAACCCGGAGGCAGCGTAATGGAAAAGGCACTGACTAGCATTGTAGGTTGGATTGACGCGCGGCTGCCTATTACGCGTGCGTGGAATACGCATATGGCTGAGTATTACGCGCCAAAGAACTTTAACATATGGTACTTTTTTGGCGTTTTTTCACTGCTGGTGTTGGTCAATCAGCTGTTGACCGGCATTTGGTTGACCATGAGCTACACGCCGAGCTCGGAAGAAGCTTTTGCGTCGGTTGAATACATCATGCGCGATGTGGATTACGGTTGGTTGCTGCGTTATATGCATTCGACGGGTGCCTCCGCATTTTTCATTGTGGTGTATTTACATATGGTGCGGGCGCTAATTTATGGGTCTTACAAAAAGCCGCGAGAACTGATTTGGATCTTCGGCATGTTGATCTTTGTTGTGCTGATGGCCGAGGCATTTGTAGGCTACGTTCTTCCCTGGGGACAAATGTCCTTCTGGGGCGCGCAGGTCATCATTTCACTGTTTGGCGCCATTCCTGTGGTTGGTGAAGATATTGTCACTTGGATTCGTGGCGATTATCTGATCTCTGGCATTACACTGAATCGCTTTTTTGCGCTGCATGTTGTGGCGCTGCCAATTGTGCTGCTGGCACTCGTTGTACTGCATATTCTTGCATTACATGAAGTTGGATCGAACAATCCAGACGGTGTCGAGATAAAGAAAAACAAGGATGCCAACGGTGTTCCGCTAGATGGTATCAAGTTCCATCCCTATTACTCGGTACACGATATCCAAGGTATTGCGGTATTCTTGTTCTTCTTCTGTGGCGTGATTTTCTTTATGCCCGAAATGTCGGGCTACTTTTTAGAGTTTGCCAACTTTGAAGAAGCAAATAGTTTAAAAACACCGGAGCACATTGCGCCTGTCTGGTATTTCACGCCGTTTTACTCTGTACTTCGCGCGGTACCTGACAAGTTCTGGGGTTTTATCGCCTTTGCATCGGCTGTTGCTATTCCATTCGCACTGCCATGGTTAGATCGGTGTGAAGTGAAATCTTGGCGTTACCGCGGCATGATTAATCGCGTTATGTTGACGCTGTTCTTTGCCTCATTCCTAATTTTGGGTGTGTTAGGTGTTAAGGCGCCGACCCCAGAGCGCACATTCCTGGCGCAGATTTGTTCGGTTTTCTACTTCATGTTTTTCTTGGCAATGCCTATATGGTCGACCCTAGACAAAACTAAGCCGGTACCAGAGCGCGTGACAATGAACGGTGGTATGGGCCCACTGAGAGCTGCAGGCCTGTTAATTATTATCGGTCTACTGACCGTGCTGCCATTAAAAGCGGTTGGCTCAGAGTCGTCATTTGCCTGTGGCGCGATCCCCTGCGATACCTTTGAAGCTGATCCAGCAGATCAGGCGTCGCTGCAGCATGGCGCTGCGGTTTATGCCAACTACTGCATGGGCTGCCACTCTCTTCAGTACTCGCGTTACAACCGCGTTGCCAAAGATCTCGGGATTCCCGAGGACTTATTCAAAGCTAATCTGATGTTCGACCCGGAGCTTAAAATTGGATCGCATATGGATAACGCGATGGATAAAGCCAATGCGAAAGTGTGGTTTGGTGCAACACCGCCGGATTTGACCTTGATTTCCCGCGCGCGTCAGCCTGAGTGGGTATATACTTACTTGCGTTCGTTCTATCGCGATGACTCACGGCCTTATGGTGTTAACAATAGGGTGTTTGCCAAAGTCGGTATGCCGCACGTGCTGATGGAGCTGCAGGGCATGCCTGAATGCGCCCCTGCGCCGGTCAATGATGGCCAGGGAGAGGTAGATCCGTTAACGGGTGAGCAACTGATGGAAGATCCCTGCGCGCGTCTCGAAATTGCCGCTGCAGGTATGATGAGTACCCAGCAGTTTGACGAGACCATGTATGATTTGGTCAACTTTCTTGCCTACACTGCGGAGCCTGCAAAGCTTGAGCGGCAGCGGATGGGTGTTTTTGTAATGTTGTTTTTAGCGGTATTCTTTATGTTTGCTTGGCTGCTGAGCCGTGAATATTGGAAAGACGTCCACTGATAATTGTTACTCTACTATCGGACTGCCTAGTCGGGCAGCCCGCTTTTGCACTTCAATACTGGGGTGCCAGCCCGGAGCTTTGACATGAAACACTCTGATGATACGCAAGGAGTCGTCTCCAAGCGTTCCTCGATGACTTTGTTTTCAGACAGTAATAGCCACTATAGCCATCGTGTTCGTATAGTTTTGGCAGAGAAAGGCGTTACGGTTGATTTGATTGAGTCTGACAGTGGGAACATGCCAGCGGAGCTTGGGGATCTTAACCCCTACAATTCGATGCCTACTCTGGTTGACCGAGATCTCGTGCTTTATGAGTCTAAGGTGATGATGGAATATTTGGATGAGCGTTTTCCGCATCCACCACTGCTGCCGGTGTACCCGGTTGCCCGCGCTGAAAGTCGCTTATTTATGTACCGCATTGAACGGGATTGGTGCGTGCTGGTCGATGCGATCGAAAATTCACGAAGCGATAATGTGGTTGCTAAATCCGCCAAAGAGTTGCGTGAAAGTCTGCTTGCAATAGCACCGATTTTTGAAGAAAAGCCTTATTTTATGAGTGAAGAATTCACGCTGGTAGATTGCTGTGTCGCGCCCATCTTGTGGCGTTTACCCGCGCTGGGAGTGGATATGCGTCCGAGTAAGCAGTCGAAGCCTTTGCTGGGTTATATGGAACGCTTGTTTACACGAGAGTCTTTTCAAGAGAGCTTGTCGATTCAGGAACGAGAAATACGCACCTAAGGTGCTTAGCGGTGAATACTGGTGACATCGAGTCGACCCTACATTATTCGCGCGATCTATGACTGGATCGTAGACAATGACTGCACGCCGCATTTGCTAGTGGATGCCACGCGTAAAGATGTCATGGTCCCTGAGGCTTATGTAACCGACGGGCAAATCGTACTAAATATTTCGCCGACCGCCGTGGTGGAATTGCAGCTGGGTAACGAGGCGATAGTATTCAATGGGCGTTTTGGTGGTCAGCCATTTGATATCTATGTGACGATCGGTGCGGTGCTGGGAATATATGCGCGGGAAAATGGTCAAGGTATGGTTTTTGAGCCAGAGCCGACGGCTGAACCGGAGCCGCCTCAGCCGCCAGAGCCCAATAACCCGACGCCTGATCGGGTTCGTCCCGCGCTCAAAGTAGTAAAGTAACCCGTCGGCGGAGAAAGGGCGCGAGCGAATAACTTCTACCTTGTTCACCGGGTGTTAGATTAATTCAAAAAGACGTACGACCCTTGAAACGCCGCTGATCCCTGCGGTCAGGTCTGCGACGCGCTGGGCTTCCTCGGGTGTTAAGAGTCCCATAAGATAAACAACGCTATTCTCTGTCACGACTTTGGTGCGAGTTGATGGTGTGTTTGATGTGAGTAAGAGCTTCGCCTTAACTTGTGTCGTCAGCCATAGATCATTGGCATGAACTTGCGTAGAGGCGTTTTCCCTAACGTCTAATTCATTGTATATGCGCCTAACGCCCGCGACGTTGCGTAGTACATTTGGCACTTCATTCTTTAGTTCTAGGCTTGGGACTTGTCCGGCCACCAGTACAAAGCCGTTATAGGCAACGACAACAAGATTGGCGTCATCGAACGCATCATCGAGCGCGCGTATATTGACGATAGCTTTGGTTTCAATACTTTCGTCTTCTATTTGCTGTGCCACCGTTCGCTTACCGGGATCCTCGTCTATCGTATTGGATTCGAATGTGGCGAGTATTGAACCGCAACCGGTCATTGCAGTGACCCATAAAGCTGCGAGCGTATTTTTGTACCAGCTGCGCAGTATCATTAATTAATCCTCAAGTGGCCCAAAGATAGTGGCGTCTATTAGCTGTGCTAAGCAGAGCGCACTGCTGAAGGTCAATGCTAGGCGATTTGCTGGATCAGCGCCGGGGAACGATAGGCTCGGCCCGGGTCCTTGGTTACCTAACCAAATTGCACTCACCTGTCGCTGATCGAGTGCGTTAGCAAGCAGTTCAATTTCGGTAGCGCTCAATTGCGCGCAAAAAATTACTGCAAAATCTCCATGCTGCCCTAACGCGCGCAGTTGATCAGCAATCCAGGTTACGGACGGTTCGCTGATTTTCGTGTCGCGCGCGCTGAGTTCAACAACCGGTAGGGCTGGTCGTTCGCGCTGGAGTCCTTGCCGCAGTAGGTCGCTAAACAATACCGCGCTCGCAGCGTCAGTGCTTGCGCCGCAGGAAAATATCTTCCCGTCGGCGAAAATCACTTCTGCAGCCCGGTCCGCGCCATTGCCCGCTATATCAGCGATAGCATCGACAGATAGACTCAGTTGTTCTATTTGTTGGTGGAACTGTCTCGCGACCATTTGGTAGAGCGACATATAAACCTTCCATTAACCCTGTATTCGTAGAGGCTAGTTGATGCCAAAAGCACCGCGCAACCATTGCGGCCTTGCGCTGGCCTTTGATCCTAAGCTGCAATCATACGCGATGACATCAAAGCGGCAGAGCATACTGGCGAATTGTCGATGTTGCTGCAAAAAAGTGTAGGCGCTATTGATCAGTTTACGCTGTTTTTTTTGGTTGACGGAGCCCGCAGCGTCAACATATCGAGAGGGTCGACGTTGCCGCACTTCAATAAATACCAGACAATTTTCTTGCGTCATGACAAGATCAATTTCGCCCCAGCTGCAGCGATAATTAGCCCGAACTAGTTTTAGCCCCTGCTCTAATAAAAATAGCTGTGCATGCCTTTCAAATTGCTTTCCTTGGTCCAGCATCAACTCGCACTGCGCTCCCAGCCATAGTTTGACTGCGAGTTTAGTCAGTGCGACTTGATACTGTCACCAGCAAAAACCACCGAATTTAATTCTCTTTCGATCTCGCCATTGCGCCGACGATTTAAAAGGCCTGTTTCTCCGCGCACAATGGCTGCGGTAGTATGCGCCGATTGATCTAAATGCTCTGCCAGCAACACCGCATCTCGTCCGAGTGCTTGCAGACTAGTATAGCGGTTCACCTTGGGTGCATTGAGCACGGCTGGTATTTCAACGAACCGTACACTATTAAGATCTTGGTTACCTCGATTCTGGCTGTTGGCGTTGACTGTAGATGGCGCGAAAATTGGCAGATCCCCGCCGTAGTGGAAGACTAATAGTGGACGTAAGGCTCGCGCCTCGTCTGGCGAGGATGCCAGCAAAAACACACTGTCTATGTCGGCTCTGCGTCGTGCGCGAGTTATGACTGCGGGTTCGAATGCAGCTTCAACCTGCTTGATACGAAGCTCCGAGCCGCTGGCACCCAGCGTCTCAGCGATGTAAGGTGATGCGGGTTCGTCAGCACTTAGGTTCGCCTGATCGATTATTTTGCCGCCTAATATTCGCCATTCTTGTGTCAGGGAGGCGCTCATTCTTCGGCCCCAGTCGGTATCCGGTGCGATAATTACTCCGTGACGCAGACCGTCCGCGAAGGCGAGTGCGGCGAGCTGTCGCGCTTCATCTTCGGGGGCGAGGCTTAGCGCATTCCAGCCTCGTGCCTCGCTCTCTGGCAGTGCCTCCGGTCGGTTAAGCGTAATAATAGGAACGGGCCGTTGTCGCAGATTGGCAAGGCTGCGGCTACGCGCCTTAGTTAATGGCCCAATCACCACATCTGCACCACCATCTAGCGCAGCCTGGTAAGCCGCAATCACATCGGAATACTGCTCGGTATCGATAGTGACTAGACGTGGCCGGGTTAGGGGGTCGCGGTAGTTTCTGTACAACGCTTCGACCGTACCTTCGAGAACGGCATTTGCCGCGCTACTTAGCCGGCCGCTGATGGGCAGTAAAAGTGCTAGCTGTTGTGGTGGAGCTTGATTCAACCAGTGGCTCAGGCCGGCGGGCAATGACGGCAGTGCTGAATGTGTCGGATGATTGTTAACCCAGGCGGATACCGCCAGTCGTCCTCGATGATAGGACTGTAATAGTTCGAGCCAGCCGCGCCAGTCGGCATCTAGAGCGCCCATTTGAGCGGCTCTAAGCTGTGTGTCATCAAGGTGCATCAAATAATCAAAGAGCTGTTCGCCGTGTTCCTGTAGGTTATTTGTATCGCGCATTAGGCGCTGATGTAATATGCGAGCGGCCTCCAGCCACTGGTGTTCCATGGCTGCTCGCGCCTGTTTAATTTGCAGTACCTGTTCGCGACCGGCTTTGTCCATTTCACTCGCGCTGCTGATTAGCTGCTCTGCGTTTGTAGTATCGCCAGCTAACCAAGCCAAATTTGAGTCAATCAAAGCTAGGCTGGTGGCATCAAGCCCTGTCCTTAGCAGTGTGTCGCGCTCAGCCCATGCCGCAGCAGCACCGAGTTCACGGGCCATTTGGTCGACTCGCTCGAGGGCAGTTTGGTTGATTTTTTGCTCGGGCTTGGCGGGGATTGGCGCAGGCGTGACGATCGGTATAGGCGTCTGGACAACACGACTTGAGTTATCTTCAGGTACATTTGTGCAACCAGCTAATAGCAGCGAGGACATAATAAAAGCTAGTCCGCGGCGGATTAGGCGCGAATAAAAAAATGCTGAGCGTAATGTGCTTTGGTCTGCGATCATAGGCACAGTATAAAGGGGAGTGATCAAGTTGGAACGCGGTTTGTACATTGTACCGACGCCAATTGGCAATTTAGAAGATATAACCTTACGTGCAATGTCTATATTACGGCAAGTTGATGTTATTGCAGCCGAGGATACGCGTCATAGTCAGCGACTAATGGCGCATTTTTCTATAGAAACTCGACTAATTAGCTATCATGAGCATAGCGGCGATGCTGAAACGGAAGGGCTGGTTGGCCGGATAATCGATGGTCAGAGTGTTGCGTTGATCAGTGATGCGGGCACACCATTGGTTTCCGATCCCGGTTATCGTCTGGTGCGCGCGGTACAGGATGCTGGTATGCCAGTCATTCCGTTGCCTGGTCCTTGTGCGGCGATCGCTGCACTGAGTGCGAGTGGTCTGGCTACCGATCGCTTTCATTTCGAAGGCTTTTTGCCGAGTAAATCTTCACAGCGTCGCAGTCGGCTTGAGGTCTTAGCTGATTATCATGGCACGTTGGTGTTTTATGAAGCGCCCCATCGAATTGTTGCGACCTTAGCTGATGCCCTGGCTGTATTTGGTCCCAATCGTGAAGCGGTATTGGCACGGGAGCTAAGTAAGGCGTTTGAGACGATTAAGCGATTGCCGCTGCCGGAGCTCAGTCACTGGGTGCAAGCCGATGCCAATCAGCAGCGTGGTGAGCAGGTCCTGATAATAGCGGGTGCGGTGCCTGAGTTGGATGCCGTTGATGCCGCTACACGGGCTTGGCTTATGCGCTTGGCGGCGGAGCTACCGCCGCGTAAGGCGGCGGCAATTGTCGCCGAGATGACCGGTGCCAAAGCGCGGACGCTCTATGACCTCTTGCTAGCTGCCCGCGACCGCTAGACTGCGCTTTTGTCGATTTCTCAGAGGGTTTACCGCGAGCGCGTGTGGTAGAATTCTCATTGAGTCGGTTAGACGATCGCTGTCGGCTTCGGCTGATGGAGGAAAGTCCGGGCTCCATAGGGTAAGAGTGCCAGGTAACGCCTGGGAGGCGCGAGCCTACGGAAAGTGCAACAGAAAGGGAACCGCCGAGCGTGAGCTCGGTAAGGGTGAAAAGGTGCGGTAAGAGCGCACCGCGCGACTGGCAACAGGCGTGGCGATGGTAAACCCCACTCGGAGCAAGACCAAATAGGGATCCGTATGCCGTGACCCGCGGTGGATCCGGGTAGGTCGCTACAGGCGAGCGGCGACGCTCGTCGCAGATGAATGATCGTCCGTGACAGAACCCGGCTTATCGACCGACTCAACTTACGATACCCCTCCGGCGCTATTTGGCCGGAGGGACTTCTATTTTTTTAGAAGCATTGGAATTTAAAAACATTTTGTTATTCTATTTAGTGCTTAATCTTAAAGTACATCATGTCTCTTTTAGCCTAAAGAGCTGTTTTAACGCCTATTTCCTCTCTCGATATAATCGAGAATTCGGCTCGAATTCTTCGCTGTAGACGCCCCTAAACTGCTGAAATTCAAAGGAATTTTGTATTTCTCGCGTTGACCCTCGATCTTTTCGTGAGTATAGTGGGGAAAAGTGGGCAGAAGTGGGTTTCTGGTCTTCTAATGAAAGACCTGAAAGCTAAAGGTGGGGAGTTAGGCGTGTTTAGAGGTGTGCAGCACATCAACATGGATGCAAAGGGGCGCATGGCGATCCCCGCGCGCCAGCGTGAGTCGCTGTCTGCTGAATGCCAAGGGAACGTGGTTATTACCATTGATACCCAGTCTCACTGTTTGGCCGTTTATCCTCTGCCTGAATGGGAGCGCATTGAGCGTGAGGTTCAAGCGTTGCCGGCACTCAATCCAGCCGTGAAACGTTTTCAGCGCCTAGTTTTGGGTTATGCCTCGGATCTTCAGCTCGACGGTAATGGTCGTATTTTGTTGCCGCCGGCGCTTCGCGAGTATGCCCAGCTAGAGAAGAAGATTGTGTTGGTAGGGCAGGGCAACAAATTTGAACTGTGGTCTGAGGCACTTTGGTTGGCTGAGCGTGACGCCGCATTAGCGGTGGAGGTCGGTGTTGAGTTGCCGTCCGAACTGATGACGTTACAGCTCTGATGCCGCTGAGGCATGAGGCGGTATTACTAGAGGAGGCGGTTGCTGCACTGATGACATCGAGTGACGGCATATACGTTGATGGTACTTTTGGACGAGGCGGGCACAGCGCGCGCATCCTCGATAGCCTTTCTGCCGCTGGACGTCTCATAGGCTTTGATAAGGACCCACTTGCGGTTGCTGCGGCGAGTGAATTGGCCGATCGAGATTCGCGATTTCATTGGGTGCACGATAGTTTTGCGACTATGAAATCTGCCGTTGCGCCGGGTACGGTCAACGGTATTTTACTTGATTTGGGTGTTTCGAGCCCTCAGCTCGATGATGGAACCCGAGGCTTTAGCTTTACCCATGACGGCCCGTTAGATATGCGTATGGATACGTCTCGTGGCGTAACGGCTGCGCAGTGGATCAATAGTGCCGCCGAGGCAGATATTGCAGGCGTTCTTAAAACCTTTGGTGAAGAGCGTTTTGGTAAGCGAATCGCCCGTGCAATTGTCGAGGCGCGGAACGTTGCGCCGATAGAGCGCACAGCGGTGCTTGCTAAAATTGTGTCAGAGGCCAACCCGCGCTGGGAGCAGCATAAGCATCCGGCAACGCGCGCCTTCCAGGGGATCCGAATTTATATTAATCGTGAGCTCGCAGACCTTGAGGATCTGTTGGCTGATGTAGTCGATATGCTGGCGACTGGTGGCCGGCTGGTCGTGATTAGTTTCCATTCGCTAGAAGATCGAATCGTTAAGCGCTTTATGCGTGATATGTCTCGCGGGGCACCGATTCCTCGTGGTGTGCCCATATTAGACTCTGAGCGAGGGCAGCGTATGAAGCTGCTCACCAAGCCTATGCGTGCATCCCCGGAAGAGGTGGCGGTAAATCCCCGATCTCGATCTGCCATTATGCGCATTGCTGAGCGAATCACATGATGTGGCTGAGTGGGGATAAGCGTGCGCCAGTGTTAATGGTTGCAGTGGTATTGTCGGCGCTGGCCGTTGTCAGAGTGTCGCATGAGTGTAGAAGTGATTACGCGCAACTGCAGTCGCTGGAGTCGGTGCGCTGGGCATTACAAGAAAATTATAGCCGGCTGGTGCTTGAAGAGAGCACGCTAGGCAGTCCTCATCGCATCATGCAGGTAGCGTCGGGTGATTTAGCGATGGCCGTGCCATCCATTGATCGCATCCAGGTGGTGTCGCAGTGAGCCGCACTGCTGCCACGTCGCGTAAAACTGCGGCTCCTGAGCGTCGCATCCCGGATATGTGGCGTTTGTACGTTATTGCATTGTTGCTGCTGATCCTCCTGGCATTATTGCTGGGACGTTTGATTGCGTTGCAGGTGCTCGATGTGGAGCACGGGGCTGATTTTTTGCGTAATCAGGGCGCGATGCGTGCTGTTCGTACCGCTGAAATACCCGCTTATCGCGGCCTGATTACAGACCGTCACGGTGAGCCTTTAGCTGTCAGCACGCCGGTGGTTTCGCTGTGGGCTAATCCGCAGCATCTAAAAGATACCAATCGTCTTCCTGAATTGGCGCGCGCGCTCGGTGTGCCAGTTGCGGACCTAGAGCAGCGATTGGCGCTCTATAGCAATAAGCAGTTTATGTATCTGGCGCGCAATCAAATGCCGGATGAAGCGCGTAGGGTGCTGAGCTTGGGTATTCAGGGCGTGCGTGGCGAGCGCGCTTATCAACGATTTTATCCCGCGGGAGAGGTGACGGCGCAGGTACTGGGGTTAACTAATGTCGACGGCGAGGGGCTTGAGGGGCTTGAGTATTCTTATCAGTCGCAATTGGCGGGCAAGCCTGGACGCAAGCGTTTCATTAAAGACCTGCACGGTGATGCGGTGCGCGATATTGGCGTCGTTGAAGAGGCGCAATCGGGCAGTAATCTGACGTTGAGTATTGATTTACGCCTGCAGTATTTTCAGCATCGAGAGTTGCAGAGGGCGATGGCAGAGACAGGTGCTGCGGCCGGTGCGGCGGTGACGATAGACGCCTGGACTGGTGAGATCTTAGCGATGACCAATCACCCGGTATTCAACCCGAATAGCCGCTCGGGTTTTATGGCTGCAGCTGTCCGCAATCGAACCGTTACTGATGTTTTTGAGCCGGGCTCTACCATTAAGCCGCTGACGCTAGTGGCGGCGCTAGAGAGCGGCAAATTTACGACGGAAACATTGATTGATACATCTCCCGGACGAATCAAGGTCGGCCAAAAAGTACTGCCGGATCCGCGTAATTATGGTGAGATAAGTGTCTCTCGTGTGATCGAGAAGTCGAGCCAGGTAGGCGTTACTAAAATTGCTCAACAAATTGGGCATGAGCCCATTTTGCAGGTGTTTCAGCGGTTTGGATTGGGTGAGCCCAGTAACATAGGGTTTCCCGGTGAGCGAACTGGGGTTTTGCCTGAGCGAAATCGATGGAGTGAGATCGAAAAGGTAACCCTCGCCTTTGGCTATGGTCTTACTACTACGCCATTACAGCTTGCCCATGCTTATAGCGTGTTCGCAAATCGTGGCCGCCAGATGCCGTTGACGCTGATTAAACGGGCTGAAGATGGCCGCGTGACTGGACGGCGTGTCATTAGTGAAGATATTGCACAGCAAGTCGTTACTGTGCTCCATCGCGTCACCGGTGATCAAGGCACTGCCCGCAACGCTCGGGTTCCGGGCTTTAGCGTCGGTGGTAAGACAGGTACGGTTCATAAAGTCGGCGTTGGTGGTTATATCGACGACAAATACATCGCACTATTTGTCGGTATCTCGCCAATTGAAAATCCGCGTTACGTGACCGCCGTTATTGTCGACGAACCCAAGGGTGATGGTTACGGTGGCGGCGCCGCGGCGGCACCGATCTATGCCGGAATTACTGAACGCGTGTTGCGATTGAACAACGTACCTCCCGCGCTAGATATTCCCAGCGTTGGTAACTATGCGGTATTGGGCGGTGGTTTATGACGACCCCCGTTGCACAGGTTCGACTGGGCAGCCTGTTAGACATGCCTATGGGGGCATTGGCGGACATTATGGTTCGCGATGTGACACTGGACAGCCGTAACGCAGCGCCCGGCAGTATCTTTATCGCAGTGCCCGGCTATGAGGCAGATGGACGCGCTTATATACAGGCGGCACTCGACGCTGGGGTCTCTGCGGTATTTGCGGAGGCAGAGGGGTTTTCGGCAAATGACGCGCGTGTCATTTTGGTGCCGCAGCTCCGCAGTCGCTGTGCCGACATTGCACGAAAGTTTTATGCAGATCCTAGTGCTGAGATGTCATTGCTCGCAGTCACTGGCACTAATGGAAAAACGTCGGTTACCGACTATATTGCACAGATTCTGAGTCACTTAGGTGTCGCTGCTGCCTGCCTTGGTACTCTCGGTGCGCGCTTTGGTGGCGGCGCGCCCGTTTCAGATACGCGTAATACCACGCCTGATATTTTCACTTTGAATGCGCAGCTTCGACAATGGTGCGATGCGGGTGTTGATCATGTGGCGCTCGAGGCTTCCTCGCATGCTTTGCATCAGGGCCGCCTTGATGGTTTACAGATACAGGTAGCGGTTTTTACTAATTTGTCGCGAGATCACTTAGATTACCATGGTGACGAAGCCGCCTACTGCGCAGCCAAGTTAAAGCTGTTTACTTGGCCGACGCTCAAGACGTCAATTTTTAATGCGGATGATCAGGCTGCCCGTCAAGTTGTCGATGTTTCTGTCTCTGAAACACTGGGTATCTCATTACAGGACCCCGATGCCGATGTCTATGTTGCCGTCGTTCATGATGACCGGCTGCAGCGTATTCAAATACGCACGCCCAGGGGTGTCGGTGAGTTCTCGAGCCATTTGGTGGGTGCATTTAACGCATTCAATTTGGCCGCCGCGGTAATGGCGGTGCTTTCGTTAGGCTACGAGTTCGCTGCCGTGTTGAGCGCGGCTGCCGCGGTAAAAGCAGTTCCTGGCCGTATGCAATCTGTCGCCAATAAGCGGCAGTTAAATATCGTGATTGACTACGCCCATACCCCCGATGCCATCACCAGAGCGCTTCAGGCTTTACGGCCTCAAACAGCAGGCGCGATTTGGCTGGTTTTTGGTTGCGGTGGTGATCGCGACACAGGTAAACGTCAACAAATGGGCTCGGCCGCAGAGGCCTTCGCCGACCGCGTTGTGCTCACAAGTGATAACCCGCGCAATGAAAACCCGTTAACTATTCTCACCGATGTGCGTTCGGGTATCGCCGGTGATTGCGATGTGATTGCAGATCGGCGAGACGCAATTCAATTCGCGTTAGCGCGTGCAGTGCCGGGTGACTGTGTCCTCATCGCGGGTAAGGGCCATGAGGAATATCAAGAAATTAAAGGCGTCCGCCATCCCTTTAATGATGCCGAGGTGGTTGCATCGTTGCTCGCCGGTATCGACGCCTGCAGTGCTGATCAGGTGGTCGGCGTATGATTACCTCAATAACGTTAGGCGCGCTTCATTTGGCAGCCGGTGGTGAGCTACTTGCCGCTGGAGATGCAACCCTCGAAGTATCTGGTGCGGCAGTTGATCATCGCAAAGTGAAATCGGGCGATTTATTTGTGGCATTGGTCGGTGAGCGAGTTGACGGTCATGACTTCGCGCTGCATGCCATCGATGCCGGAGCAGTGGCGGTGATGACAACGCGACGACTGGACCTCGATGTACCTCAGTTAATTGTGAAAAATCCCTTCGACGGTTTGGCTGCCTTAGCTCGCATGGCGCGAGCAGCATTTAATGGCACGGTCATCGGTATTACCGGAAGCGCAGGGAAGACAACGGCCAAAAATATGTTGGCCGCAGTTTTGTGCGAGGTTGGCGACACGGTCGCCACCGTGGGCAATCAAAATAATGAACTCGGATTGCCGCTGACTTTACTGGGTGTTACTCCGACAACAGAATTCTTAGTGCTAGAAATGGGTGCGGGCAAACCTGGGGATATTCGTTATTTGATGGATATCGCCAAGCCCCAGATCGTTGTTTTACTTAATGCTGCGCCGGCGCACTTATCAAACTACAAAAATGTTGACGAAATTGCTCAAACCAAAGGTGAGATTTTAGATAATCTGCCGGCTGATGGCATCGCTGTCATCAATGCAGAGCAGCCTTGGACTGGTCAATGGCGTGTTCGTGCCGCCCCCGCTCGGGTGACCACCATCGGCTTTGATGAGGGCTGTGATATCAGTGCACTTGATGTGTGTTATCGCGGTTTTCAGGGTGCGACTTTTAAGGCGTGCTGTGATGCGTTGTCGTATCCGGTACGCCTTAACGTACCGGGCAAGGGCGGCGTATTTAACGCTTTGTCGGCTATCGCCGTCGCCCACTCGCTGGGTATCAGCGCGGCCACAATTACTAGGGGATTGAGTCAGGTTAGCCCCGCCGCTGGTCGTGGTCAGATTCATCAGAGCGCCAGCGGTGCTCGTATTATTGACGATAGCTACAACGCTAACCCCCTTGCGGTTTGCGCGGCTATTGACACGCTAGCCTCAGAGTCTGGCGTTCGGACATTGGTGTTAGGTTCTATGCTTGAGCTCGGTACCGAGTCGACACAGCTACACGCCATGGTTGGCGCCCACGCGCGCAAGGCAGGTATTGAAAAACTAGTAGCCATTGGCGATGCGACTGTTGCCGCCGCTACGGCCTTTGGCGATGCGGCCGCTGTTGTCGTCGATCGCAATGCGGCTATCGCGGCCTTAGAGGGGCTCACTGTTGACGATGTCGTTTTGATTAAAGGTTCACGCGGAGTAGGGCTTGAAGTCGTTGTTAATGCACTGCTTGAACAACAGGAGCGCGCGGCATGTTGACTTGGTTAGCGGCACAATTGACAGCGTTTGACGCTGGCTTTTCGGTTTTTCAGTACCTCACTTTACGGGGTATTTTGTCTGCAGTGACGGCGTTAGCGATTTCGATGTTCGTCGGTCCCTCCATGATTCGCCACTTGAATCGTTTGCAAATCGGCCAGTCGGTCCGTACCGATGGGCCGCAATCACATTTGGCGAAATCGGGCACACCTACTATGGGTGGCGCGTTGATTTTGGTCGCGATTGTTGTTGCGTCACTGTTATGGGGTGACCTTAATAGCCGTTATCTTTGGGTGGCACTACTCACCACGCTCGCTTTTGGCGCTGTCGGCTGGGTCGATGACTATCGTAAGGTTGTTGAGAAAAACTCCCGTGGCTTACCGGCGCGATGGAAATATTTTTGGCAGTCACTGATTGGGTTTGCCGCGGCGGTGTATCTTTTTAATATTGCAGATGTTCCCGCCGAAACCGCCTTGTTTGTACCGTTTTTTAAAGATGCCGTGTTGCCCCTTGGACTGCTGTTTGTACCGTTTAGCTATCTTGTGATTGTCGGGTCAAGCAATGCCGTCAATTTGACGGATGGGCTAGATGGTCTGGCCATTTTACCGACGGTCATGGTCGCAACCGGCCTCGGTATCATCGCCTATGTGTCGGGCCACGTTGAATTCTCGCGCTATTTAAATATTCCTTATCTGGCGGGTAGTGGCGAGCTGGTGGTCTTTTGCGGCGCTATTGCCGGTGCTGGACTTGGATTTTTATGGTTCAACACGTATCCCGCGATGGTCTTTATGGGTGATGTGGGCGCGCTGGCCCTTGGTGCAGCATTAGGTATTGTTGCGGTCATTATTCGTCACGAGATTGTATTGCTGATTATGGGCGGTGTTTTCGTACTCGAAACTGTCTCCGTCATTATCCAAGTCGCCTCATTCAAGCTAACTGGTAAGCGTGTGTTCCGCATGGCGCCAATTCACCATCACTTTGAGCTTAAAGGCTGGCCCGAGCCGCGCGTGATCGTCCGTTTTTGGATTATCACTGTGATGCTTGTTTTGATCGGCCTAGCTACGTTGAAGTTGCGGTAACGGGGATGACAATGTCGGCACAGCTAATCGCTACGACAGAGCGGCGCATGATTTTAGGGCTTGGTGCTACCGGGCGCTCAGTTGCGCGCTTTTGGCACGCGCAGGGATTGCCTTTTGCCGCCGCTGATACCCGTGCTGAGTGCGGCGAAGACACCCAGTTAATGGCGGAATTAGGCGGCGATGTCACGTGCCATTTTGGTCATGTGAGCCTCGATCATTTCGATCACTTGAGCGAACTGGTGGTTAGCCCAGGTGTTGCAATCGATCATCCATGGGTTGTGCGTGCGAAAGCGTCTGGTGCTCGTATTATCGGTGATATTGATTTATTCAGGGCTCGCGCGAAGGCGCCTGTTATTGGTATTACTGGTTCTAATGGTAAGTCCACAGTGACAGAGATGCTGGCTGCGATGGCGGTTGCCTGTGGTCATCGTGTTGCGGTCGGCGGAAATCTGGGCCAGCCGGCGCTTGATTTATTAGACGATGCGGTCACGCTTTATATCCTTGAGTTGTCGAGTTTCCAGCTGGAGCGAAGCGAACGCTTAGATTTGGACGTGGCAACGGTACTCAACATTTCTGCGGATCATCTAGATCGCCATGGTTCGATGCCGGTCTATCATCAAGCTAAGCATCGGGTGTTTCGCGGTGCGCATGCCGTGGTAGCCAACCGTGCAGATCCGCTCACTATTCCGCTGCTAGAGCAGCAAGCGGATGTTGTGTTATGGCGTCCCAACGACCCTGACTTAAAAGAGTTTGGCGTCCGCGATGTTGATGGTGTCGCCACAGTTGTCCGTGGTTTCACGCCATTAATAGCAGTTGCAGATTTACCCTTGAGCGGTCAGCACAATGTGTATAACACCCTCGCTGCACTCGCGCTTGGATGTGCCGCCGGGATGTCTATCGATGGCATGCTTGCGGGTCTCAAAGAGTTTCGCGGCTTACCACACCGCTGCGAACTCGTCGTTGAAGTAGATGGCATACGTTACATCAACGACAGTAAGGGAACGAATATCGGTGCAACGCAGGCGGCACTCGAAGGTTTGGGTGGGGCGAATAATGTATTACTCATCGCGGGCGGTGTAGGCAAAGACCAGGACTTTGAGACGTTGCGTCAGTCGGCTCAACATCACTGTCGCCGTGTGCTGACCCTAGGCGAGGCGGCGCGAGATATTGAGTTGGCACTGGGCGCAGTAGTGCCGGTACAGCGTGTCGCAGATATGGCGGCCGCTGTACAACGGGCCAGCGAGCTCGCCGTCAGCGGCGATATTGTCTTGCTATCACCCGCTTGCGCCAGTTTTGACATGTATAGCGGCTATCCCGCACGGGGTGACGACTTTCGCGCCTGCGTTAAGGCCGCTTTAAACGGCGAGGTGTTGCAATGACGCGCGCCCTGCAGCCTCACGTGAATGCACCGGATCCGATCTTACTCGGATTAAGTATGACTTTAATCACTGTGGGTCTGGTGGCGATAAGTTCCGCCTCTATCGAATACGGTGATTTTAACTTCGGCAATCCCTGGTACCACACGCAACGCCATCTACTGTACATCGTGTTGGCGACAATCGCAGGCGCTATTGCTTACAGAGTACCTACCGATATTTGGCTGCGTACCTCGCCATGGTGGCTACTTTTTGCGCTGGCGTTATTGATATTGGTATTGATTCCAGGGATCGGCCGCAACGTCAACGGCAGTCAGCGTTGGCTGCCTTTAGGGCCGTTTACGCTGCAGCCTTCTGAAATCGCTAAGTTCGCTTTGGTTCTCTATTGCGCCGGCTATTTAGTGAGACATACGGAGGCGGTGCGCTCGCACTGGAGCGGGCTAGCTAGGCCTGTAGCGGTGCTCGCAATGTTTGCGCTATTACTGCTGCTGGAACCAGATTTTGGCGCGACAGTAATAGCCACGGGTACGATATTTGGCATGCTGTTTTTGGCGGGCGCTCAGTTACGTATTGTCTTAGGCCTGGTCGGTTTAGCGTTTGCTGGACTGGCTATGATGGTCGTTACCGCGCCTTACCGGTTGCAGCGTATGACTGCATATCAAGATCCTTGGTCAGATCCCTACGGCGCGGGTTTTCAGCTAATTCAGTCACTGATTGCTTATGGTCGAGGACATTGGGTTGGCGTCGGCTTGGGTAACAGCGTGCAAAAATTGTTTTACCTACCCGAGGCGCATACCGATTTCGTTTTCTCAATTTGGGCTGAGGAAACTGGTTTTGTGGGCTCGGTGTTAGTCATTTTGGTGTTCGCTGCTTTGATCGGACGAATATTATTTGTTGGCGCGCGAGCTTTGCGCGCGAATGCGCCTTTTGCCGCTTATGTTTGCTATGGCGTGGCACTCATTTTTGCCGGTCAAGCCTTTGTGAATATGGGGGTAAGCTCGGGGCTACTGCCGACAAAAGGACTGACATTGCCATTTATTAGCTATGGCGGCAGCAGTCTCATTGTCAGCTGCGTCATGTTGGCCGTTGTTCTTCGGATAGAACACAACTCGCGCAGCAAAATCCGAGGTCGTGCGGAATGAGGGCTCCACGGATTTTAATTATGGCCGGAGGCACCGGTGGGCATGTCTATCCTGCGCTCGCCGTTGCTCAGCAGCTTCGCAATGATGGCTGGCTCGTTGACTGGATAGGAACCGATCGTGGCCTTGAAGCAAGTGTTGTATCCGCGGAGGGATTTACATTACACACACTGCCCGTCAAAGGATTGCGTGGTAAGGGTGTTATCGCGAAGGTAGAAAGCCTGCTTTTACTCGTTGTGGCGATGTTTTTAGCGCTTGGTATGGTTTGGCGACTCAAGCCCAATGTTGCGCTCGGCATGGGTGGATATGTGTCTGGCCCCGCTGGCTTGGCCTGCTTTTTATTGCGCGTACCTTTAGTTATTCATGAACAAAATTCCGTGGCGGGAACAGCCAACCGACTGCTGGCCCCGCTAGCAACGCGCACGCTCTGTGGGCTGCCCCACGCTTTTGATGGACGCGATTCAATCACTTTCGTCGGTAATCCCATACGTTGCAACATTTTAAAAGCGGGTGAACAGCCCAGGGTGTTTACTGATTTTTTCGACGCGAGGCGACCTTTAAGGTTGTTGGTCATCGGTGGCAGCTTAGGTAGTGCACCGTTAAATGTACTCGTACCAGAGGCGATCCATGTACTCCATGCGATAGGTCACGCCGACAAGCTACACGTTCGCCATCAGTGTGGCGCGCTACATCTTGAGAAGACGCTAGCGGCGTACGACAAATTATCAGTGGATCACATCGATGTGCATCGTTTTATCGATGATATGGCCGCCGCCTATCTATGGGCGGATCTTGTGGTGTGTCGGGCTGGCGCGTTGACGATTTCTGAGCTTGCCGTGACCGGCACGCCCTCTATGTTGGTGCCGTTGCCGCACGCAATTGATGACCACCAAACGGCGAATGCTAAAGCCTTGAGTGACGAAGGGGCGGGGCAGCTCTTACCTCAGCGCGAATTGACCCCAACACGACTGGCGCAATTTATTACCAGCTATTTAGAGCATCCGGGACGCCTGCGGGCGATGTCTGGCGCAGCCAAGTCTATAGCGCGCCCCAAGGCGACGCTGAGTGTTGCTCAAGTGATTGTGGAGGTGGCTCGTGTTGCATGATCATGTGCCGCAGACAATTCCTATGATGGGCAGAATTCGACGCATTTTTATGGTTGGGATCGGTGGTTCAGGCATGAGTGGTATCGCCGAGGTACTCGCTCAGCTGGGTTACGACGTACACGGTTCTGATCTCAACGAGAGCGCTATCATCGATCGTCTGCGCAGCCTTGATATCACGGTGTGTATTGGCCATCAGGCACGTAATATTGACAATGCAGATGTCGTTGTCGTCTCCAGTGCCATCGATGCTGATAATCCCGAGCTGGTCGCTGCACGGCAAGGGCGGATTCCGATTGTGCCGCGTGCGGAGATGCTCGCAGAGCTCATGCGCTACCGTCATGGAATCGCTGTCGCTGGCACGCATGGGAAAACCACTACTACGAGCTTGATCGCCTCAATTCTCAGCGAGGCAGGCTTGGATCCGACTTTTGTGATTGGTGGCGTGCTGACGAAGGCGGGCAGTAATGCACAGCTGGGTTCTGGGCATTACTTAGTCGTCGAAGCTGATGAAAGCGATGCTTCCTTTTTGCACCTACTGCCGATGATGAGTGTCGTAACCAATGTCGAAGCCGATCATATGGATCATTATGGCGGCGACTACGCGAATTATGAGCAGGCATTCGAGTCGTTCCTCCACAACTTGCCTTTTTATGGTTTGGCGGTGATGTGCGTCGATGATGTTGGTGTTCGTCAATTGTTACCGAAGGTCACGCGGCAGGTGTTGACCTACGGTCTTGCCGAGGATGCGGATTTTCAGCTAATCGACGTGCAAAGCAATGGTATGCAAATGAATTTTAGTGTGCGGCGTCCGGCTTTCGCGAGTCCGATAGCCGTGACGTTGAATATGCCCGGCGTACACAACGCGCTAAATGCCACTGCAGCGATTGCTGTCGCTACTGAGCTCAATGTCTCTGATGAGGCTATCGCTAGAGGGTTGTCGACCTTTGCGGGTGTTGGACGCCGATTTAGTCAAATAGGCACCCTGCAATGGGACGATGGAGAAGCGTTGTTAGTCGATGACTATGGCCATCATCCAACTGAGGTGGCGGCAACTATGGCTGCGGCTCGTCAAGCTTGTGCCGATCGACGTTTGGTCATGGTTTATCAACCCCATCGATACAGTCGCACGCGGGATTTATACGAAGATTTTGTCGCCGTGCTGTCTGACTGCCCAGTACTCATATTGCTCGATGTTTATCCTGCGGGCGAGGCGCCTATAGCGGGTGCGGACAGTCGTGCACTCACCCGGAGCATCCGTCAGCGTGGTGCTGTGGAGCCTATTTTTGTCGCAAGTTCAGAACAGCTCCCCGCCGTCTTAAAGCGGGTACTGCGCGATGGTGATCTATTGCTCACCCAAGGGGCAGGTAATATCGCCAAAATTGCGCAGCAGCTTGCCGCCGCCGATCGATTGGAGGACTTGCTATGAGCGCTGTGTTTCAAGGTCTATCGGTTGCCGTTTTGCTCGGCGGTCATGCGGCAGAGCGGTCAGTGTCGCTAGACAGCGGTGCGAATGTCGCCAATGCCTTAGTTGCGGCTGGCGCCAACGTAAGACGTATTGATACGCGTGACGAGGGCTGGATGGCGCACCTCGAGGGCATTGATTTTGTGTTTAATGTGCTTCATGGACCAGGTGGCGAAGACGGCGCCATGCAGGGACTATTGACGCATTTTGGTCTTCCTTACAGTGGCTCGGGTGTCTTGGGCTCAGCCTTGACGATGGACAAAGTGCGTACTAAGCAGGTTTGGCAGGCGGACGGCTTGCCGGCTCCTGCCTTCGCGCTGCCGTGCGCAACAAGTCATTGGCAACAAATTATTGATCAGCTGGGTACTGTTTTTGTTAAGCCTGCCAGGGAAGGTTCTTCAATCGGCATGTCAAAAGCGAGCAGTGCCAGTGAACTGGCAGCGGGTTTTGCCACGGCCAACCGTTCTGGTGACGAAGTTTTAGTAGAGCAGTTTATTGCTGGTGATGAGTACACTGTCGCAATTCTGGGCGACCGTGCTCTACCTTCTATTCGTATTGAACCGGCCATCGAGTTTTATGACTTCGATGCCAAATATGTATCTGATGAGACGCAGTTTTTCTGCCCCTCCGGGCTTTCCGCGACAGAAGAGGCGGCGCTGGCCGAGTTGGCGTTAACCGCTTTTCATACCGCCGGTGCGGCGGTTTGGGGCAGGGTAGATCTATTGCGGGATGAGGCGGGTCAGTGGCAACTGCTCGAAGTGAATACGATCCCGGGTATGACCTCACATAGTTTAGTACCCATGGCTGCCGCTGCGGCAGGACTGACGACGGAAGGGTTGTTGGCAGAAATCTATCGTTTGAGCCTGGATGTGCGCAGTCATGAATAGCGTCTACGTGATGACTAAAGGTGCGCGTGTTCAAACACCGCAACGTGGCGCGGCGCGCCATAGTGTGAAGGCCGATGGGCAAACTCTGGGTCAGCGTATAGCCCGCTGGTCAATTCGGGTGCTGGTCAGCGTTGGCTTCGCCGCGTTATTGGTCGGCGTGTTTTATGGGGGCCGCTATGTATGGTCGTTAGAGGTGGCACGCATTGCCGTGAGCGGCAAGCTAGACAATGTGTCTGTGGCATCGATCGAGGCGCTTGTATCCCCACAACTGACCCCCGGCTTCCTCGCTGCCGATCTGGATCAAATTCGTCAAAGCTTAGAGAGCTTCCCTTGGATTTATGCAGCTAATGTACGACGGCGCTGGCCGGATACGTTAGATATTGATGTGGTTGAACAGCGTCCTATTGCTCGCTGGGGTGAACAAGGATTTTTGAATCATGAGGGCGACTTATTCGTCGTTGATCAGTCGCCGCGTTGGCACCCACTTCCTCAGCTGTCTGGGCCGGTGGGCAGCGAGGCAATGTTAGTTCGTCGATACCAAACGTTAGAGGCGCTGTTACGCGGCACTGGGCGAGAAATAGTGAGTTTGCAACTTGATGAAATTGGTCAATATATCGCCAAACTGGATACCGGTGTCGCGCTAAATTTCGGCGCCGATCATTTTGTCAGTCGAGCGAGACGTTTCGTTCGCCTGTATAGCAATCAGCTGGCACAGACGTCCGTGACGCGTATTGATCTTCGTTATGAGCATGGTGCCGCCGTCGTTTTTCAGCAGCAGGATCAGATCGCCATGATTGAACAACAAGTAAATCGAGGAGGGCAGTGATGGCCAATGCAACAGACAAGCGCATGGTCGTGGGGTTGGATATTGGTACGTCCAAAGTGGTCGCTATCGTCGGCGAGGTCGACGAATTTGGCGCTATCGAGGTTGTCGGTATTGGCTCCCATCCCTCGCGTGGAATGAAAAAGGGTGTGGTGGTTGATATTGAATCGACCGTGACCGCCATCCAGCGCGCTGTGGAAGAGGCGGAGTTGATGGCGGGCTGCCAAATACACTCGGTACATGTCGGGATTGCGGGCAGCCATATCCGCTCGATGAACTCGCATGGCATCGTCGCGATTAAAGATGGTGAGGTCTATCGGCAGGATCTTGAGCGTGTGCTCGATGCTGCCCAGGCGGTTGCGATACCTGCAGATCAAAAAGTGCTGCATGTGCTACCTCAGGAGTATGTGATTGATAATCAGGGTGGCATAAAAGAGCCACTTGGTATGTCGGGTGTGCGGTTGGAGGCCAAAGTACACCTAGTAACCTGCGCAGTTAACGCGGCGCAAAATATCGAAAAGTGTATTCAGCGCTGTGGTTTGGATGTCGATAGCATAGTGCTTGAGCAAGTGGCCTCTAGCCACTCGGTAATTACCCAAGATGAGCGCGACCTAGGTGTTTGCCTGGTCGATATTGGTGGTGGTACATCAGACATTGCGATTTTTACCGATGGCTCAATTCGTCATACCGGTGTCATTCCCATCGCGGGAGATCAAGTAACTAACGACATAGCAATGGCATTGCGTACACCGACGCAACACGCCGAGGAAATTAAAATTCGTTATGCCTGCGCATTGACGCAGCTGGCGGGGGCGGATCAAACCATCAAAGTACCTAGCGTTGGTGATCGACCGCCGCGTGATTTATCGCGTCAGTCACTTGCCGAAGTGGTCGAGCCACGTTACGACGAATTATTTACGTTAATTCAGTCCGAACTGCGTCGCAGTGGATTCGAGGAGCTTGTGCCGGCTGGCATCGTACTAACCGGCGGGACATCCAAAATGGAAGGCGTGGTGGAATTGGCTGAGGAGATTTTCCACATGCCGGTGCGCGTGGGTTCACCACAGCACGCCTCGGGTCTTAACGAGATTATTCGTAATCCTATCTACGCAACTGCTGTGGGGCTACTTATATACGGTGCTGAACAGGCAGAGGGCGCGGCTTCATCACGCGAACTAACGCTGTCTGGCAACCTGCTTGCAAGCATTAAAGAGTTTTTTGGGAAGCATTTTTGAAAGTTTGTAAAGGCAACGGTCCAGTTCGATGGATCAACTTTGTAAAAGGGGAGTAACACTATGTTTGAATTAGTAGATAACCAACCGCAAAACGCTGTGATTAAAGTCGTCGGGGTCGGTGGCGGTGGCGGCAATGCCGTTCGCCATATGATCGATAACAATGTTGAGGGTGTCGATTTTATCTGTGCCAATACCGATGCGCAGGCATTGTCGGACATTGCGTCTCGCACGGTACTGCAGTTAGGTACCGCAATCACTAAAGGTCTTGGAGCCGGCGCTAATCCTGAAATCGGCCGCGCTGCTGCGCTTGAGGATCGCGATCGTATCGCCGATGCCCTGCATGGTGCGGATATGGTCTTTATCACTGCTGGCATGGGCGGCGGCACGGGCACTGGCGGCGCGCCAATCGTCGCGGAAGTGGCTCGTGAGATGGGTATTTTGACGGTTGCAGTCGTCACTCGGCCATTTAATTTCGAGGGTAAAAAGCGTTTGCGCATCGCCGAACAAGGTCTTGGGGAACTTTCTCAGCACTGTGACTCTCTAATCACCATTCCCAATGAGAAGTTGCTGGAAGTTTTGGGGAAAAATACCAGCCTATTGGATGCCTTCAAAGAGGCCAATGATGTACTTTTGGGGGCTGTGCAAGGTATTGCCGATCTCATTATGCGTCCAGGCAAGATCAACGTTGATTTTGCGGACGTCAGAACGGTCATGTCGGAGATGGGCGCGGCAATGATGGGCACCGGTAGTGCCAGTGGTGAAAACCGTGCGCGAGAGGCGGCTGAGCGCGCTATTAATAGCCCGCTGCTTGATGATATCAATCTTGCAGGGGCACGTGGCATCTTGGTCAACATTACGGCTGGCCTTGATCTCACGCTCGGAGAATTCGCTGAAGTTGGCGATGTGATTGAAGAATTTGCATCAGATGATGCAACTGTAGTGATAGGCACAGTGATCGACCCGGATATGTCGGACTTATTAAAGGTCACTGTGGTTGCTACTGGATTGGGCGTTGCGGGAGTGCGACCTCAGTTGGCGGCGGTGGAAACACCGGTGCGTGCTGCGGCTCCAGCGACGGCACCGACTTATGGGTCTGATTACGATCTACCACCGGTGAAGCGGGCACGAATTGCGGCATCAGGTGTTGGTCAGGCAGCGGTTGCTGCTGACACAGGCCGCGAGGAGTATTTCGATATTCCCGCATTTTTACGTCGTCAGGCGGACTGACCTTAACGTGTCATCCGCCGTTCGACAGAATTAAAACGCAATTAATATAATAGAGCGTTTTGGCGGAATAACTGCGATTTTAACCGGTGATTTAGATGCGGATAACGTTTTTGGCCGCACTGGGAATGCCAGTTGAAATGACACACAAGGCATAAGCATGATTAGACAGAGAACGTTGCGTAACCCGATCAAAGCGACGGGTGTTGGATTACATACGGGTGAGAAAGTGTTTCTCACGCTGAGTCCTGCCCCGATCGATAATGGCATCGTGTTTCGAAGAACTGATGTTTCACCGGTTGCGGAAATCCCCGCCCGCGCCGAAAACGTTGGTGATACAACGCTCTCAACAAGTCTAGGCCTGGGTGAGCACAGAGTGTCGACAGTGGAGCATCTGCTGTCTGCCATGGCGGGCCTTGGGATCGATAATGCCTTTGTCGATGTCAGCGCCCCTGAAGTGCCAATCATGGATGGCAGCGCGGGTCCCTTTGTATTTTTGCTGCAGTCGGCAGGGATTGAAGAACAACCCGCGGCTAAGAAGTTTATTCGCATCAAGCGCCCGATCACGGTTCGCGATGGCGACAAAGAAGCCAGTCTTATCCCCTTTGACGGCTTTAAAGTCTCTTTTTCGATCGATTTTGATCACCCGGTATTTCATGACCGGGCAGCTTATGCGGAAATCGACTTTTCGAGTACTTCGTTTGTGAAAGAAGTCAGTCGGGCGCGCACCTTTGGTTTTATGCATGAAATTGAATACCTTCGCTCTCAGGGTTTAGCCCGCGGAGGTAGTGTCGACAACGCTATTGTGATCGATGAATTCAGAATTTTGAATCCCGACGGGCTGCGTTACGAAGACGAGTTCGTTAAGCACAAAGTATTAGATGCTATTGGTGATCTCTATTTGTTAGGCCATAGTCTGATCGGTGAGTTTCGAGCCCATAAATCGGGTCACGCGCTTAATAATCAGGTCTTGAGGGCACTTATTGCTCAGCAGGATGCCTGGGAGATGGTGACGTTTGATGATGAGCGTACCGCACCTATTTCATATGGGATCGGTGCCCATCTTGCTACTGCGTAGTTGAACAACGGCACCAATAGGCTGTGCCAGATTGATTTAAGTTATTTTTGACCATTTTCATGACATCGCGATAGCTTTGCCTGAGCCGCCAGCCGTGGCACACTTAGCAACCAGCTAGCTTCGGTACTATTTTTTTGAAACTAATTCTTGTTCATCGTACTAATGCTTCGCGAACTATTGAGTTCGGGCGTTGGTCGTGGGCGTTGCTATCTGCCTGCATATTGGGTCTCCCGCTGGGACTTATTACAGCGGGCTATCAGTTAGGGCAGACTCAGGGCGCTGCTGAAGCCAGCGAATCACGATTATCTGAGGTAGAGCAGTTAGCCAGGCAGCGTGCAGAGGCGCTTGCTCAGATAGGCGCTGATGCCGAGCGTAAATTACGAGGGATGACGCTAACGCTAGCCGAGCTGCAGGCTCGGTTGACCCGCCTGGACGCTGTGGGCATGCAGATCACTGAGTTGTCGGGCCTCGATAACGGCGAATTTAACTTCAATGCAGCGCCAGCACTGGGTGGGCCGATGCCCCCATTGGGGTTGAGTCAAGTCTCAACGGTTAGCGATGTCGATGCAGAGTTCCTCGAACTTAGTGCAACCCTGAGCGATCGTGAGATACAACTCGATGTTTTAGCCGGCTTATTGTTTGACCAAAAAACTCATGCCGAGGCAGTGCCTTCTGGGCGTCCGGTGACTGCCGGTTGGTTGAGTTCTAACTTTGGCAGCCGAACTGACCCGTTTTCGGGACGCAAAGCGTGGCATCAAGGTGTCGATTTTGCAGGGCGCGAAGGCGCTGAGGTGATTGCGGTTGCCAGCGGCGTAGTCAGCTGGAGTGGCGAGCGCTCAGGTTACGGAACCATGGTCGATGTGGCCCATGGCGACGGCCTGGTAACGCGGTATGCACATACTCAAAAAAACCTTGTTGATGTCGGCGATCTAGTTCGTAAAGGTGAGCCGGTTGCACTGATGGGCAATAGCGGTCGCTCAACGGGTCCCCATGTCCATTTTGAAGTTTATAAACATGGCCGTCCGGTCGATCCCGCCTCTTATATCAACCGCAATAAGCGCTGACGACACCCTTTAAAGTGCTGTGATCTCTCTTGGCAGTCGATCTGCCTCTATCAATAGCAACGAAGGAGTCGATGCGGACAACGCGTCGATTCAAGGTCATCCCCATGATTATTAAGACATTAAAGAAGCTTTTTGGCACCCGTAACGATCGAGAGCTCAAGCGACTCGGCAAGCTGGTGACTAAAATCAACGCCCTCGAAGAAGATTTTCAAGCGATGGATGATGCGGCGCTGTTCGCAAAGACAGCTGACTTTCGGGCGCGTTTAGTCGAGGGCGAAAGTCTAGACAGTTTATTGCCCGAGGCATTTGCGGCAGTGCGCGAGGCCGGAATACGGACGCTGGGCATGCGCCATTTTGATGTGCAGATGATTGGCGGCATTGTGTTGCATGAAGGAAAGATTTCTGAGATGCGAACCGGCGAGGGTAAGACCCTCATGGCGACGCTACCTTCGTATTTGAATGCACTGCCTGAGCACAGTGTCCACCTAGTAACTGTAAACGATTATTTGGCATCAAGAGATGCCGCTTGGATGCAGCCGCTGTATGAGTTTTTGGGCATGCATGTAGGTGTTGTTCGCGCGGGTCAAAGTCCTGAAGAAAAGCGTGCAGCCTATGCTTGCGATATTGTTTATGGCACCAATAACGAATTTGGTTTTGACTACTTACGCGACAATATGGCGTTTAGCGGTGAAGATAAAGCGCAGGGTAAACTGGCATTTGCCGTGATCGATGAGGTCGACTCTATTCTCATCGATGAAGCCCGAACACCCCTAATTATTTCCGGTCCGTCGGATGATAGTTCCGAGTTGTACCGCGCGGTGAACACCTTCATTCCGAAGTTGATTCAGGAAACTGAGACCGATGCGGGTGACTTCACGTTCGACGAAAAGCAGCGACAGATTGACCTTACCGAAGCTGGCCACGAAAAAGTTGAAGAAATGTTAATTGAGTCGGGGCTGCTTGACGAGGGTGAAAGCCTCTATGCGGCGACCAACCTGAACTTGTTGCATCACGTCCACTCGGGCCTGCGCGCACATATTTTGTACCAACGCGATGTTGAATACATCGTGCAGGAAGATCAAGTGGTGCTAATTGATGAGCACACGGGCCGCACTATGGCGGGCCGTCGTTTATCTGAAGGGCTGCATCAGGCGATTGAAGCCAAAGAAGGGGTGCGCATTCAAAGCGAAAGCCAAACAATGGCGTCAACTACATTCCAGAACTTTTTTAGGATATACGACAAGTTGGCCGGAATGACCGGTACTGCCGATACTGAGGCATTTGAGTTTCGCCAAATTTACGGGCTTGAGGTGCTGGTAATCCCGACCAATAAGCCAATGCAGCGCAAAGATTTAAATGACCTTGTCTATTTGACGGGCGAAGAAAAATACGACGCGATTTGTGACGATGTGAAGTCTTGTATAGAAGATCAGGCGCCTGTGTTAGTTGGAACTGCCTCCGTCGAGACCTCTGAGGCGCTGTCTTCGCGTTTCTTGAAGGCTGGCATTGAGCACAAAGTCCTCAACGCAAAATATCACGAACAAGAGGCGGAAATTATTGCGCAAGCGGGTCGTCCGGGCGTGGTCACCATTGCGACCAATATGGCGGGTCGTGGCACGGATATTGTTCTGGGCGGTAACCTTGAGTCTGAGTTAGCGGCGGCAGGCGACATCGATGAAACGCAGGTCGCGCAGATTAAGACAGATTGGCAAGCGCGTCATGAAGTCGTGCTTGCGGCGGGTGGACTCCATATTTTGGGCACTGAGCGCCATGAGTCACGCCGTATCGACAATCAGCTGCGCGGCCGTTCGGGTCGCCAAGGAGACCCGGGTGCCTCCCGTTTTTATCTTTCCCTTGAAGACAGTCTAATGCGTATTTTTGCCTCGGATCGGGTGAAGAGCTTTATGCAAGCGTTGGGTATGGAAAAGGGTGAGGCGATTGAACACAGCATGGTCACCAATGCGATTGAAAAGGCGCAGCGCAAAGTAGAGGGCCGCAACTTCGATATACGCAAACAGCTACTCGAATACGATGATGTGTCTAACGATCAACGACAAATTATTTATAAGCAACGCGATCAGTTGCTAGGTGATGCCGATGTCAGCGAGACCATTACACAGATCAGAAGTGATGTAGTGAACGAGACTATAGACACCTTTGTGCCCCCGATGAGTGTTGAAGAGCAGTGGGACATTCCCGGGCTCGAGCGTCAGATGGAAGTCGAGTTCGGTGTGATATTGCCCATTGGCGCTTGGCTTGAAGAGGATAAAACACTGCACGAAGAGTCGCTGCGCGAGCGGCTCGTTGAGTCGGTACAAGTGGCCTACGATGAGAAAGCAGAACTTGTCGGTGGCGGTATGCGTCAACTCGAAAAGCAGATTATGTTACAGGTGCTCGATACTTTGTGGAAAGAGCATCTAGCGACTATGGATCAATTGCGACAAGGTATTCATTTGCGCGCGTATGCTAACAAGAACCCGAAGCAGGAATATAAGCGCGAGTCCTTTGAACTCTTTGAAGCAATGCTTAGCCGTTTAAAGTACGAAGTGGTTCGTTTCCTGAGTCACGTGCAAGTTCAGCGTCAGGATGAGGCGGCAGAGATGGAACGGCGCCGCCGTGAAGAATCTGCAAAACAGCAGTTTGCATTTGAGCATGCCGATGCCGCTTCGGTAGCGTCAGGTCCGGCGCAAGAGCCTGCCGTGCCTGCGACGCCAAGCACAGTGGTGCGCCGGGAGCCGAAAGTTGGCCGCAACGACCCCTGTCCTTGCGGGAGTGGCAAGAAGTTCAAACAATGTCATGGCAAATTGAACTGAACAGCAGCGAAAGTTAAAGAGAGAAATTACAGCATGAAAATCGACGGCGTTCGGTTAGGTGTGGCGCAGGCAGGCATCAAAAAGCCAGATCACGATGATCTGACATTAATTGAATTGGCTGCCGGTACGGTAGTTGCTGGCATGTTCACGCAAAATGCGTTTTGTGCGGCGCCGGTGGTGGTTGCCAAGTCGCATTTGGCAGCCAGTGAGAATCGGCCGTCTTATTGGCTGATCAACACCGGTAATGCTAATGCAGGTACGGGTGAAAAAGGTATGCAAGCGGCCTTGTCCAGCTGTCAAGCGGTCGCCGATGCCGCAGGTGTTGCGACGGAAGCGGTGATGCCTTTTTCGACCGGTGTGATTGGCGAGTTACTGCCAGCGACTAAAATGATAGCGGCATTACCCACAGCATTTGATGCCTTGAGCCCCGACGGTTGGCAGCGCGCATCTACAGCAATTTTGACCACAGACACCCGGCCCAAGTTGGTGTCGCGACAATTTGATATCGACGGTGCGCCGGTTACGATCACGGGGATGGCCAAGGGCGCTGGTATGTTGTGCCCCAATATGGCGACCATGCTGGCGTTTGTCGCAACTGACGCGCAAATAAATCAATCGCTACTTAATAAAGCGTTTCGGCAGGCGGTTGATGCCAGCTTTAACCGCATCACCGTGGACGGCGATACCTCGACCAACGACGCCGCAGTGATTGCGGCAACGGGTCAAGGGTCGGTCACTATCGGCGACGAAGCCCGCTCTTCATACGGCTATTTCGTCGACCAGCTTACTGAACTGTGTATTGAGTTGGCGCAGGGCTTAGTTCGCGACGGTGAGGGGGCGACTAAGTTTGTCACGGTAGATGTGCGGGGAGGGGCAACGACCACTGAGAGCGATCAGGTGGCCTATACCATTGCCCACTCGCCCCTAGTCAAGACCGCACTGTTTGCCGGCGATCCGAACTGGGGACGTTTACTCGCGGCGATTGGCCGTGCGGGACTTACCGACTTAGTCGTGGAGGATGTCTCGGTATTCATCAATAACGTATTGATTGCTGAGCGCGGTGCACGCGCAGATAGCTACACCGAAGCGCAGGGCACCAATGCAATGGCAGGCGAAGATATTATTATTCGCGTCGAGCTCAATCGTGGTGGAGCGAACACCGCGGTGTGGACTTCTGACCTGTCTTACGACTATGTGCGCATCAACGCCGAGTACCGGACTTAAAGTGTGACTGAAACAGACGCTGTTAATGAATTAGATGCGACCGCTCTGCAGGTCGCGCAGCGGCAGCAAGTGTGCGTCGCGGTTGGCGTGCTGATCGATAATGCGGGCCGAATTTTGATCGCTAAGCGCGCGGCGACTGCTCACCAGGGTGGGCTTTGGGAATTCCCCGGCGGCAAGGTCGAGTCGGGTGAGACCACGCCGATGGCGCTGACCCGAGAGCTGGCCGAAGAACTGGGGATTATTGTTCACGACAGTACTCAGCTGATGAGCGTGAGCCACGATTACGGCGACAAACAGGTACTGCTCGATGTTTATCAGGTAACCCAATGGGCAGGGGAGCCGCACGGCCTTGAAGGCCAGCCACTGGCTTGGGTAATGCCGGCTAAATTAGGTGATTACGCTTTCCCAGCCGCTAATGACAGTGTTGTCGCGCATCTATGCCAGATGTGACGGCAAGTCTTAGTGCAGCAGTTGGCGGTATAAGCTAGGCGGCAACGTAGCCCGCCTATAAGTTTCGGTTACTCGCTGCGTGCTTTGGCCATCAGCAGCAGTTTTTCGTGGAGTGCATCAGCGGCTTCGTGAAGGCGGGCAAGTGTGCCGCTGTTATCGATCACTTGATCAGCTTTGGCGAGGCGATCTGCTCGGTCTAATTGCGCAGCCATGATCTGTTTGACCAAGGCGGCATCGTTGTTGTCGCGTTCCATTGTGCGTTCAAGCTGTACGGCTTCGGGCACATCCACGACCACTACAAACTCTGCGAATTGGTTTTGCCCAGACTCTAGCAGTAACGGCGAACTCAACACCACATAGGGTGAGTTAGCGACTGATAGTTGTCGCGCAATTTCGTCGCGGATGCGCGGATGCGTAATGTGTTCTAGGTCGAGTCGTGCTGCGGGGTCTTCAAAGACGATTTTACGCAGTGCAGCCCGATCCAAGCCGCCATCGGATTGTAAAATCGTGTGGCCAAAACGTTCTGCGATCTCGGTCAGTGCGGACTGCCCCGGAGCCACTACGACGCGAGCGACAAGATCTGCATCGACTATTGTAATGCCGTGACTTTGAAGTCGATCGGTTAGCGCGGACTTACCGCTGCCAATTCCGCCCGTAATCCCAACGCGCAAGGGCATTACATACCGACCATATTAAAATATTGATTAATCAGTGTGTCGCCAAAAAAGAGGCAGAGTAGACCGGCGCCGGCCAAATAAGGGCCGAACGGCATGGGTACCTCGCGACCCTGACGCTTGGCGGCGATCAGAAGAATGCCAATGAATGCGCCGACAAATGAAGACAGTAGAATAATAAGCGGCAGTGATTGCCAGCCAAACCAAGCGCCCAATGCCGCGAGTAGCTTGAAGTCGCCATAGCCCATGCCCTCTTTACCCGTCAGCAGTTTAAATGCCCAGTACACGGTCCACAGGGTCAAGTAACCCGCGACGGCGCCGACAACGGCGGACTGAATGTCAGTAAAAACACCGTTTAAATTAAATAATAAGCCGAGCCATAACAGTGGCAAGGTAATGCTATCGGGGAGCAGCTGGGTGTCGATGTCGATCCCCGTTAATGTAATGAGACACCAAATCATGATGAGCGCACCCAGTATTTGCGCGCTGTCAAAACCGAACTGGAGTCCCGCCGCTAACGCTAGGGCGCCACTGATGATTTCAACGATGGGATAGCGCAGTGAGATTGTCGCCTGGCAATTGGCGCATCGACCACGCAGTAAAAGATAGCTAAGGACTGGGATATTTTGCCAGGCACGAATAGGAGTTTTGCAATGAGGGCACTGGGAATTGGGTATTGCTAGTGAGATGGGGATGTCGTCAGCTGCAGGTTGGTCGAGAAATTCACAGCATTCGCGACGCCAGTTTTGCTCCATCATTATCGGTAGACGATGAATGACCACGTTTAAAAAGCTACCGACCACGAGCCCAAGCAAGGTCACGATCAAAAGCAGTAACGCGGGTTGTTCTAATAGTGCTGCCACAAAGTCTCCTTCAACAGTATATCGCGGTCCGCCGACAGCGCGCTTGCAAGACTTTATAAAGGCATACCCTAAGGCAGGCCGCTACAAGGTATGCCTAAGCGGGGTTAAATAACCGATCCCAGCATAAATATCGGTAGGTACATGGCAATCATTAAACCGCCCACCAAAACCCCCAGAATAGACATGATCATGGGCTCCATTAGTGCGCTTAGACCATCGACGGCGTTGTCTACGTTCGCTTCATATTGATCAGCTACTTTGGCCAGCATGTCATCGAGTGCGCCGGACTCTTCGCCAATCGAGGTCATCTGCAGCAGCATAGAAGGAAATAAACCGGTAGATCTAATTGCGTGGTAAAGCGATGTACCCGCGGTGACATCGTCGCGAATCTGGCGAATTGCAGCAGCAAACACCGCGTTTCCCGCCGCGCCTGCGGTGGACTCTAGGGCTTCAACTAACGGTACGCCAGCGGCAAAGGTGGTCGATAATGTGCGTGAGAAACGCGCAATGACGGCATCGTGAACAATGCCACCGACCACAGGTAGGCGCAGCGCAATAGCGTCAATACGATCTGCGAATGCTTTTGACCTGCGCTTGGCTTGACTAAAGCCCCAGCCAGCGGCGATTAGTATGGCAAGCACAATAAACCACCAATCCTGCATGACATTTGAAATACCGAGTACGAACAGCGTGAAGGCCGGTAGGTCGGCGCCAAAGCCCTGAAAAGTTTCGGCAAATTGAGGAACAACTTTCACCAACAAAATACCCGTCACTACAATCGCTATGACCACGACAAACATAGGGTAGGTCAGGGCTTTTTTGATTTTAGCTTTCAGCGCCTCGGTCTTTTCCTTATAGGTGGCTACACGGTCCAGCATGACCTCAAGGGTGCCTGATTCTTCGCCCGATGAAACGAGGCTACAAAACAGTTCATCAAAATATTTTGGATGCTTAGCGAGTGATGCCGCAAGTCCGCCGCCACTGGCGACGTCGTTTTTGATGGTGATAACTAAGTCACGCATGTTGCGGTTATCTAGGCCCTCAGCGACGATGTCGAAACTTTGCACCAGCGGTACGCCAGCCTTCATCATGGTCGCCATTTGGCGCGCAAAAAGGGCGATATCTGCAGGTTTTATTGGCTTGCTACCGAATGAAAACAGCGGCTTTGACTTTTTCTTGACGGACTTGGCTTTGATTCCCAGTTTGCGCAGTTGTGCTTTGGCTATAGCGGCGCTCTGTGCGTTCACTTCCCCTTGGCTTTGACGACCGTTTTTGTCGCTGCCGGTCCAAACATAGGTATAACTACTGGTGGCCATACTGTTTCTTGTTCCTATTGATGCGCCATTTGACTTCAGTCAGGAGACTAGTCGGTGGTGACGCGGCTGACCTCGGCAAGGCCAATCAAGCCCTGTGCGGCTTTTTGCAAAGCCGCGGTACGCAAGTTTGGAAAACCTTCGTCGCGCGCGGTTTTGTCGATATCGATAGAGCTTGCGCCATCCATAATTTGCTTGGCAATTTTTTTAGTGATTTTAACGACCTCGTAAATACCCACACGCCCTTTATAGCCATCTTTGCATTGCGGGCAACCCACGGGCTTGCGGAGGTTTGCGGTTTCAAGCAGCGCGTCAGTAAAGCCCAGCTCCAGCAGCGCCTCGTGGGGCACCTCGGTCTCGGGTTGTGAGCATTGCTTGCACAAGCGACGGGCTAAACGCTGGGCAATAATCAGCGATACCGAGGCGGCAATATTAAAAGCGGGCATACCCATATTGAGCATACGGCTGATTGTTTCTGCGGCGCTATTGGTGTGCAAGGTCGACAACACTAAGTGGCCGGTTTGTGCGGCTTTAATGGCAATTTCGGCGGTTTCTAAGTCGCGAATTTCACCGACCATGATCACATCCGGGTCTTGGCGCAGGAACGAGCGCAGTGCATCGGCAAAATTAAGTCCGACTTTGGGGTTTACCAATACCTGGTTGATGCCCTGCATATTAATTTCGACCGGGTCTTCGGCGGTCGAAATGTTGCGTTCGGGGACATTCAAAATGTTCAACCCCGTGTACAACGATACGGTTTTACCTGAACCCGTTGGCCCGGTGACCAAGATCATGCCCTGTGGCCGGCTCAGGGCTTCTAGGAACATGGCTTTTTGTGTTTCTTCGTAACCCAGTGCATCAATGCCCATTTGGGCGGAGGAGGGGTCTAGAATACGTAAGACGATTTTTTCACCGAACATGGTCGGTAAAGTATTTACACGAAAGTCGATGGCTCGCTTCTTGGACAGCTTCATTTGAATGCGGCCATCTTGGGGGACGCGTCGCTCTGAAATATCCATTTGGGACATCACCTTTAAGCGCGCGGACAAGCGTGGCGCCAAATTACGCGGTGGTCTCACGACCTCACGCAGTATGCCATCGGTCCGAAAGCGCACCCGATAATCTTTTTCGTAGGGTTCAAAGTGAATATCTGAGGCGCCTTGCTTGATCGCATCAAGCAATACCTTATTTACAAAACGTACAATCGGGGTGTCATCGACTGCGTTAGCGGCTTCTTCTTCGCTGGTCGTGTCGGGTGTGTCGCCCACATCAAGGTCGTATTCGCCATCTTCGCCTAAATCACTCATCCCCTTTTCAAGGGAGTCTTGCGCTTCAAGGACGTCATTAAGTGCGCGGCTCAGTGATTGTTCGTCGACCAGGACGGCATCGGTACTAATGCCGGTGGCGAACTTCATTTCGTCGAGTGCGCCAAGATTAGTGGGGTCAGAAACGGCGATGAATAAGCGATTACCACGACGGAACAGGGGTAACGCATGGTGTTTAGCGATGAGTTCTGGGTCGACTAATTTATCGGGCAGCAGTTCATTATTCATAGCTGACAAATCGAACAGCGGTACGCCAAACTCTTTAGCAGTCATTTCGGCGAGTTCGTGGCTGTCAACGCCCATTGAATCGACGAGATAGCGGACCAGGGAGATCTTCTGCTTGCTAGCCTCGCGACTGGCAGCCTGGGCCTGCTCTTCGGTCAGCACGTTGTCGGCGACGAGCCGTCTTGCGAGGCCGCTGAGTTTTCCTATTTGTCCGGTTGCACTAATGTTCATGAGAGCCCCGTGGCAATACGTGTCTTATTTGCAGACAGCTGAAGTTTACATGAAGAGAGTATACCTAGGTCTGACGCTGCGGGAAGCTATTCGTGATCACTGAATTCGTTTCGCAAGCGTATGGGTCGTATCTTTGTGTGTTGAGTTAGGTTTTTGATTTCTCGCTCAGGGGCATAGGTGTAGAAGTCATACATATTGCATCGGGCTTTTGATGGCATAGAGACTGCTCGATGCTGCGCTAGCGATTTGGATAATGTCTGTAATTGGCCTAGTGGACCGCACTAGAATAGCCTCAATTCAGCTATGACATAGGTGATATACTGGGATTAAGGCAATAAAAAAGGGCGCCTAAGCGCCCTTGGTTTTTAGCTGGTGCAGCTCTACTAGCAGAATCCGGGTGTAACACAAGTACCAGATTGGGCCCAAGTCACTGAGCCTGTTCCGCTGGTTGGCGTTAATACTGAAGTGTAACCACCTGATGCAGTTGTTCCTGTGATTGTAATTACACCGGCAACCACGTCCATTGAAGCAATGTATTCAGGGGCTGAATCAGCGGCAGGTATGCCCTCGGCGCCGTCGTTACAGGCGGTAAAGACACCGGCATTACTTTGCCCGCACAGTGTTACCGCGGTTTTGTAAGGCTCATTAGCCACCAAAACTTCAGAGAACTTTGCTTTGGTCACGTAGTCTTGGTAAGCCGGCAGCGCAACCGCGGCCAAAATACCGATAATCGCGATGACGATCATCAATTCAATGAGGGTAAAACCTTTTTGTACGGATTTCATTTTTGTAGCTCCAATTAATATTTCATGGTTTTTGCATTACGCGTCTGCTGACCCATACGGGTTAGCACCTGAACTGATTAAAGCATTAGCCGTGCCAACTTTGGATTTAGCGTCAGTGAAATTATTTTTATTTATATAAAACAGTAGCTTATGTTTTTTTATACCGGCGCGCATTTTTAATTGGTCAATGTTGTACGACGGGCATGGTTCGTTGTCGTGCTAATACTGACAAAATTTGTCAGTATTAGCACGAGTGGGGCATCACCGATATTGAAGCGTTGAATGGGCTAGCTGGCATCAGCTGACCCATCAAACATTGGGTTTAGGTCCGCGCTTTAAATTCCCGCCGCTTGGCATGTAACACTGGCTCGGTGTAGCCGCTGGGCTGCTCGCCGCCTAAGAACACCAGCTCGCAGGCCGCCTGAAAGGCAATGTTGTCGCTAAAATTACCTGCCATTGGCGTATAGCCCGGGTCGCCGGCGTTCTGGCCGTCGACCACTGCGGCCATACGTTGCAGGGTTTCGCGCACCTGCGCTTCACTGACCACGCCATGACGCAGCCAGTTGGCAATGTGCTGACTTGAAATACGCAGTGTGGCGCGGTCTTCCATGAGACCGACGTTATTGATGTCGGGTACTTTTGAGCAGCCCACACCTTGGTCGATCCAGCGCACGACGTAGCCTAAAATCCCTTGGGCGTTGTTGTCCAGCTCGCGCTGAATCGCGGTGGCATCCATACCCGCAGCGCCTTTCAGCGGAATTTGCAGAATGTCATCAATGTTGGCACGGTGTTGACCCGTCAAACTCGCTTGTACATCCATGACGTTGACGGTGTGGTAATGGCTGGCATGTAGCGTAGCCGCGGTAGGTGAGGGGACCCAGGCACAGTTAGCACCGGCTTTAGGATGACCGATTTTAGTGGTGAGCATATCCGCCATAAGGTCGGGCATGGCCCACATCCCTTTACCGATTTGCGCGCGTCCCTGTAAGCCGCAGGCGAGACCCGTGTCGACGTTCCAATCCTCGTAGGCATTAATCCACAGTTCGGTCTTCATCGCCGTCTTGGGTGTAAAAGCGCCGGCATCCATGCTGGTGTGAATCTCGTCGCCCGTGCGGTCCAAAAAGCCGGTGTTGATAAATACAACCCGTTCACTGGCGCGTTTGATGCATTCGGCGAGGTTGATGGTTGTGCGGCGCTCCTCGTCCATGATGCCAACTTTGATGGTATTGCGAGGTAGGCCAAATAAATCTTCGATGCGGCTAAATAGGTCGACGGTAAAAGTTACTTCGTCTGGGCCGTGCATTTTGGGTTTGACAATATAAACACTGCCTGCGCGCGAGTTACGCAGTGCGGTATTGCCGTTCAGGTCGTGAACCGCGCAGAGCACGGTAAATAGGCCATCCATAATGCCTTCAGGGATTTCATTGCCTTCAGCGTCCAAAATAGCGGGGTTGGTCATTAAGTGGCCGACATTACGCACGAATAGCAAACTGCGGCCGTGTAAGCTGAACTCGCCACCGCCTAAGCCGGTGAACACCCTGTCGGGGTTCATGGTTCGCGTCGTAGCGTGGCCGCCTTTCTCAAAACGTTCGGAGAGATTGCCCTGCATCAGCCCCAGCCAATTTTTGTAAACCACGCATTTGTCTTCAGCGTCGACGGCTGCCACCGAGTCTTCGCAGTCTTGAATGGTGGTTAACGCAGATTCAATGCATAAGTCTTTCACACCCGCCGCATCGGTTTGACCGATAGCATGATGACGGTCAATTTGGATTTCAACATGCAGGCCGTTGTGCACGAGCAGGATGCCATCGGGTGCGCTGGCATCGCCGGTATAACCCAGGCATTGACCGGCGTCGACCAGCTGGGCTTGGCTGCCATCGCGCTGCGCAATATGGAGCGCGCCATTGACTAGGGTATAGCTGACAGCTTGGCTGTGGTTGCCCCCCGTGAGCGGGAAGTTTTCATTGAGAAAGTTGCGCGCCCACGCAATTACTTGGTCGCCACGGACCGGATTATAAGCGCCGGCGCGCTCAGCGCCGTTGGCTTCGCTAATGACGTTGGTGCCGTAGAGTGCGTCGTACAAGCTGCCCCAGCGTGCATTGGCTGCATTGAGTGAGAAACGCGCATTCATAATAGGTACAACTAGCTGAGGGCCGGCGACCTGTGCAACTTCGACATCGACATTTTCTGTCGTGATGCTAAATGGCGCAGGGGCGGGTAATAAATAGCCAATGTCCTGCAAGAACGCTTTATAAGCGGCTGTGTCGTAGTCGGCGCCCGGATTGGCCCGATGCCAGGCGTCAATTTGTGCCTGCATGGTGTCGCGAATTGCCAGCAGCTCGCGGTTGCGTGGGGCGAACTCTTTTAGAATATCGGCCATGCCCTGCCAAAAGGTATCGGGGCTGACCCCTGTACCCGGTGCAATGTGCGTTTCGAGGAGTGCGTGCAGCGCCGCGTCTACTTGTAGGCCTGCGCATTTAATTCGTTCTTCAACACCTTGCGACATCTCTCTCTCCTTTTATTACTTCCATTACTTCTACTACTTCCACTACTTTAAGCCCAACGCTATCTTGCGCGTTTGCGGTGCGCTGGGCGAGGCGGTTGACGCCATTCATAGCCGCTAAATTGCGCTTTGTATGCTGACGGTACCAAAATCACCGTTGCTCTCGCCGCCCCATGTGGTGCCTTGATTGCAAAACGTCTCAATAATGGCGCCAATTTTCGACTGGCTTTGCTATAAATGCTAGAAATGACTTGGATAGGTGCTATTCATCAGGGAAATAAATGGACGATTTTACGATGAATTGGGTGGCGCTTTTCTCCGTTCAAACAGCGAGTGCGCTTTAATGGGCAGCGCAAATGGGCAGCGCAAATGGGCAGCGCAAATGGGCATCGCAAATGGGCATCGCAAATGGGCAGCGCAAATGGGCGTCGCAAATGGGCAGCGCAAATGGGCATCACATCAGCCCATGCGAGGTATTCAATAACGCGCATGAACTCATGGCACAGCGGCGCAGACGGCACAATGCGCTAGAAAAGCCAATTAGCGAGCATTGGGCTGGGTATGTTCACACCCGCGCTCAGCATCCTTTTGGGCAAAAATTCATTGGTTAATGCGCTGTGAACCTGCCATCTACCCGGTTATTGAAATTCTGAATTTAAACCTCGGGCGATACTGGTAATGGATTGTCGCATCCAGCGGTGTGCGGTGTTGTGCTGCAGTAGCGGGCTCCAAGCCATTTTTAATTCCAGCGATGGAATATCAAAAGGCACCGGACGAGTGACTATCCTCGGGTTATCACGTTTAAGCCATGTGGCTCGTGTCGGCAGTGTGACGATCAGGTCATTTTGTTCGGCTAGTGTCATCGCGGCCTGGTAGTGCCGGGTAAATACGCGGATATGCCGTTTTTTACCGAGTTCAGCCAGCGCTAAGTCGACCCAACCCAGGCGCTGAACATCGCTGGGATCAACGCCAACGCCAACCCCCATGCCGGTTTTACTGACCCAAATATGATTGGCCTTTAAATATGAGTCAAGATCGAACTGGTCCAAAATGGGATTGTCGGGGCTCATCATGCACGAAAAGGTATCTTGCCAAAGGGTGATCTGATGAAACGATTGTGGCATTTGGTCAAAGCGGTTGATGACTAAATCAACTTTGCCGCGCTCCACATCTAAAAAGCTGACGTCCGAGGGGGTCATAATATCTAGGGTTAGGCCAGGGGCTAGCTCTCGGAGTTGCTGAAGCACCGCTGGGAACAGCGTCGATTCGGCATAGTCACTGGCCATAATGCGAAACACTTGTGTGGCGTTGCTCGGATCAAACTCGGTGGTTGGCTGAATCGCCCGGTCAACGCCCGTTAAAATCTCCCGCACCAGAGGCGCTAGCTCTAATGCGCGCGCAGTGGGGGTCATGCCGTCGGAGGTGCGCACCAGTAAAGGATCATTAAATAGCTCACGTAGGCGGCGCAGACCGTTGCTCATAGCGGGTTGTGAAAGCCCTAGCTGATTTGCAGCTTGAGTCACGTTACACTCGCGTAGCAGTGCATCAAGATAGACCAACAGATTCAAATCGATTCGATTAAGATTAGCCATGTTCCCATTCCCTCGGTGAATGGCGTTAGGTTTGCGCATTCGTCGCGTGAATTATACACATTGATGCGGAGGTGTGAAGTCCCCGTTGCATGCAGCCCCTTGGGGCAAATAAAGCAGTAATATGGACCTTTTGTGAACGACTGGCAGGGCGTTGCAACGTCTCGCCGCAATGACGACCACTCAGATACCGTTTATTCAGAATACGTATTCTGAACACGATGCTAAAAACACGGAGCTCAATTATGTACAACGCCCCTATTGACGATATGCAATTTCTTATCGATGACGTGATCGATATTGAGCAAACATTGGGCCAGCTACCCAGATTTGCAGATTTGGGTGTTGGCGTAGATTTAAGTACCGCGCTCCTTGACGAGGGGCGCAAGTTTGCAGCCGATGTGCTGGCGCCGCTGCGCCGGGTCGCTGACATGCACCCGGCCAGCTGCAAAGACGGTAAGGTGTCTATCTCTCCAGGTTATGCCGAAGCACTGCAGCAAATGGGTGCCGGCGGCTGGGTGGGCATTACGGCCGATGCGCAAAGCGGCGGGCAGGGTCTGCCTGAACTATATGGCACCGCTGCCTGCGAAATGTGGAATGGCGCCGATATGGCCTTCGCTCTGGCCCCTTTCTTAAGCTCTGGCGCTGCGCTGGCGATTTCAGCACACGGCAGTGATGCCTTAAAAGCGATCTACCTCGAAAAAATTCACGCGGGTGAATGGACTGGCACAATGAACCTGACCGAGAGCGGCGCGGGTTCGGATTTGGGGGTGATGAAGAGTCGCGCAGAGCGCGAGGGTGATCAATATCGAATCTTTGGTCAAAAAATCTACATCACCTGGGGCGATCACGACGCCACCGACAATATTGTGCACTTGGTTTTGGCGCGCCTACCCGATGCGCCCCCGGGCAGTAAAGGTATCTCGCTATTTTTAGTACCTAAATTTATGGTCAACCCAGATGGCAGTTTGGGCGAACGCAACGACGTGTTCCCGGTATCGACCGAACATAAGCTGGGTATCCATGGCAGTCCGACCTGCGTGATGGCGTTTGGTGATAACGATGGCGCCATTGGTTTCTTGATCGGCGAGGAAAACCAAGGTTTATCCTGCATGTTCACGATGATGAATGAAGCTCGCCTAAAGGTGGGCTTACAAGGTATTGGCGCCTCTGAAGGGGCGTATCAAAAGGCCGTGGCCTACGCGCGTGAGCGCGTCCAGGGCGGTGTCCCTATCATCGAGCACGCAGACGTCAAACGTATGTTACTGACGATGCGCTCCGGGGTAGAGGCGATGCGGGCATTGGCCTTCTCGGAAGCGGTCACTATGGATCTTGCGCATTACGGGTCTGAAGCTGATCGACCTGCGCAGCAACGCCGCATCGATTTAATGATTCCCGTCATCAAGGCGTGGTCCTCAGAGTTTGGGCAAGAAATTACATCGGTAGGTGTGCAGGTGCACGGCGGTATGGGCTTTGTCGAAGAAACCGGTGCCGCGCAGTATTTTCGTGATGTACGCATTACCTCCATCTATGAAGGTACTAACGGTATTCAGGCCGCAGATTTAATTACCCGCAAAGTCGGTCGTGATGGCGGTGCTACCATGGAGGCGGTGCAGAACGAAATTCGTGAGCTGGCGGATACCTTATCGGCCGCTGAGCACAGCCAATTGCAGGCACTTGGCAGCGCGATTAACGACGCATTAGCAGACCATGTGGCTGCGACACAGCATGTGCTAGCCAACTTGGTCGATAACCAATACGCCGCTTTTGCCGGTGCATTTGACTATTTAATGCAGACCGGATATTTGTTTGGCGCTTGGCAGCTGGGTCGCTCGGCATTGGTGGCGGCTGAAAAGCTAGCTGGCGGTGAAGTGAATCCATTTTATGATCGCAAGTTGGGTACCGCGGCGTTTTATGGTGCGAACATACTGCCGCGTTGCGCGGGCCATTACGGCGCAATTATCGGCGCAGCCAGTACCGTAGAAGACTACCCTATAGATTGGCTTTAAGGAGCTGCTATGACGCGACGCATTGAGTTCACCACACCTGATTTGTTGGACGGGCATACCGAAGCCACAGTGCTGCCCTTCCAGTGGCAGAGTTTTGGTCTGCGTCGAAAGTTTGCGGGTCCGGTGTCGACGGTGGCGTGTTATGAAGATAATTCAAGAGTCGCTGAGGCAGTGACCGAGCCAGGTGCGGGGCGAGTGTTGTTGGTTGACGGTCGCGGTTCACTGCATCGATCGCTGCTGGGTGATCGCTTAGCTGAACTCGCCAGTGGCAACGGCTGGGCGGGTGTGGTGGTCATCGGCGCTGTGCGCGATGTGGAAGTGATCGACGAAATTGATATCGGTGTTAAATCTCTTGGAATCTGCCCGCAGAAAACCGACAAGCGGGATGTTGGTGACCGAGACGTGCCATTGCGCTTGGCTGAGGTGCCTGTACAGGTTGGCGATTGGCTCTACGCTGATCGCAATGGCGTATTAGTCGCCGCGCATCGGTTACATCATTAGTCGTCAAAGCGCATCGATAAATCCAAGGGCTGAACGCCCTTAGTCAGTGCGCCGATTGAAATAAAATCGACGCCGGTATCGGCTATCGCTTGTAGTGTGGTTTCGGTGACATTACCCGACGCCTCCAGCTCGGCTTTACCCGCGGCAATAGCGACAGCCTCGCGCAGCATAGTATTGCTAAAGTTGTCGAGCATGATCCGATCTGCCGCCGCAGCCAGCGCTTGATTTAATTCATCTAAGCTTTCGACCTCAACCTCGACAGGTTTCCCGGGACTGTGCTGTCGCGCAGCATGCACTGCGCCCGCGATACCGCCACAGGCATGGATATGATTTTCTTTAATTAAAAAAGCGTCGTAAAGACCAATGCGGTGGTTGTAGCAGCCGCCACAACGCACAGCATATTTTTGCGCCAGGCGCAGTACGGGAATCGTTTTTCGCGTGTCGAGTAATTTTACATCGGTGTCAGCGACCAGGTCCGCATAGTGCTTGCAGCGTGTGGCTGTGCCAGACAGTAGCTGTAGAAAGTTAAGCGCAGTGCGCTCGCCAGTAAGAATATGGCGCGCCGAACCTGAGACAGTGAACAATAGATCGCCGGCCGCGAGCGTGTCGCCATCGGCTTTGTGCCAGCTAATGCTCAGCGCGGGGTCCAGTGCTAAAAAGGTTGCATTGACGAATTCGGTGCCGCAGAGCACGCCGGGTTCTCGCGTAATGACGCGCGCGCTTGCGGTGCTGTCGTCAGCCACCAGTGCTGCGGTGATGTCGCCGGATCCGATGTCCTCTTCGAGGGCCAATTGCACAATGTGCTGAATATACTGCAGGCTAATCATGTGCAAAGACTCCGAGCAAATAACATTAAGGATAGGCTAAGATTAACCCGTGAACACACATACTGACCAATGGACGCTTATTGACGGCTGGTTGCCCGCCGCACGACCGGTTGTATCGCCGAATTTTAACGCGAGACCGGCTGGCGTGGTGGTGGAATTATTGGTGATACATAACATTTCCCTGCCACCGGGTTGTTTTGGTGGTGAGCATATCGAAGCGCTGTTCACCAACTGCCTAGATCCGTCCGCGGATCCATACTTTGAAACGATCTGTTCACTAGAGGTTTCGGCGCATTTTCTGATTCGGCGGCAGGGCGAACTCGTCCAGTTCGTGAGCACAGATGCCCGCGCCTGGCATGCGGGGGTTTCTGAATGGCGCTCGCGAGACGATTGCAACGACTTTAGTATCGGTATTGAGCTGGAAGGTGCCGATGATAAAGCCTTTGAAACAGCGCAGTATGATGCACTGACTCAGCTTGTTACTGCACTGCGAAGGGCTTACCCGAGTATCACTGGCGATGCTATTGTAGGCCACAGTGATATCGCGCCTGGTCGTAAAACTGATCCCGGGCCGGCTTTTGACTGGACTCGCGTGCCTTGCTTAGAGATTTGAGTAGGCTGATTTCAGGGTCTGTTAATGACACTATTGACTAATCAGGGGTAGGGCAGTGCGAAGATTTGACAAACATCACGTTCAACAGAGGGAGATAAGGGTATGACGTATCTCGCGTTTATTGCTGCCACTGGTCTCTATATGTTGCTGGGTGCCGGCGGACCGTTGCATCAGGATCGATGGTTTCGAGCGCTGCAGCAGCGCGTAGATGCGCTGGAACCAGAATTTTGGTTGGGCTTTGTGCTGCTGGTGGTTGTGCCCTGTGCCCTGTTTGGGTTGATCTATGTCATTGCGGCGGGCTTATTCGGCGGTGCGGCAATGCTGCTGTTGGGCACTGCGGCGTTGTTCTTTGCTTTTGGACGCAGCGACTTCCCCACGCTTATGCAGCGTTTTTTGGCGCGCTGCCGCACGGGAGACAACGAAGGTGCCAGCTTATTGTTAGAGAGCATTGGTGGTGAAGCCGAAGCGGAGAGCATCGATGCCTTCGGTCGAGTTGCCGCGCGCTCACTGGGTTACGAAGGTTTTCAGCGATGGTTTCCGGCGGCATTTTATTTCGTACTTTTGGGTCCGATATGGGCGGTGGCTTATCGCCTAATTCAGTTGTCTTCAACGAATCGGCGGGTGCCAGTTGGCTCGCTGCGGCATCTTGTCGATTGGCTGCCGTCGCGGTTATTGCTGATCACTTTTGCTTTGGCGGGGAATTTTGATCAAACGCGATCGCTAATCGTCGATCTCGCGCTCGACCCAGATGTCGAGACCGATGAGCTATTGATACAGGGTGTCGAGGCGGCCTTTGTCGCCGATGGCGAAGATCCCGCTGCGCAGGTTGAGGCGGTAGATCGCGCATTGAAGCGCGCTACTGCGATCTGGGTAGTTATTATCTCTCTGGTGGCAATGCTGCTGTCATAAAGCATCGTTTAATCGCGGACTCATTCTTTTGCTGAGCTCATCAGCCGGCTCGGCGGTGGTTTTTTGATTTAGAAACTCACCGTTCGTAGCTGACAAAGACGATCTGAAGGGCTATGGTCAGCCACTGACTGTAAAAAAACAGCAGTGTCCTTATGCCGTCTATTTTAAAAACACAGCCAGCACTTCGCACACAGGCGGAATCGCAAGATCAAGACTGCTTTTCCCTCCGGCTTACTATTGTGTATCACCCAACTGCTGAACGCATTGGTGCCTTTAGTGATTTGCTAATGTGGCCGGTGACATCGACACAACCCGATTCACTACTCCTAAAGGAGCCCCCGCGAGCGCGTTTCACTATCGGTCGACAAACACCCGATTTCAGTGATGGCATTCCCTTGTTGGAGCCATATGTTAGTCGTGCCGCACTGCGCTTCACTTTAGAGCGCGACGCCCTTTGTCTCGAGGTGGTGGGCAGTGCCGACTGCCGGCTGGGTGCACATGCCGTGCAATCAATCACCGTGTCGCCCGAGCAGCGTGAGGCAGGTCTGCCCATACGACTGGGTCATGGGGTGGTGCTTTTTTTGCGTCAAGTACAGCTGCAGGCGCAGGAATGTACCCTTTCTCGCAAACATGATTCTCTATCTGAACATGCTGAATTCGATATGGATGAATTCGCTATTTCAAAAGCAAAGCAATTACCCGATGAAATTCCCAGCGAGCTACTGCCTGGTGCTGCGATTGAGACACGGCGGCTGCGCCGCCTTATTGCCGCGGTGGCAAGCAGCCATTTACCGGCGATAATTTTAGGCGAGTCTGGGGTTGGTAAGGAGTTAGTTGCTCAGGCGATCCATCAACAGAGCGCACGTGCCAGTAAGCCCTTAGTGGCAGTCAATATGGCGGCAATTCCCGATGGTCTCGCCGCCAGCGAGCTATTCGGCGCAGCAAAAGGCGCATTTACCGGCGCGCAACTCCGGCAAGGATATTTCCAAGCGGCGGATGGCGGTACGCTTTTCTTGGATGAGATTGGCGACACGCCACCGATACTTCAAACCCAGTTGCTGCGAGCCTTGCAGCAGGGTGAAGTCCAAGTGGTGGGTGGACGCCCGCTACAGGTTGACGTACGGGTAATCGCCGCCACCGATGCTGCTATCGATGACCGCAGTCAGTTTCGACACGCGCTGCGCCAGCGTTTATCGGCTTTTACGATTGACGTACCGCCGTTGCGCAAGCGGCTTGAGGATCTGGGGCCCATCGCGCGGCATTTATTAGCTCGGGATGCTCTGCCACAGGAGATGCCCTGGTCTGAGGCTGCTGTCCGTCCTGAAATAGCCGCCCACTGGGCACGTCTGTTCTTTTATTGGTTATGCGAAACATGGCCGGGTAATGTTCGCGA
>CAWUXF010000031.1:0-45320 GCA_963926325.1 uncultured Luminiphilus sp. | reverse complement strand
GTTTCTGCTGCTGAAGTTATTATGACAGTACTGCACGCCGGCGGTAAGTTCGATGATAATAGCTATAAGGTCTCGGGGGGGCTTCACGGTGTTGGGGTCTCGGTTGTAAACGCACTGTCGGAGCACTTACAGCTAAATATTCGTCGTCAGGGCAAGTTGTATGAGCAGATCTATCGGCACGGCGTGCCTGACGAGCCTTTGGCCGTTGTCGGTGACACTCAGGAGACTGGCACTTCCGTTCGTTTTAAGCCGTCTATGGAGACCTTTACTAATATAGCGTTCCATTTTGACATCTTGGGTAAGCGTTTGCGCGAGCTGGCATTTTTAAACAGTGGCGTGCGAATACTTTTAAAAGATGAGCGTAGCGGCCAAGAGGAGCTGTATTGCTACGATGGTGGCTTACAGGCGTTCGTTGCGTTTTTGAATCAAAGCAAAACGACAATCAATCGTGTTTTCCATTTTCAGACCGATTTAGATGACGGTATTGGTGTTGAGATTGCTTTGCAGTGGAATGATAGCTTCCAAGAAAATATTTTCTGTTATACCAACAATATTCCTCAGCGCGATGGTGGCACGCATTTGGCCGGCTTCCGCGCAGCGTTGACGCGGTCGCTTAACGGCTATATTGAACGGGAAGGCATGGCTAAAAAGGCCAAGGTTAACACCACGGGTGATGATGCCCGTGAAGGGTTGACCGCGATTATCTCTGTGAAAGTCCCCGACCCCAAATTTTCATCTCAAACTAAGGACAAGCTGGTCTCTAGTGAAGTGAAAACTGCCGTTGAACAAACTATGGCGAGCTTTTTTACCGACTATTTACTCGAATTCCCAACGGAAGCGAAGCTGGTTATTGGAAAAATGATCGATGCGGCACGCGCCCGTGAAGCGGCGCGAAAAGCACGCGATATGACGCGCCGCAAAGGCGCATTAGATATTGCTGGCTTGCCCGGTAAATTGGCGGACTGTCAGGAACGTGACCCAGCCCTTTGCGAATTGTATCTGGTGGAGGGAGACTCGGCGGGTGGTTCGGCAAAGCAAGGTAGAAACCGTAAATTCCAGGCGATTTTGCCACTAAAAGGAAAAATTCTAAACGTTGAAAAAGCGCGCTTTGACAAAATGTTGGGCTCGGCGGAAGTCGGCACCATTGTCACTGCCTTAGGGTGTGGTATTGGTAAGGACGAGTTTAATGCCGACAAACTGCGTTATCACAGCATTATCATCATGACGGATGCCGATGTTGATGGTTCGCACATCCGAACTTTATTGCTGACCTTTTTCTTTAGGCAAATGCGCGAGCTGCTAGACCGTGGCCACATTTATATTGCACAGCCACCGCTTTACCGTGTTACCCGTGGCAAGCAAAGTCAGTATTTGAAAGACGAGGCGGCCATGGATGAGTTTTTAACCACTAGCGCCCTCGACAATGCTTCGCTATTCGTCAATGAAGATGCGCCGGCAATTCAAGGCACGGGTCTGGCAACCCTCGTTAATGATTATAAGTCAGCTGCAGCGATGATTGATCGCTTGTCTCGAGTATACCCGCCCGAGCTGCTTTGGCAGTTACCATTTTTGTCCGCGATGAGCTTAGAAGATTTAGCTGATGAGGCCGCGGTTCAGGCTTACGCCGACTCAGTAAGCGAGCGTTTACTTACGGTTAAAGTAAGTGGTACTAGCTATACGGCTTTGTTGCGCAAGGATCCAGAGCGCGGTTTGTATTACCCAGTATTGCGCCAAGTGTCACACAGTATAGCCACTGATTATGCACTTCAATATGGTTTCTTCACCTCTAAGGAATATGCTGAACTGGTTGCTTTAGGTGCAAAACTAACTGATTTGATTCAGCCTGGTGGTTACTTTCAGCGCGGGGAAAAGCGTCTAGAAACCCGGGATTTCTCGGAAGGTCTTAATTGGTTACTCACAGAAGCACGCAAAGGGCATGGCATTCAGCGCTACAAAGGTTTGGGTGAGATGAATCCAGGTCAGTTGTGGGAAACCACTATGGATCCGGAGGTGCGCCGAATGCTGCGTGTCACTATTGAAGATGCGATTCTTGCGGATCAGATGTTTTCAACGCTAATGGGTGACGATGTTGAGCCGCGACGAGCCTTTATTGAAGAGAATGCGTTATCGGTGGCAAACCTAGACGTTTGATGGTTATCCCTGGGGGCGGCTTTAGGTTCAGGCGCCATTGGCTTTCATGGGACTAGGTTATTTTAAGGGTTGGTGACTCAGTTGCTGAGCGCTGACCTGCGTATATATCAGTTGCTGGCTGTGGAACTACGCTCAATGATCCGCAGCTGGCTCCACGTCAAGCGTTGCGCTTTCTTCAACCCGTGCTTCTGTTTCCAGCATTAAGCCGACTCTACTCGCATCGTTGTCTGTGGCAATAGGCTTTAGTGACGTGGTTAGCGTTTTATTGGCCTTTGCAGATAACGTTTGGAAGCGCTCGACTTTGCCATAGAGGCCCTGACGACCCACCAGCGCAGTGACGGCTTTATTGTAATGGTTACCCGCTGCCTGCAAAGAGCCGCCGACCGCTTCTAAGCGCTCAGCAATCACACAAACCGCGTTGAAAACATCGCCGGCGCGCGCGCTAATTTCTTGTGCTTCGGCGTTACTACGCTCAATCATCCACAAGTTCGCAACGGTGCGCAAAATTGGCATCAGTGTGGTGTGTGAAACCATAATTACATTTTTATGGTAGCCATAATTAAACAGTTCTCGGCTTTGACGCATTGCTTCTATGTAGGCGGGTTCAACCGGCATAAACATCAGCACAAAATCCGGGCTCGCCATCCCGGGTAAATTGGCATAATCCTTTGCAGACAATTCGTCGATGTGATTTTTGACGGCTTTGGTGTGCGCAGCTAAGGCGCTGTCGCGCTCTATATCGGTATCTGCACCGACAGCGCGCTCATAATCAACCAGTGATACTTTACTGTCGATGACCATATTTTTGTTATCGGGCAAGCGAAGTACAAAATCAGGGATTGCACGCTTACCCGTTTCATCTTTAAAGCTCGCCTGGGTGTCGTAGTGCTCACCTGGCCTTAAGCCGGCGAGCTCTAATGTTCGTTCAAGCTGCGCCTCGCCCCACGAGCCGACAAGTTTCTTATCACCTTTTAAGGCGCGGCTCAGCGTGTTGGCCTCGGTGCTCATCGACAGACCAACGCCCTCAAGTGCTTTTATCTGCGCCTCGAGAGACGCGGTATTCTTGAGAAACTCTCCGTGCACACGATTAGCATTGTTCTGAAAGCCTTCAATCTGTTTTTCCAGCGGTTTCAGTATGGCGCCGATGCTCAGCTGATTGCTCGCCCTGAGTTGTTCATCTCTGCCGGTTAGGATTTTCTGACTGAGATTTTCAAACTCTTCTTTGAGCGCCATTTTACTGACCTCAAATTGACTGAGTTGTTCGCGTAAGCTGCGTTCCCGCTCGTCTAGCTGGGTTGCTAATTGTTGGTTGTTAACCGATAGCTGCTGAATTTCGGCGCGTGCGTTATTGAGGTCTAGTTGTTGTGCTTGGGCTTGTTCCTGCAGCGCCGCTTGAAGTGCTACGGCGGTATCTCGCTCACTCGCTGAGCGATTAAGCTGAAGGCTTTTTTCTCGAAGCTGCCGTTGCAGCAATGCCCAGACAAATCCACAGCTGACAGCACTGGCCAGCAGTGCTGTGGCAATTATCCATCCTGCGTTATCTAACACCGCTAGCGAACCGCCATTTCAGCAATGTCTGCTACTCGTAAAAACTGCGCACGTAATGCGGCGAGCAACTTCAGTCTATTTAACTTCAGTGCGGCATCGTCAGCATTCACCATTACGCCGTCGAAGAACGCGTCAATCGGCGCTCTTAACTCGGCCAAGGCATTGAGCGCTCCCGCAAAATTCTCGTGATCGAGCAAAGGATCTAACGCCGCTTCAGTCTGTTGAAGGGCAGCGAACAAGGCACGTTCCGCTACTTCTACTAAAACCGCATCGTCGGGTTGGCCAGCAATTGTTTGGTCTGCCTTGGCGAGAATATTGGCGACCCGCTTGTTCGCTGCAGCCAGTGCACCTGCCGCCTCAGTGTCGGCAAAGGCGTTGAGCGCGTGCACGCGTGCATCAATTTCCGTAGGGGATGTAATACCGACCCCAGTGACCGCCCTTAACACCTCGACGGCGATACCTTGGTCTTCATAAAAAGCCCGCAATCGCTCGATAATATATGCGACAACATCGGCGCCTGCTGTTGGGCTTAATACGCCGGGCGCATATTGCGCCTGGGCCCAAGCGGTTAGCGTGTTTAATGAGACGGTATTTTTTTGTGCAATAAGAATACGGATGATGGCCAGTGCAGCACGGCGCAAGCCAAAGGGGTCCTTCGAGCCCGTAGGTATTTGACCAATGCCAAAAATACCGACCATGGTATCCAGACGATCCGCTAATGCGACTGCACGAGCATCGGCAGAAACAGGCAGCTGATCGCCGGCGAAGCGGGGCCAGTAATGCTGCTCGATGGCGTCAGCTACGATATCGCCTTCCCCGTCGTGCCGTGCATAATGCGCACCGGCGACACCTTGCAAATCAGCGAATTCGAGCACCATCTCCGATACTAGGTCGCACTTACAGAGCTTAGCTGCACGGCCACTGCTGTCGGGATCGGCCTTGAAAATAGTGCCGATCTGCTGCGTTTGGCCGACGATACGATCGGTTTTATCCGCCAAAGTGCCCAGTTGCTTTTGAAAAACGACACCCTCTAGACGCTTTAGACGGGCATTGAGCGGGGTTTTTTTGTCGGTTTCAAAAAAGAAAGCGGCATCACTTAGGCGCGGCCTTATCACGCGCTCATTACCTGCGATCACCTGGCTTGGCTCTGTGCTCTCGATGTTCGCGACGGTAATAAAGTTGGGCAGCAGTTGCGCGCTTTGATCTACCAAATGGAAATATTTCTGGTGCACCTTCATCGATGAAATCAGGGCCTCGGTGGGCACACTCAGGAACTTCTGATCAAAACTCCCCATTAGCGCGACGGGCCATTCGACTAAACCTGTGACCTCAGCCAGTAGCGCGGAATCAATGATTGCGCGTGCGCCGGCTTTATCTGCCAGCGTCTCGACCTGTGCTTTGATGCTTGCTTGGCGTTTATCGAAGTCAGCGATTACTTTTGCTTCAAGCAACTGATGCTCGTAATCTGATGCGGTGGCAAGCACGACGTCAGCGGGATGATGGAAGCGATGCCCACGGCTAGTTCGGCCAGCCTCACAGCCATAGAGCGATAGCTTTAGCGCCTCTTCTCCCAGCATAAGCACTAGCCATTCCACAGGTCTTAAAAACTCGTCACGACTACGCCCCCAGCGCATGCGTTTGGACACGGGAATCGCAGCAACCGCTAAACGGACGAGCTCGGGTAGAACATCTTTGGCGATTGCGCCGGCCTCGACCACACGTAAACCAAGCCGCTGGCCTTTGTTGGTGTCGATGGAAATCAGATCCTCAGCCGTAACACCGTGTTTGCGTGCAAAGCCCTGCGCTGCTGGTGTCCAATTACCGTCTTTATCTTTGCTGCTTGCAACGGGTGGGCCGAGTAGCTCCCGCTCAACGGCGGGCGCGGTTAACGTCAGCCCTGTGATGCAAACTGCCAGGCGCCTTGGCGTGGCCAGCCAGCGGCTGGACTTAAACTGGAGCCCTTTGCTTGTCAGGCTGTTACTGAGCGTGTCGCACAATGCCTCGGCCATAGTTGTCAATTGGCCAGCCGGTAGCTCTTCGGTTCCCAATTCAAATAATAGATCGGCACAGCTCATAAAAATTTCTCCAGTGCTGCGGCACGGAGATCGGCGTCGGCTTGTGGGAATCCAGCGCGGGCACGCGCTGCTACATAAGCCTCGGCAGTCGCTTTAGCCAGCGTTCTCACCCGTAAAATGTAACGCTGTCGCTCAGTGACGCCAATGGCATTGCGAGCATCGAGTAAGTTGAACGCATGAGATGCTTTGATGACGTGTTCGTAGGCGGGTAATGGCAGTGATTTTTCAGTGAGACGAAGCGCTTCGCGTTCGCAGAAATCAAACGTAGCTAACAGGTGCGTGACGTCCGCCTCATTGAAGTTGTAGTTCGACATTTCTACTTCGTTCTGATGGAAGACATCGCCGTAGGTCACGATGCCTTGGGGAGTCTCAGTCCAAACGAGGTCGTAAACCGAATCAACACCCTGCAAATACATGGCAATGCGTTCAAGCCCATAAGTGATCTCGCCGGTCACTGGATAACACTCGAGGCCGCCGGCTTGCTGAAAGTAGGTAAACTGCGATACCTCCATGCCATTTAGCCAAACCTCCCAGCCTAACCCCCAAGCACCTAACGTCGGTGACTCCCAGTTGTCTTCTACAAAACGAATGTCATGGACTAACGGGTCAACACCCAGCTCCCGTAAGCTATTTATATAGAGTGACTGAAAGTCGGCGGGTGAGGGCTTCATGACCACTTGAAACTGGTAGTAGTGTTGCAGTCGATTCGGGTTCTCTCCGTAGCGACCATCGGTGGGTCTGCGGCTGGGCTGCACATAGGCGGCATTCCAGTTCTCTGGACCCAGCGCACGCAGGAAAGTTGCCGGATGAAAGGTACCTGCGCCCACCTCTAAGTCGAGTGGTTGGAGTATGACGCAGCCGTGGCTGCCCCAGAAGCTCTGTAGGTGCAGAATCAGCTCTTGAAAAGTCTTGGGAGTCACGAAATCTTCCAGAAATGCGTTTGCTGCTTAGTATAACGCCGTTTGTCGCGGCATAATACGCACTCTATTATGCTTCTATGCCAAATCTGGACATACCGTGATACAAAAGCGACACATTGATCCTAGCAGCCCAGACAAAATCAGCGTCAAAGATAAGCTGATACTTGCACTGGCGCGCAGCGCTTTGTGGGTGAGTGCGAAACTACCGCTGGAGACTGCTCGTCAGTTGGGCCGTTGGTGCGGCCGCTGTTATTACGCCACAGGTAGCCGCATTCGGCTGATTACCGAGCGTAATATTGAGCTGGCTTATCCAGAGCTGAGCAGCACAGATCAACGCGCGATGGTGCGTGGCTGTTTAGCGGAAACGGGCGCCCTAATAGCAGAGATGGGCCATTTATGGGCTAAGCCATGGCGCGAGGTGTCTAAATTAGTTGTTGACGTCGAGGGCGCAGATGTCTTGGCGGCAGCACTGGCTACAGGCCGAGGCGTTATTGTATTTGGCCCGCATTTGGGTAATTGGGAAATGCTTGGCTTGCACTTAGCGACCCAGGGCAAATTAGTCGCCTTGTTTAAACCGCCAAAGAGCCCAGCATTTGGGTCGCTAGTGCATAGGGCTCGCCAAAACAGCGGCGGCAGCTTGGTGCCCACAACACCGCGGGGCTTGGCCGCCTTGATGAAAAACATTAAGGGTGGTGGGGTTTCTGGTATTTTGCCCGACCAGGTGCCCGACGAACTAAATGCTGGTATGAACGTACCATTCATGGGTGTCGAGTGTTTTACTGCCTCCTTGGCGTGTAATTTGACTAATCGATCTGGTGCTATTCCCTTAATGGGCGCGGCAATGCGCGTACCGGGCGGGTTTAAGTTGCGTTATATCGCGCCCGTTGAAGATTTGCACAGCGACGATTTGGCGACGGCACTCACCGCCATGAACAGCGAGGTCGAACGGCTACTGCGCGGCTGGGACACCCAGTACCAATGGTCGTACAAGCGTTATCGGACGCGCCCTCAAGGCGGCGTTAGACATTATCAAAATTTAAAAGCGCCGCGTGCGCGCACGGAGTAGTAGATGCAACGATTCAGCGGCAAACTAATAGCGGGTCTTATTGGCTTGCTGACGCTTGGCCCCGTAGGTTTGCTATTTGGTTTGGCGATAGGCCATGCCTTTGACCGAGGATTATGGCAGGCGCTTCAGGCGTCGAGCCCCGATGCCTTGCGTCTGATGCAGCAGCAGTTTTTTGACACGACATTTACGCTGGCGGGTTATATCGCTAAGGCGGATGGCCGGGTCTCAGCGGCGGAAGTGGCCCAGGCCGAGAACCTGTTTAGGCAGTTGCGATTGAGTCCAACACAACGTCAAGTAGCGATCCAGCGGTTTAAAGAAGGCTCTCAAGATAATTTTGATCCAGCGACAACGGTCGCGGCGTTTGCCGCGAAAGTGGGTCCGCGGCGCCAGCTGCAGCAAACGTTGTTTGCATTTTTGGCCAGTATGGCGCTGGCTGATGGGGTACTGCAACCCAGTGAGCGCGAAGCCCTGCATCGAGTAGCAGCGTTGCTGGGAATGCCTGCGGCACAGGTTGACCAACTCGTTAATATGCTCGCCGCACAGGCGCGATTCCACAGCACAGGTGGACGATCAAGCGCGGGCGCGGGTATGGGGCCTCGCCGTGATGAGCTAGCCGATGCGTACACCGCGCTGGGTGTTAAATCGTCGGCGACTGATGGGGAGTTGAAAAAAGCCTATCGTAAGCTGATGAGCGAAAATCATCCGGACAAATTGATTGCAAAGGGCGTCCCCGACGACCTAATTAGGTTAGCCACCGAGCGCTCTCAAGAAATATCGGCCGCCTATGACGTGGTGCGCGACGCACGCAGCTTGAGCTGAGCGGTTTAAGGTCGCCAGAATGTGGGCGTGAAGAGCACCAGAACGGTAAATACTTCGAGTCGACCCATGAGCATCGCTAAACTGAGGGTGATTTTACCGACCTCGCTGATACTGGCGTAATTGGTAGATACCGCGCCAAGACTTGGACCCAGATTATTCATGGTCGCTACCACCGATGAAAACGCCGTTTCAAAATCGACACCGGTGGTCAGCATGACAAAATTGAACGCGACAAAGCTGACCATATAGACCGCGAAAAAGCTCCATACAGCGCTGACAACAGCCGGCTGCACCCGCCGAGAATCGAGCTTTAGCGGAATCACCGCGTTGGGGTGCAGCAGCTGTTTTAATTCGCGCATCCCCTGGCGGAAAATTAGCAGTACCCGCATAGCTTTCATGCCGCCTCCTGTCGAGCCAACGCAGCCGCCCATAAACGATAGCATTAGCAATAAAAAGGGCAGAAAAACAGGCCAGATCGAAAAATCTTGGGTGGTAAAGCCTGAGCTTGTCGCGATCGATACGGTTTGAAAAATCCCATGTACCACCGCTTCCTCGAAGGGTAGGGTTTCGGTGATAATGAGCGTGATGCAAGTGACAATCGCGGCAAGCAGCAAGATCCAACTAAAAAATGTGGTCTCTGAATCGTTGCGTAAGACCGAGAGATCGCGACGTTGCAGCGCCAAAAACATCAGGCCAAAGCTGACCGCACCGAGAACCATAAAAATGGTGCAAATCGATAAGATAACTTCGCTGTCAAAAAACCCCATACTGGCGTCGTGGGTTGAGGCGCCGCCGGTTGCGACGGTAGAAAAAGCGTGGCAAACAGCATCGAATACGGTCATTCCTGCCAGCCAATAGCAAATGCCACAGGCGATAGTTAGGCCCAGGTACACACCAAAGAGGGCTTTTGCCGTACCCGTAATGCGCGGCGTTAGCTTGCTGTCCTTAGACGGCCCGGTGCTTTCTGCGCGATACAGTTGCATGCCACCAATACCTAGCATCGGCAGAATGGCGACGGCGAGGACAATAATGCCGATACCACCTAACCATTGCAGCAGTTGGCGATAAAATAAAATCGAGCGGGGCAGCTCATCGAGGCCGACGATAACGGTAGAGCCGGTGGTGGTTAGTCCCGAGATCGATTCGAAAATTGAATCAGCAACGCTCATGTCCAGAGATTGGCTCAAGAAAAAAGGCAGCGCCCCGAAAATTCCGAGGACTGTCCAAAATAGCGCCGTGACCAAAAAGCCATCTCGGATATAAAGGTCACTTTTACAGTGCCGCGTCGGCAGCCACAAACAAAGCCCTGCGAAGGCGGTTAGCCCAAAGGATAGCGAGAACTCGTCGGATGATCCGTCACCCGCTATCAGGCCGAACCACAGGGATGGCAGCATGGCGCAGCTGAAAAGCATGAGCAGGACGCCAATGATTCTGATAGAGACGCCAATATGCATTAAAGGAATCCAAAGCCGACGGCAAATAATCGTTCAACCGCTGAAATTTGACTGCGATCGGTCAAAAACAGAATGACATGGTCGTCGGGCTCTACCACAACGTGCTTATGCGCAATAATCACCTCGGTGCCCCGCAAAATCGCACCCACACTCGCGCCCGACGGCATTTTGATTTGGTCGAGTCTACGGCCAATGATCTTTGACGATTTGGCATCGCCGTGGGCAATCAACTCAATGGCCTCTGCCGCACCCCGACGCAGTGAGTGCACATTGCTGATATCACCGCGACGCACATGGGTGAGCAGGCTACCTATCGTGATTTGCTGTGGAGAAATGGCGATATCAATCTCTTCGCCGACGAGGTCAGCATAGGCCGAATTGGTGATGAGTGTGATGACTTTTTTTGCGCCGAGACGCTTTGCTAGCATCGACATCATGATGTTTGATTCATCATTGTTGGTTAGTGCGCAGAATACATCGGTGTTTTCGATATTTTCCTTCAGTAATAGCTGAGGCTCATTGGCACTGCCATGTAATACAATGCTTTCTTCGAGCAGCTCCGACAGTACGCGACAACGATCATAGGAGAGCTCGAGGACCTTTACTTGATATTGTCGTTCAAGTCGTTTGGCCAGTGTGGCACCGATATTGCCGCCGCCGGCAATCATGACCCGTTTGTATGGCTCATCGACTTCTCTAAGCTCGGCGGTGACAGCGCGAATATTTTCCCGAGCGGCAATAAAGAATACTTCGTCGTCGGGCTCCACCACGGTATCGCCTGCAGGAAGGATCGCCTGAGACTTGCGAAAGATAGCGGCCACCCGGGTATCAACCTTTGGCATGTGTTCGCGAATTTCCTGCAGCTCCCTTCCGACAATTGGCCCGCCAGCAACAGCCTTCACGGCAACGAGGCGAATGCGTCCCTCAGCAAAATCCAACACCTGTAAGGAGCCTGGGTTGGCGATGAGTCGCTCGATGTTGTTGGTAACCAATTGCTCTGGGCCGATGATCACGTCAACTGGAATGGCCCCGGCCTTGAACAGCGCCTCTGCATGCAGCAGGTAATCTGCCGATCGAATGCGAGAAATTTTTGTTGGTGTGCGGTATAGCGTGAACGCGACATGACAGGCGAGCATATTAATCTCATCGCTGTTGGTCACTGCAATGAGCATATCCGCATCTTTAGCGCCTGCATTGAGCAGTGTGCTGGGATGGGCCGCGTCGCCTTGAACTGTGCGTATATCAAGCCGTTCTGCCAGTGCACGTAAGGTGGCTGGCTGGCTGTCGACAACCGTGATGTCGTTTTGTTCGTCAGCGAGATGCTCGGCCAGTGTGCCGCCAACTTGTCCGGCGCCGAGAATAATGATTTTCATTACTTGTTACCCCTTCGCTATAACGCGAAGCCACCATAAACAATGCCGACCCGCTTAGTAAGTATCTATTGGCGAAAAAGCGAATTTTGTCGCAGCCTAGACGGCTTTATTGATCTGTGCGAAGTATAAACCGTCGCCTCCCGTGGCGCTGGGCAGGGTTTGTACGCCGTGAGCCGTCGCGGCCAAACCCTCGCCTGCGATGGGCTGAAGCACACTGTTGGGCAGATACTTCAGCGCCCAAGCCACTACATCATCATTTTCTTCGCGCAATATTGAGCAGGTTATATAGAGCAGCCGACCGCCTGGTTTTAGCAGTGGCCAGACGCCCGAGAGAAGCGCTTGTTGTTGCTCGGCGAAGGTCAAAATATCATCGCGATTGCGATGGATTTTAATGTCAGGATTACGGCGAATGACGCCGGTGGCCGAACAGGGGGCATCGACCGTAATGGCGTCGAAGGATCTGCTGTTGAGTATTGCACTGGGTTTAATTGCGTCGTCATGTAGCAAGGTTACCGGCAATCCTAGGCGTTCAGTATTTTGCGTGACCATAGTAAGACGAGCGTGACTGTTGTCACAGGCCACCAGTTCGGCGAGTTCAGGGGTCATCTCTAATATGTGACAGGCTTTACCGCCGGGTGCTGCGCAGGCATCTAAAATGTGCTCGCCACTTACCGGGGCCAAAATGTGTGCCGCTAATTGCGCAGATTCATCTTGAACACTGACCAGTCCATCAGTAAAGCCCGGCAGCCGCGCAACATCCATTGGCATTTTTAAGGTCACACCCCAGGGGCTTATAGGGCACGGTTCGGCTTCGAGATCTGCGGCAGCGAGTAAGGCGAGATAGTCGTTGCGGCTGCCCCGTAGGGCATTAACCCGCAGGGTCATAGGCGGATGGCTGCGAGAGGCAGCCGCGATGGCATTGACCTGCTCAGGCCATTGATCGCACAACTCTTGGTAGAGCCAAGGCGGCAGCGCAAGGGTAGCGGCTGTATCTAGATCCGCTTCTAAGCGGGCTTGTTCGCGCTGAAAGTTGCGCAGCACACCGTTAATAAATCCAGAGGCCCAAGATTTATCGAGTTCTCGGCAGGCGGCCACGGTTTCCGAGATAGCGGCATGGGCGGGTACGCGCATGGCGGATAGTTGATGTAAGCCGAGCACGATGAGTGCCTTGATGTCGTCATCTTTACTTTTTAGAGGTTTGCTAATTAGCGCATTGGCTATGGCATTAAGTCTTGGCCATTCGCGCAGTGCGCCATAAACCAATTCTTGCAGCAGTGCCGTATGGTTTGGCTGAAGGCGCGCGAGCGCTTCTGGCATCGCTTTTTGAAGTGAGCGCCCACTTTCAATTTCAGCTATTAGTTTTGCTGCCTCGGCTCGAGCAGATAACGATTTAGACCACGGGTTTTTGGTTGTTTTGGAGGCCTTGTTCGGGCGCCGTTTCCCCGAATGGCGACGCGTATTTCTGGGGGTATCACTCACAATGGTGTGTCCGAGTTTGGCGTCTCAAAGCGCTGGCCTGGGGCCAGCGCTTTGGCGCGCGAGTTGAGTAAATCGACGATGGCGAGCGGTTTGCCGCCGGGGAATTGCGCGCGGCTGACGTTTAAAGCGCCTTCACTACAGGCGACAATAAGCCCGTTGCGGTCGGCCTGAATAATTGTTCCTGGTGTTACTGGTGTTACTGGTGTTGCGTTGTCCACGGCTTCGGCCATCCAGATTTTGACCCGCTGGTCGCTCAGTTGGCTAAAGCAAACCGGTGCTGGATTAAAGGCGCGAATTTTGCGTGCTAGCAAACTTGCTGGCAAATGCCAGTTGATCAAGCAGTCGTCTTTGGTGATCTTGTGTGCATAGTTGGCTAGTTTATCGTTCTGCTCGACAGCCTGCGCCCACTGCCGTGGAAAATCATCGAGTACCTTGATGAGCGTCGCCGGACCGACTGCCGCTAACGCATCGTGTAGTTCACCGCCGGTTTGACGGGCTGAAATTTCAATGATGGCTTTGGCAAGCATTGGCCCAGTGTCTAGACCGGCTTCCATCTTCATAATGGTAATGCCTGAGTTCTTGTCACCCGCCTCGATAGCGCGCTGGATAGGGGCGGCGCCACGCCATCTTGGCAGCAGCGAGGCGTGGACATTAATGCAGCCTAAACGGGGGGTATCGAGTACCGACTGTGGCAAGATCAGCCCGTATGCCACAACAACCATAATGTCTGCTTGAAGCGCCCTTAATTCTGCTTGGGCGGCCTCGGATTTCAGCGTTTGCGGTTGCAATACACGAAGCCCAGCGGCCTCAGCACAAGATTTTACCGGTGATGGCTGCAGCTTCTTACCTCGCCCTGCTGGGCGGTCAGGTTGGGTGTAGACTGCGACAACATTGGCGCCCTCATCAATCAGTGCTTGCAGATGCAGCTGAGCAAATAAAGGTGTGCCGGCAAAGATGATGCGATCAGAATTGGCCATCCGCTACGCTTGCTGTCGGTGGGCTTTTTCAAGCTTGCCGCGTATGCGCTGTCGTTTAACTGGTGAGAGGTAATCGACGAATAACTTACCCTCGAGATGGTCGATTTCATGCTGTAGGCAAACGGCCAGCAAATCATCCAATACCCTAGTGAAAGATTTGCCGTCACGGTCTAGCGCGGTAACTTCAACGCGCTGGGGTCTATGAATAGCCTCAAAAAACCCAGGGACTGATAAACAGCCTTCGTCGTAGGTGCCAAGCTCGGGCTCAATGATGGTAATTTCTGGGTTGATAAACACCAGTGGGTCGTCGTGATTTTCCGATATATCAATCACAATTACGCGCTCATGCACGTCAACCTGACTGGCCGCTAAGCCAATGCCGGGTGCGTCGTACATGGTGTCAAACATGTCATCGACTAATTTCTTGATCCGGCCATCGACGGTATTAACCGCCACCGCTTTGGTGCGGAGTCGCGGATCGGGAAACTCGAGAATGGGTAACAGAGCCATAACATACCTGTTGTTTGTTAAAAGTGTCGTAGTGTAAGCAGTGCCATAAAAGATGCTATCTGACAAGAAATGCACTTGCCTCGCCGCACGCCTCGCCGCAAACTGCCATTATAACGCGGACAGTATCAGAAAGTGTTGATTTGTCATGGCCAATGGCTGGGTTGACGAGCGTAAGACGGTCGTTGAAAAAATATGTCTGCGGGTGGGCCGAGCATATCGGTCGAATGAATTAGGTTCAAAGGGAGTTGCCGGGTGAAATCCAGTCTTCAAGCAATCAGCAGAATGTTAACAAGGTCGCATAGTTTGCCTTCATTCGTGTTGGCGTGGGCATTTTTGATGTGCGCCGTTGTGGTGCACGCAGAGCAGGGCCAACCTGATACGGTACAGCTTAACGCTAATGTGCCAATGACCTATATCGTTAAGCGCGGCGATACCCTTTGGGATATTAGCGACATGTATTTAAAAGAGCCTTGGCGCTGGCCCGAGCTCTGGGATAACAATACTCAAATAGACAATCCGCATCTCATTTATCCGGGCGACCTACTGGCGCTGCGCTGGGAGAATGGCCGTCCACGCCTCAGTCTGAGTAGTCGTGGTGATGTGAAACTATCACCGAGCTTGCGCAGTGAATCACTGAACTCGACCATCCCGCCTATCCCGCGCGACCAAATTGATGGGTTTTTACGCAACAATCGTGTCGTTGATCCGCTCATATTTGACCAGTCAGCTTATATTATCGCCGGTGATGCAGGGCGTTTGATCAGTAGTTTGGGCGACCGTATTTACGGTCGCGGCCCGATTGATGCCAGCGATCGAACCTTTAGCGTGTTGCGCAAAGGCGAGTTTATTGTCGATCCAATTAGCCAAGAAGTTTTAGGCCTTAAGGCTGAAGATATTGGCACCGCCTCACTATTGAGCCCATCTAGTAAGACGTTTACCGATGCAGATGTTAAAGAGCTTGAGGTCACCCGCGTCACTGAAGAAGTGCGGATTAGCGATCGCCTGTTGCCCACGGAAGAGGGTATTGTGTCGGCGTTTTTTGAGCCCCACCCCCCCGCATCCGAAATTAAAGACGGCTATATGATTTCCGTAGATGGTGGTGTTACTCAAATCGGTGCGCTGGACATCGTGACCCTGAATAAAGGCAGCCGCGAAGCGCTTACGGTTGGCGATGTGTTGGCTATTTACCAGACGGGCGAGATTGTTCGAGATCCAATTCTCAATGAATCAGTCGTATTACCCGACGTTCGAGCCGGGTTGCTCATGGTATTTACCGTCTATGAAAAAGCGAGCTTTGCTTTGGTATTAAAGGCAAGTAGGCCGCTGTCCGTGGGAGACAAGGTTAAAAATCCTTAGCCTTAACGGTGAATATACTCGCAAAAGCAAGGACGCTTTTGGGGGAAAATAAAGACGGTGTTGTAAGGCGGTATTAACGGGGGTCACTCCACATATTTAGACTTGTGGCGACCTGTTTTAACGGCCGTTACCGCGACCACTAATGAGCTCAAGGATGAGTGTATGCCCTATTTTTTAGGCGAAGACCCACGTGCGGATGGCCGCTGGCTCCACTTATTGAGCTGGTCAACATTGCGACCTGAATTTCGTCGAGACGTATTTGCCGCGGGTGTGACCCTTGAGCACTTGATCGACGGCCTCGGTTTTCCCCAAAGCCTTCCGCCTCAGATTGTTCAGCGCTTGCGCCGAGATCTAATAGCTGCCCCACCGGTTTATATCATTAACGGTGTAGATGTCTCATTGCCAATCCAGCTGGTGACCCTTGCAGATGTTAATTACCCGCCACTTTTGCGCCAGTGTGTCGATGCGCCTGCAGGGCTTTTTGTCGTCGGCGATGTGACCCGCTTGTCGTCTTTGTCGGTTGCGATAGTCGGCACGCGTAAGCCGTCAATCGACGGTCGCCGAGCGGCGACAGAATATGCCGCGGCCCTGTCACAAGCGGGACTGACCGTTGTCAGTGGCTTGGCGCTTGGCGTCGATGGGTCGGCTCATCAAGGTGCGCTGCATGAATGTGGCGGTACCTTGGCGGTTATGGCGACCGGAATTGATACCGTATACCCCGCCCGGCATCGCCACTTGGCCCGTGAGATCGCCCATCATGGCGCGGTAGTGACAGAGTTTTTGCCTGGCGCAACACCCCATAGCCGACATTTCCATCGGCGCAACCGCACTATCTCGGGTCTTGCATTGGGTACAGTGGTGGTTGAGGCGGGCAGGCCTAGTGGCTCGCTCATTACCGCGACCGCGGCAGCACAGCAAGGTAGAGACGTCTTTGCGCTGCCTTGGTCAATCTATCACCGCGGCGGCGAAGGATGTCGCGCGTTGCTGGCGGACGGCGCCCGCCTAGCCTTATCTCCAGAGGATATAATCACTGAGCTCGGCCTGGGCATGTCGGGGCAGTTGGCACTGCATGACGATCTAGCGGGCCCTTTGGAAGTCGCTGCGCAACAAAGTAGCTCAGCCTTGATTAAGACGCCTCTGGTGCCACTAAATTTTGACAAGCCACCGGCTGACTCGACACACTTGACTCGTAGTCAATTGCGCTCGCCAGGCGGTCAAACGACGATGGATAACGTTTCAGAGGTCGCAAGCAAAATTCTCAAGCACTTAGGTGATGCAGAGCACAGTATCGATACTATCGCCTCAGCATTAATGTGGTCGGTAGCGGATACGCGAATTGGTTTGGGGCGTTTAGAGTTGTCGGGTTACATCGAGCGGGTGGGCGTGGGTTATCGTCGATTAAATTGAACGATTTTGTTTATCGCTGCTTGCTGGTGCGGGGCTCGCTGCCTACACTAACGCGCCGGTTGGGCGAAGAGACAACGAATGGTCATTGCCAGTAATCGATGCGGGTTTAGCAAGCAGGTGTCCGATAGCGACCGTTAAAGGTGATTAATATGCAAACCACAGAATTGGCTGCTCGAATAACCGCTGGTGAAGTCGTTGCCTGCCCTGCAGAGGCGGTTTGGGGTTTATCTTGTGACCCATTTAACCCTGCGGCGGTGGCTAAATTACTGACAATGAAGCGACGTGATTTTACCAAAGGTTTGATCGTTGCCGCAGCTGACGAAGCTCAGCTGGCGCCGGTACTGGCCACGATCTCCGATAGTGTCCATCGTGAGCTATCGCTAAGTTGGCCGGGACCCAATACCTGGTTATTACCCAATAACGATGTTTTTCCTGCTTGGATTACGGGTGAGAGTGATGAAGTGGCTGTTCGCGTCACGTCTGCGCCGGCGCTGATCGCGCTCTGCCGGGCAGTTGGTCACCCGCTTGTTTCAACATCTGCAAATCCAAGCGGCGCACTGCCGGCTAAATTTGCGTTTCAGGTAGCGCGTTATTTTGGTCCGAAGTTTCCCCGTTGCCGAGGGTCGGTTGACCTCAGCGCAAAACCATCAACAATACGCCGTGCGGCAACGGGCGAAGTGCTGCGCGCCTAAGCTGGCCTAAAATCCCAGCATCTATATGATGGCGGCATAATACGGGTGCGATAATGACTGTGGAACCGAAACAGAGGCCAATATGGATTTTGACGCAGTAGAAGCGTATCTCAGAGATTTGCAGAGCCGGATTTGCGTGCGCTTGGCCGCTATCGATGGCGGGCAAGACTTCGCCCGCACGAGCTGGGAGCGACCAGAAGGCGGCGGCGGTCTCAGCCGCGTATTGGCCGATGGTGCGGTCTTTGAAAAGGCTGGAGTCAATTTCTCGCATGTCACTGGCGCTCGCCTGCCCCCGTCTGCCACGCAAGCTCGTCCAGAATTGGCAGGGCGCAGCTTTCGCGCGCTCGGGGTCTCGTTAGTGATTCACCCACATAGCCCTATGATTCCGACATCGCACGCCAATGTTCGTATGTTTGTGGCCGAAAAGCCCGGTGAGCCACCGGTCTGGTGGATGGGCGGTGGCTTTGACTTGACGCCTTATTATGGCGATTTAGCGGATACACAGCACTGGCATCGTGAGGCCCATGCGGCTTGTGCGCCTTTTGGCGATGATGTTTACGAGCGCTATAAATCTTGGTGTGATGATTACTTTTATCTTAAGCACCGTGATGAGCCCCGCGGTGTGGGTGGTTTGTTTTACGATGATTTAAACGAGTGGGGTTTTGATAAAACTTTCGAGTTTATGCGAAGCGTGGGCGATGCTTTTTTACCGGCTTATGTGCCGATTGTTGAGAAGCACAAGAATGACCCATGGGGTGAGCGAGAGCGCCAGTGGCAGCTTTACCGGCGCGGTCGGTATGTGGAATTCAATCTTGTCTATGATCGAGGCACCATTTTTGGATTGCAGTCTAATGGCCGGACTGAGGCGATTTTGATGTCTCTGCCGCCCTTGGTTCGTTGGGAGTATGACTATCATCCCGAGCCGAACACGCCGGAAGCGTTATTGCTAAATTATTACCTAAAGCCTAAGAATTGGCTGGCTGAGACTACGGAGAGCGTACCTTGCTAAAGAAGAATAAGGTGCCTATGTCTGAAGTGGGCGATGAGCGTGGTGTTACAGCCAATGCAGATAAGTACGCCGTGTTTGGCCAGCCCATTAAGCACAGTAAGTCGCCGGTTATTCACGCGGCTTTTGCCGCCCAATTTGAGGAGGCGGTGAGCTACCGGGCGATCGGTGTTGAGCTCGATGCTTTCGAGCACAAGGTCAGCGCATTTTTTGACGCCGGCGGAGCCGGACTCAACATCACCGCGCCCTTTAAGGCGCGCGCCTTTGCTTTGGCGGAAGAAGTCAGTGATCGCGCGTTACGGGCTAAGGCGGCCAATGTATTGCTGCCGCTTCCCACTGGTGGGTTGCGGGCCGATAACACGGATGGCGTTGGCTTAGTCCGCGACATGGTAACGAATTGTGGTTGGCAGCTTCACGGCCGGCGCACGCTAATTTTGGGTGCTGGCGGCGCAGTACGTGGCATTTTGCAGCCATTGCTGCATGAACGTCCCGCGTCGGTTTTTATTGCCAATCGAACTGCGGTTAAGGCTGAGCAGCTTGCCATGGAGTTCGATGATTTGGGTGTCTCGATTCAGGGTGGGGGTTACGACGCGCTCGCCGGACAAAGTTTTGATTTGGTGATAAATGCCACTAGTGCAGGATTAGCACGCGAAATGCCTGAGTTACCATCGTTTACTCTGACTGAGCGATGCTGTTGTTACGATATGGTCTATGGCTCAGAGCCGACCCTATTCATGCGCTGGGCGGCTGGTCAGGCTGCTTGGGCGACATCGGACGGACTGGGGATGCTGGTTGAGCAGGCGGCGGAAAGCTATTATTTGTGGCGCGGCAAACGCCCTGCTACACGACCGATTATCCAGCAATTACGGCAGCCGCTGGCGGATTGAGTATTGCCATGGCGGCGCATCGTAAGTCTAGTCCGATAGGAACGTTTCTTTTAATTTACTGTAATTCAGTGCGCTGTAGCGTAGAAATTTACGCTCGCTTTCTTTTAAAGGCCGCATTTGCCGAACGGGACTGCCTGCATATAAGAAGCCACTTGCCAAGTGTTTGCCGGGCGTGACCAGGGTGCCGGCAGCGATCATCACCTCATCTTCCACGACAGCGCCGTCCATGATGATGGTTCCCATGCCGACTAAGATGAAGCTCCCTAATGTACATCCGTGAAGCGTAACGCGGTGTCCGACGGTCACATCGTTGCCGATGATGAGCGGCCAACCATCGGGATTGAAATCGCTCGCGTGAGTGATATGGAGTACCGAACTGTCTTGGATGTTACTGCGAGCACCGATACGGATCTTATGCATATCGCCTCGCACCGCACAGTGCGGCCAAATACTGACATCATCGCCAAGCTCAACGTCCCCTAGTACAACCGCGCTAGGATCGATCATGACTCTGGCGCCAAGCAGTGGCTCAAAATCTAGATATGCACGTATATTGTCTTCGCCTCGGTAGCTAACGGTATGCATGAAGTCTCCAAAAATGCGGTGATGCACAGGTGTTGATGATAGAAGTTGCTATCATCTCGCACTCTAAAGAGGAAAAGAACAATGGCTGACAACAATAGTGAATCTAATGATAGCGCGCCGTATCAGGTAACGGCCAAGCCGCGGCGCTTTATTGCTGGTGCGGTCTGTCCTCGTTGTGCTGCGATGGATCGAATCGTCGTTCACGCTGATGGTGAAACGCGAGAGTGTATCGACTGCGGATTTAGCGACGCTCGTCCAACTGCTGGCCCCGAAGCAGTGCCGACGCGTGTGACGCGCCCCGTTGCGCGCCGCGTTGAAACCGCCGCCGAGCCGGTGCGCTTGCTCGACCCGCGAAGTCCCAAAGACAGCGAATAACGCGTTTAATAGTCATATGTCTATATATAGTATGGGTGCGGGTTATCACCACTATATCTAGGATGACCGCGCGAACCCAAATCTGTTAATAGTGATAATTTTTAAAGATTCTCTCGCTAACCCTGTGATTTTGAAGGTCTTTGGTTATAATCGCCGCTCGCGCGTGGATGGACCTTGGTTAGTGCCGCGCGCCTGCGATGAGTAGTGCGGACTTATCCCCCGCTGTAGAACCCCTGGAGAGACAAAATGTCATTGAAGAAGTTTATGCTGGCAGCCGTAAGCCTGGTGGCGCTCGCGTTGCCACTCTTGGCCGGCGCCGCGACCAATCAGCTCAATATGTCCGCCGGACCTACCGACATCGGTGCTGAAATTTACGGCCTGCACATGCTGATTTTGATCATTTGCGTGGTCATTGGTGTTGCGGTCTTCGGTGTGATGCTCTACTCGATCATTTACCACCGCAAGTCTCGGGGCTATAAGCCATCCACTTTTCATGAAAGCACCAAAGTGGAGATTGCTTGGACGATTGTGCCCTTCTTTATACTGATTGCGATGGCGGTGCCTGCTACGTCAACCTTACTAGAGGTTTATAATAACGACGAGGCAGAGATCGATATTTTGGTCACCGGTTATCAGTGGAAGTGGAAGTACGAATATCTCGACGAAAATCGCGAGAATATTTCATACTTCTCCAGTTTGGCGACGCCTCAGAGCGAGATCAATAATACCCAGCAGAAAAATCCCAATTATTTGCTTGAGGTCGATGAGCCCCTCGTGATTCCAGTTGATACCAAAGTACGTTTCTTGGTTACAGCAAACGATGTGATTCATTCATGGTGGGTGCCTGAGCTTGCGGTGAAGCGAGATGCAATTCCCGGCTTCATTAACGAAGCGTGGACAAAGGTTAACAAAGAGGGCCTGTATCGCGGTCAGTGTACGGAGCTATGTGGTTCCTATCATGGCTTCATGCCTATTGTGGTTCATGTTGTAAGTCGTGATGAATACGATGCTTGGGGTGCTGCTAAGCGCGCGGATGCGGACGCACAGGCGGCGATGTCTACACAGGAGTTGGGCTTAAACGAACTGATGGCCAAGGGCGAGTCCGTTTATAACGGTCAGTGCTTGGCTTGCCACGGCGCCAATGGCGAAGGTGGTGTCGGCAACGCTATAGCCGGTAGCGCCGTCGCGCTTGGGGATGTCTCGCGGCATCTTGACGTGGGCATTCGCGGCGTTGCGGGTACGGCGATGCAGGCTTTCGGCGGTCAATTGAGCGACGTTGATATGGCGGCTGTACTGACTTACCAACGCAATGCATTTGGCAACAACACGGGTGACATTATTCAGCCCGCTGATGTTGTTAAGCACAAACAAGGTTAATTGGAGATAATTTAGATGGGCGATCATCATCACGGTCCGGCCAAGGGCCTAACACGCTGGCTGTTCACGACTAACCACAAAGACATCGGCACGATGTATCTGTGGTTCTCGTTCGCTATGTTTATTCTAGGTGGCAGCTTTGCCATGATTATCCGCGCCGAGCTTTTTCAGCCCGGTTTGCAGCTGGTAGAGCCTGCTTTCTTTAACCAGATGACAACCTTACACGGCCTAATTATGGTGTTTGGTGCCATTATGCCGTCGTTCGTTGGCCTGGCTAACTGGATGATTCCAATGATGATAGGTGCGCCAGATATGGCGCTGCCGCGAATGAATAACTGGAGTTTTTGGATCTTGCCACCGGCCTTCCTGATGCTGGCTTCGACGTTGTTCATGGAAGGTGGAGCTCCTGCCTTTGGTTGGACGTTCTACGCGCCACTTTCAACAACGTATGCGCCGCCTTCAGTGACCTTCTTTATCTTTGCCATCCATGTTTTGGGTGTGTCTTCAATTATGGGTTCGATCAACATTATCGCGACTGTGATGAATATGCGCGCACCGGGCATGACTTACATGAAGATGCCGCTATTCGTTTGGACTTGGTTGATCACGGCCTTTTTGTTGGTGGCGGTGATGCCGGTACTGGCGGGCGCAGTTACCATGATGCTGATGGATATACACTTTGGCACCAGCTTCTTCTCGGCCGCGGGCGGTGGTGACCCAGTACTGTTCCAGCACGTTTTCTGGTTCTTCGGGCATCCCGAGGTGTACATCATCATTCTGCCGGCGTTTGGTGTTGTGTCGCAGATTATTCCCACTTTCTCGCGTAAACCACTGTTTGGCTACGCGTCAATGGTCTACGCCACGGCTGCCATCGCATTTTTGTCATTCGTCGTTTGGGCACACCACATGTACACCGTGGGTATGCCCGTTGCGGGTGAGTTATTCTTTATGTACGCCACTATGCTGATTGCTGTGCCTACCGGTGTGAAGGTGTTTAACTGGGTCACCACAATGTGGCGCGGTGCGTTGAGCTTTGAGACGCCAATGATGTTCTCCTTGGGCTTCTTGATTTTGTTCACCATTGGCGGTTTCACGGGGCTGATGCTGTCAATCGCGCCAGCTGATTTCCAGTACCACGATACTTATTTCGTGGTAGCCCACTTTCACTATGTCATGGTCGCCGGTGCGGTATTTAGCATGACCGGTGCGGTGTACTACTGGCTGCCGAAGTGGTGTGGTCGTATGTACAACGAGTCAATGGGCCAGGTGCATTTTTGGGTATCGTTCATCGGCTTTAACATCACGTTCTTCCCGCAGCATTTCGTTGGATTGGCGGGCATGCCACGTCGTATTCCTGACTATGCGCTGCAGTTTGCTGACTTCAATATGATGTCTTCGATAGGTGCGTTTATCTATGGCGCCTCGCAGATTCTATTCCTCTACAACGTCATTGCGACGATCGTGGCAGGTGAAAAAGTCAGCGATGAGAAGACTTGGGATGGTGCCGAAGGTTTGGAGTGGACGTTGCCTACACCGGCGCCATACCACACCTTTGAAGTGCCGCCGATGATCGAAGCAGAACCAGCACACTAATAGGGCGAGCCTATCTCGATGATGCGCATAAATGCTAACCCGACCATGGATACCGCCATCAAGCTGCTGGCGGTAGCGGTGGCCATGTTTGCGTTTGTTTTTGTTGTGATGGTGCCGTTGTACAACGTTTTGTGCGATGTGCTCGGTATCAATGGCAAAACTGATGGCACTGCCTACACGGCGGTATCCACGGTTGTGGATGAGAGCCGCACAATTACCGTGCAGTTTATTGCGCAAAATAACGACGAAATGCCGTGGCGTTTTAAGCCTCAGGTCACCATGATGAAGGTGCACCCAGGGGCGGCGAATGATACGACTTTTTTTGCTGCTAACCCGACGTCCGACGATATGGTTGCGCAGGCAATTCCATCGATATCACCGGCGCGTGCAGCCGAATATTTCCATAAAACTGAGTGTTTTTGCTTTAATCAGCAGCCGCTCGATGGTAACGCCGATACGGCAATGCCGCTGCAATTTATTATCGATCAGGACCTTCCTAAGGATATCCAGACGATTACTTTGTCATATACCCTTTTTGATGTGACAGAGATGGTGAGGGATGCAGTTGCCTCACGATGATACCCGGCCCAAAGAGGGATTCCGGCTTCAATACATGGAGAAAAACGATGTCAGCTAGTGAAAGTATGCCTGAGGGCTACGAAAAGTATTACGTCCCCGATAGTTCAAGCCTTGCGTTGCGCGCAACCATTGGCTTGATTTTGTCGGTCTTTGGCGGTGGTTTGTGGCTGAATGAAATAACCTTTGGGGAGCCGGGTGTTGAGAGCGGTACGCCATGGGTACTTATTGTCGGCTTGGTGGTCTTTGCTTTTACCTTGGCGAGTTGGTTTCGTACCTCCATTAGAGAAAACCTAGCGGGCATGGCCAGCGGCCAGCTAAAGCATAGCTATGTATTAGGCATGTTTTGGTTTATTTTTTCTGAAGTCATGTTTTTTGCGGCGTTTTTTGGCGTGCTGTTATATGTGCGTACCTTATCGGGCCCGTGGCTTGCCGGCGAAGGTGAGGGTGGTCGAATGAACTACCTGCTTTGGCCTGACTTTCAGCATACCTGGCCGCCAATGATTACTCCTCAAGAGGCGGCTGGTGGCGCCAACGCACAAGTTATTGCCAATAATGGTGAGTTTGTTTCAGCACGCCAATCGATGTCGTTTGCTGAAGCACATGCTTGGTATGCGTGGCTGCCTTTGTGGAACACTTTGATTCTGTTGTCTTCCAGCTTCACTGTGCACGTAGCACACACGGCGATCCTTGCCAGCAACATGAAAAAGTTCAACGTCTGGCTCGGCATCACCGTCGCTTTGGGCATTATATTTCTGTTCTTGCAGGCCGCGGAATACTACGAAGCTTACGAGCTTTATGGATTGACGCTAGGCTCGGGTATTTATGGCTCAACCTTCTTCATGTTGACTGGCTTCCATGGATTCCACGTGGCCTTGGGTATGACCATGTTGCTAATCCAGTGGATCCGTTCTGTGAAGAGTAAGGATTTCACGGCCGCTGAGCACTTTGGTTTTGAGGCATCGAGCTGGTACTGGCACTTTGTTGACGTGGTTTGGGTATTCCTGTTTCTCTTTGTCTATATTCTTTGATGCGAGCAGCAAGTTTAAGAACGGGCGCTTTTGGCGCCCGTTCTTCGTTCTATAGAAGCATAAATACGCTAAATTTTAATTGGCAAACTTTTGGTCATAGGGCAATTCTTTAAGTGCCAAGGACGTGATTGAAAACCATGAACCCACTCGAAGAATTATTCGAACAAGCCTTTCAGAGCGCCTATGGGCTGCACTTCACATTGAGCTTGTGGTGTTTTGGTGCGGCGCTCTTATTGCTGCTGATCAAATATCAGCTCGACAGCGGGACGCCCGCTTTCTACGCGCTGTCGCGGCTACCGCTAAAGCTCGCGGCTTCAATATCTTTAATCGCTTGCATGGTTCTGCTTGGGTGCTTGCGTAACCCCTAAAACGATGAAATATGCCGCTGCGCTGTCTCGGCTATCGCCATATTGGGCGCACGCCAGCCGCTTGAGTGGTGCTGCCAAATACTGAGCCAGTTAAGCGACGCTACGTGTCATGGCTTTCCGCGACGGCGAGCCATTCCGATTGGGGGCGATAAACGTTTGATGGCAGAGATCGTGCGTTTTTCGTCATCTTATAAAGTCGAACCTAGATCTTATTAAAACGCTGTTCTTACCTGGCGCCTTCACTCGAACCTTCTGTTTTTAGGGGGTCAAAAAAAGTGCGATGCGTGCGCAGCTGCCCAAAAGCGCGCGTTAGGCTGGTTCACCAATGTGAACGCGGTGTTTACAAGACTTGATTATTGTCTGCAATATTGCTACTTGATAAATATCCGCCTAATAATTTACGCTTTTCCGCATAGTTAGATAGAGAGAGAAGATATGAAAACACAGATCTTAGGTCGTGGACGATCGTCCATCGTGTGGCTCGTTCTACCGGGTGTTATGTTTGGTGCCGGCAGTGCGGTATCCCAAGAAAATAGCTTAATGCTAGAAGAAGTTATTGTCACGGCAGAGCGTCGTGAGAGCACCTTACAAGATGTGCCGTTGGCGGTTAGTGCATTTGATGCGAACGAGATTGAGCGCCGGCAGGCCTTCAATGTCAAAGATGTGGTGAACAATGTTCCCAATCTGCTTGGTGCCAATAATGTTGGCCAAGGTTCCGCGACGACAGTTTTTCTCCGCGGTGTCGGTACAACGGAATCGATCGTGACTGTTGACACGGCGATGGGTTTTTACCTAGACGATGTTTATATTGCCCGCCAGGGTGTTAATAACTTCAGCCTTTACGATGTGGAGCGTGTCGAGGTTTTGCGAGGCCCGCAGGGCACACTCTACGGACGGAACACAAACGCTGGCGCTATTAATGTGGTCACCACCAAGCCCCAGGATTCTAACGAGGCTTCTGGTGAATTTAGCTACGGAGAGTTTAACCGTAAGAATTTGAAAGGAATGGCGAACGTCGTTCTTGTAGAAGATGAGTTGTTCCTTCGGTTTAACGCGCTCTCGCAGACGGGAGACGGTTATGTCAACAACGAACTGCTGGGCAAAGAAGTCAACGATGTCGACTTTTGGGGCTGGCGAGCAGGTCTTCGTTGGCTGCCTTCCGATGACGTGGAGGTTATTTTCACCGCGGACGATAGCACCAGCGATCAAAATGGTGTTTATGCGCTCAATGTCCTAAATGGCATACCTGATGATCTGTTTCAATCATCCAGTATCACCGATATTTTCAACGAATCTAAAACGAGCGGTACCGCGCTGACTATAAATTGGCAGCTTTCTGACACGATGAGCTTGCAGTCCATTACCTCTGCACGTAATACCTACCAGAAGTGGGACCTGGATTTAAGTGATTCCCCCATCCCTATATTTGAGCTCTACACGATTAACGACAGTGACCAGTTCAGTCAGGAGGTCAAACTTACTGGTACGGCAATGAACGACAAATTGCAGTACTCGACGGGTATCTTTTACTTTGATGAGGATAGCTACTCATTTATCGCTGACCGGTTCTTTGGGGGTGGTTTGTTAGGCCGTGATTACAACGTCGATGTAGAAAGCATGGCCATTTACTTCGACGGTACTTACGAGCTGACGGACAAAATGTCGCTGATATTTGGCGGCCGTTATACCAAGGATGAAAAGTCGATCGATATTGAAGCGGCAGTCGGCGTACCCGTTGGATACTCTCTTGAAGGCGGAACGCCCACGTGGAACTCTGCAACGCTTAGAGCACTGGGAACACCCACAGAATTAGATTACAGCGACTTTACGCCGAAGGTGGGATTGAAATATGAGTTCAATGATAATTTAGACGGCTACGCGACCTACACCGAAGGATACCGTGCCGGCGGGTGGGCCGCGCGCACCAATGATCCGACGCAGGTGCTACCTTTTGAGCCCGAGGTTATCGAATCTATTGCGGTGGGCCTGAAGGCTTCTTTATGGGACGGTCGAGCTCGACTCAACTCGGAAATTTTCTTCTACGATTATCAGGATCTCTTCAATAGTGCTACTGACCCCGATACTGGAAACTTTGCAGTGTTCACGAATAACGCTGAGATAAAAGGACTGGAAATCGAGGGTACGGTAAGAATCAGTGAAAACCTTGATGTTTTTGGCTTCGTTGCATTCGCTGATGGAGAGTACAAGGATGTAAGTCCTTTGGTAGCAGGGGCTTTAGGTAACAAGCTCCAGCGATTACCAGAATCATCTTTTAAGGTGGGTTTCACCAATATTTGGCCGTTATCAAATGGGTCTCAGGTGCGCCTAAATGCAGATTACCAATATACCGAGGACCACTTTACTGACCCGCAGAACACAGTGCTCGGCAAGTCTGGTGAAATCAGCTTAGTTTCAGCATCTTTAGGCTGGGAGAGTGCAGACGATCGTTTCAGTCTGAGCGTTTCTTGTCGCAATTGTACGGACGATGAATACAACACGGCCACACTTGCGTTTGCGCCCTTTGGATTTGTATCTATCTACCCGGGCGAACCCCAGACATGGCTCGTTACTTTGAGAGCCCGAACGAACTAATAGCTTGGGTCCGATTGTAGGATTTGACGATGTTTGTTCAGCTGAAATTGGAGAAGTAAAATGAGACCGTCCCTCGACAACACTGCTTTAATTGTTATCGATATGCAAAACGGGTTTTGTAGTGACGACGGCTCTGTTAACGCGATTGGCTTGCCCGCGAGTCGGCTTCAGCCTGCAATAGCGCCATGTGTTAGGTTGGTGCGCGCCGCGCGGCAGGCTCAGCTGCCTATTTTCTACACCCGATATATGTTTCGTGCAGATTATATGGACGGTGGGCTGATGGCCCACGAGCTAGTGCCTGACCTCAAAAATGGTAAAACGCTTATATCGGGTACCTGGGATGTTGAGGTCATCGACGAGCTGGCGCCAGGCGATGGTGACTTCATGATTGATAAGAATCGCCCCAGCGCTTTTTTTGGTACTAATCTCGACGCTAACTTGAAAAATCTTGGCATTGAGAATCTTGTTGTATGTGGCGTTACAACGAATTGCTGTGTGGAAACTACCGTAAGAGATGCGAGTCAGCGGGACTATCGTACCTTTGTTGTCAAAGATGCTGTTGCTGAATATGAGGACGATCGTCAAGAGATCGCCTTGAGATCAATGGATATGCTGTTTGCGTATTTAGTCACCACGGCGGATGTTGAAGGCGCTTGGCAATCGCCTCGTGGGAGCGCTTCTTAGTTGGAACGCACGTCCGTAATACCCGATGAGAAAGCGGATTTTGATGCCTGGTACGGCCTTGCCATCCTCTTTGTAGGATACACCGTATCTTTTATTGACCGCACGATTCTCTCGTTACTTGTTGAGCCCATAAAGACGTCGCTGGATCTTAGCGATACGCAGATAAGTCTTTTGCATGGCCTGGCTTTTGCCATATTTTATACTTTGCTCGGCATACCTATTGCCAGATTGGCAGACCGGCACTCTCGCAAATACATTATCTCCGTCGGGATTTTTGTATGGAGCCTGATGACCGCAGTCTGCGGATTAGCGGACCGATTCAGCACGCTATTTTTGGCGCGTGTTGGCGTTGGTGTCGGTGAGGCAGCGCTATCTCCTGCTGCCTATTCAATGCTTGCGGACATGTTCCCCAAAAAACAGCTGGGATTAGCGCTTAGCCTTTATTCGGCTGGGGTTTATGTGGGCGCGGGTCTCGCTTTTATCATTGGTGGGCTCGCGGTCCAGATGGCGCTCGATATGGGCCCTATTACATTGCCATTGATTGGGCACGTAGAGGGATGGCGCCTGATTTTCTTTATTGTCGGTTTGCCTGGCGTACTTGTTGCTTTACTCATGCTGACAGTACGAGAGCCTACGCGGCGTAATAGTGCTGCTGCCGCCCCTAAGGATGCCGCCCCTAAGGATGATGGCCTGTTGGCTGTTTTTCGTTTTATAGGCACAGAGCCGTCAACTTTTCTCCTGCACTTCATCGGATATTCCCTACTAGGACTGGTATTTAACGCGTTTATTGCGTGGGCGCCCACGTATTTCATACGTACCTATTCAATGACAGCAGGTGAAATAGGACCGTTACTCGGTGGGCTGATACTTGTCTTTGGCGCCAGTGGCATGATTGTGGGTGGCGTCTATAGCGACTTTTTGCGAGCCCGTGGAATGCTTGCGGCGCCATTGGTCTCATCGCGATTAGCGGGCATTTGTTTGCTGCCGATATGTGTCGCCATACCTTTTGCGGGCTCAGTTTGGGAGAGCAGTCTCCTGTTTGCTGGGTTTTTCTTTTTCGGTGCGTTTCCTTTTGGTGCGGCGGCGGCGGCCATTCAATTAGCGACCCCCATGCGTTTGAGAGCACAGATGTCCGCCGTATATCTGTTCGTTCTGAATTTAGCGGGCATTGGTTTTGGACCAACGCTTGTGGCGTTGATTACAGATTATGGCTTTCACGATACGTATCGTCTGGGCTGGTCTATGGCGATTGTCGGCGCTATTGCAGCTCCGCTTGGCGCAGTCGCGCTGCATTACGCAATAAAACCTTTTACAGAAACTGTAAAGCTGCGAGAACAAGAAGAGTATCTCTAATATGACTGATTTAAGAGCAATTGATATTGTCGTCAACGCGTTTACGCCAAAGGAAGTGGCAGCAGGTCAAACCGGCTTCGATAATGCGTTTATGTCTCAGGTGCGAATGCCAGAGGATATGCGCGATGGTGTCACTATTGAAGACTACCTGCGGAGAATGGATCGTGCCGGCATTGAGCGCAGTTTACTCATCGCCGTCCGCGCGGGAGATCGAGCCTGGAAGGGCAGCTTTGAGATTCCATACGATCAGATAGCCGAGTACTGCAACGCGTATCCGGATCGTTTTTCTGGTTTGGCGGGTGTAGATCCTACGCGCGGTGTAGAGCAGTTAAAGGAGCTGGACTACGCCGTTAATGATCTTGGCTTTATCGGCGCGCATTTTTATCCGCACTGGTTTCGAACGCCACCGGATGCCGCTGTGTGCTATCCGATTTATGCACGATGCGTCGAGCTCGATATCCCGATTATGATGCAAGTGGGACAGAACCTTATTTATCAGAAAGAAGTGCGCTTGCCATCTGTGGCGAGGCCCATATTACTGGATCAAATTGCAATTGATTTTCCAGATCTCAAACTCATTGGCATCCATATTGGCATGCCATGGACGGACGAGATGATAGCAATGGCTTGGAAGCATGAGAATGTCTATATTGGTATAGATGCATATGCACCTAAGCATCTTCCGGCGGCACTTAAGCACTACATGAATACCTATGGCAGTCATAAGGTTTTGTTTGGAACCGACTGGCCGGTGATCGACCCAGAGCGAGCGGTACGTGAGATGCGTGATCATGGATTTCGTGACGAGTCCTTTGCGAGAATCATGCGGTCCAATGCCTTGGAGCTCTTTGATTTTGATCGCCGTCCTGGTGGGCGTTAAGTTTATTTCGGACTCGAAATGAATAGCGCACTGCCTCGTGGTGAATCTAAAACGGCGCAGGTGCGCTGTTCGATAAAATGGCTAGCGTGTAAAACTTGGCTCGCCCGATGAATGCCATCAATTTTGTGGTCATCAGTCGAAGAAGTATCCGAGCGGCTATTACCCAGGTCGTACTGGAGGGCTCTGTTGTGCAACTAAACCGAGAACTAAACCTAGAACTAAACCGAGCACTAAATCGAGAACTAAACCCATTTTTTGTCGAACCGGCGCTGGTTAACAAGACGCCTGTTGCGCTGATATATACGGCTATGGGAATTTAAAGTGCAGGCAAATCAAGCAGCATTTCTAACCGCGCTGCCGGTTGACTTAACGATAGATATAGATGAGGACAAGCGCCTAAATGCTTCTGGTGATGTCTTCTCTCTTGGCGCACATTTGCCCTTTGCCGTGCTTGTCCCAACGACAATAGAGCAGGTTCAAAAGATTTGGGTAGTCGCTGACAAGCACGGTATTGCGCTGGTGAATCGCGGTGCGGGCCTGTCGTATACCAGTGCTGTGGTGCCGAGTCGTCCCGGGATGGCGGTTCTTGATTTAACCAAAATGAATTCAGTTGGCAGGCCGGAACAACTAGACCGTTGCATCACTGTGGAAGGTGGCGCAACTTGGAAAGCCCTTGATCATGTATTAGTCGGCACAAAGCTGCGTGTTGCATTGAGTCCACCTATCTCAGGGGGAGTCTCTACCATCGGTGGTGCGCTTGCTCAGGGTCTGCCCGCTGGCCTTGAAGCGGTTATTGGTGTCGATGTTGTCACGCCCCAAGGTGCCTTGATAAAAATTGGGCCAGCGCATTTTGGCGAAGGCCAATGTGGCGGTCACAGAATGATGGGTGCTGATCTTCTGGGTTTGTTTATTGGTACGGGCGGTATATTTGGCACGATCGTTCGCGCTCACTTACGGCTGGAGCCAATACCACAGGCGATGGCGTTTAGGTCATATGCAGTCCATGACTTGGGTGCTTCGGCGGAACTGATTACGCAGCTGGCACTTTTATCTGGGCGGATTCGCCTGATTGCGATGCCTGTTCGGCGTGAGGCAGATCTCGCTCAAATTCCCACTAAAGAGAAAATTAACACGGCACTCAAGAGTCTTAGCGCTAGCGGTGGAATAGGCGATTTTTCTAGGCGCGCGGGATCATTGGTGCAGTCAGCCTTTGGTCCCCGCCAGATTCGAGATAAGTCCGCCTGTGTTCACGTTATTATCGAAGCCGGTGGCGCCGACGAAGCTAGCCGAGTGGCATCGCAGGTTGATGCGATTGCATTAGACAAAGCTGCGGTCCGAGTTTCCGCTGCATTGCCGGCAATCATGCAGTCTCGCCCGTATTCTTTAAGGGGGATGTTGGGGCCAACGGGACAGCGCTGGGTTCCTGTACACGCTATCGGGGCGCTATCTCAGTTGAGTATTTACGCATCGGCTACTGTCAAATTCTTCAAAAATAAGCAAAGTCAGTTTGAGGCGAATGATATTGAAACCTCTTGGTTAATCTTGGCTTGGCCTGGGAAATGTGCGGTGTTAGAGCCGATGTTTATGTGGCCCGCGCCGTTACTCCCCGCACATAAGCATGCGGGCGATATTTTTGATCAAAACAATGCGGAGTGGACAGACGTGTCATTAAAGCGGACCGAATTAGTTGCGCAATATCGCGCTGAGCTAGTGTCTGAACTTGATGCGGTGGGTGCTCTGCATGTGCAGTTAGGCAAAAGTTACCCCTACAGATCTCGCTTGGCTGAGCCAGTAGCCGATTTAGTCGGTGCAATTAAAACCCATCTAGATCCGGCTCACTTGGCATCGCCAGATAACTTAGGATTCAAATGATTATGCGCCGTGGGTTTGTAGTCAATCGCGACAACCGCTTTATACACTGGCGTGCGGTGGGAGAAGGCCCTGTTGTTGTGTTGCTACATGAGTCTCCGCGTTCGTCCACATCATTAATCCCGCTGATGACCGCGCTCAGCCAAGATTATTGCTGTATAGCGTTTGATACCCCGGGATATGGCGCTAGCGATCCTCTGGCCGACCGCTTTCTACCGATTTCCGATTTCTCCGACAGTTTACTTGAGGCCATTACGGCACTGGGTATTGATACGTTCCATCTTTATGGATCGCATACTGGCGCGGCGATAGCAACAGAGCTGGCGCTTCGTGCACCAGATCGCGTTACCTCATTGCTTCTGGACGGCCTGGCTATTTTTTCGGAGGAGGAACAGCAACATTTACTGAGCAAATACCTGGTACCACAAGCTGCAGAGTGGGACGGTAGTCACTTAATGCGGATCTGGAGCCGTATCCGAGATCAGGCGTTATTCTTTCCTTTTTACGAGCGTTCATCGACATCACGGCTAGTTCCTCCAAACCAGAATCTATCGTTCATGCTTCGAACCTGCTTGGGGTTTTTGGAGGCTGGAGATCATTACCGTGACGGGTATCAGGCCGCCATTGCTTTTGATGCGAGACAGAAGCTTGCCGCGCTATCTATACCGGCTCGTTTACATGTTGTGGAGCATGATCTGCTCACTAGCCATTTGTCACGTGCTGAAGGCGTGAGTGCTGCGCTGGAAATTGAGGAGAGGCCTTTACGCCCAGATGTCTGGCTTGCACAGACCAAGCATTGGCTCGCGCAGAGAAGTCCCGCATTTAAAACTGCGGCAAGTCTTCCTCAGGCGGCTAAGCGACGTTTTATCGATATGGATGGTGGTCCAGTATTTCTAACGGCTGGATCTGGAGAGGGCCTACTTGTCCGTGCGGCTTCACCTGGCATTCGATCCGCTGGCCTGTACGGCCCACCACCCGATTCTGGTTCAGCGATGTGGTTTGTTGATGCCCCCAAGTTTGGCAGCAATGCAAACAGCGACTTTGATACTGCGCGGCTAAGTGAAACATTATCATGTGATATCAAATTTGAGTGCCAAGGCGCACCTAATTTTCAGTGTGGCGATGTTGGTTTTGATGGCGGTTTCTTGATAAAAAGTTGGTTTGCAGTGCGCGATAGTCTCTTTTTTGAACCTTGGTGTGATTATAGTAGCCCCATATATTCTGCAGGTAATGAGGACATCGACGCGCTGTCCGCAGGCCATCTAACGTTGCTTCAGGCGGTGCTTTCACCGCTTTTAAAGCTGGACAGCAATCATCACTGAGCGGTTGATTAACGTGTCAAGAAGGGTGGCAGCGATGTCTCTTATTAAGCTGTTGGATCGACGCTATTTTCTGGGGGGATTACCCTGCCCAGGCACACCGAAATTCATGGTCCCCAAACCCAGCTGCGACACCTGCAGGCCACTTTTTCCCAACTGAACTGGTTTGAGCATGGAGCGTGTCTCCCTGTATTTACAATAACAAAGGCAGACCAAGCGGATTACATAGTTACCAACACCGGCCACCGGGTGAAACGCTGTTAAGTGGGCAAGGTATTTCAGGCCAGGCCACCGATGACCATGTCTGCATAGATGCGACCTATTTTGCTCGCGGAAATATCTGCTTTTTCTGGTTTGAACCAACGGTTTGTCCAGCCCACCATACCAATAATGCCGTAGGCGACGACCTTGGCATTACCAACATCCTGAAAACAACCGGTCTCATAGCCCTCCTGGATAATGTCAATCACCGCCCTCTCGTACTCACGGTTGACCCGCCGCATGTAGTTCGCCCACTCCGAACGTGTGTCCTTGATATCGCCCAGATCCTCTCGAATGTAAATGTAGAGAATAGGGTAGTTGCGGGCATAAGACTCCATGAGCTCGACAATCAATTGCCGCAATTTAGCGGAGGGCAATTCCTTACTCGCGGCAATTGCCTGTGCCATCGCCACGTTGGCGTCTGAAACTTCACGAATTAGCTCGTCGAACAGCTGCTCTTTGCTCGATATATAGTAGTAAAGCGAAGCGCGATCAATGCTTAACTCCTTGGCGACAGCACTGACGGTCGTTCCACTGAAACCTTTGCGATTAAATACACGCGCAGCAGCCTCGTAGATTTCCTCGCGCCGCTTTTCATACTTGGGAGCCTGGTATGCCTTGGCTGCCGCGCGCCGGCGTCCTATCCCGCTGGACTTACTCTTCATTTCTATCGCCTCTGATAAACTGCCTTGCTTTAGTTTTTTACGACTGGTTACCACCATGCTTGCGGGACGCAGCGCGCCCATCACAGGAGAGAAGCCCTTGTCATTTTCAACATATATGTGGAAAATGACAACCTCACTTACAGGAGGCAGCTCAGGCCAAATAAGTAACGGCCACATCGATATGTAGATGTCCCGTTTGCTCATCATCTCGATGGGTCTGCCTGCAAGGTATTCGAAGGCAGCGGCGTGACCCGTTTGAGCAGATTGCTCGAGGTGGGAAGTTAGCACAACAGACGGGGCCAAACCATGAACCGACAAATCATTGATCTATCGATTTTCTTTGAAAACGATGTGATTTCCGACCCGCCTGGATACCAGCCAAAAATCCATTACATTGATCACAAAGACTCCCTGCCTGAAATCACCGGCTTTTTCCCTGGCTTGGCAGCGGCTGACCTCCCGGATGGAGAAGGTTGGGCGATCGAGAAAGTCGAGCTCATCACGCACAACGGCACGCACCTTGACGCGCCTTACCATTTTGCTTCCACCATGGACCACGGTGAGCGAGCTATTACTATCGATGAGGTGCCGCTCGATTGGTGCTACCAGCCGGGTGTAAAGCTGGACTTCCGTCATTTCCCGGATGGTTACGTCGTCACTGCTGCAGATGTTGCAGAGGAGCTCCAACGGATCGATCACGACGTTCAACCGCTGGAAATTGTACTGATCAACACTCGCGCAGGGCAACGCTACGGTGAGGATGATTATGTTTCCTCGGGATGCGGCATGGGCTATGAAGCAACAATGTACCTGCTGGAGCGTGGGGTACGGGTAACCGGTACCGACGGCTGGAGTTGGGATGCACCCTTTGTCCATACGGGTAAGCGCTATGAGGAAACCGGCGACGCCGGTCTGATCTGGGAGGGACACAAAGCCGGAAGGGACATTGGGTACTGCCATTTGGAAAAATTACACAATCTGGAAGTACTCCCTGCCAGTGGATTTGAGGTTTCCTGTTTCCCCTGTAAGATTCGGGGTGCGTCGGCAGGATGGACCCGCGCTGTTGCAATCATCAATGAGTAGTGCCAACGGCGGCGGTGTTGCCCCACTAGAGAAGGCAGCCACCCTGGTCTTGTTACGAGACGCTCCCGGGGGTTTTGAGGTTCTGCTCCTGAAACGTCATGAAAAAAGCGGCGTTGCGCCTGGCGCTCTGGTTTTCCCCGGCGGCCGCGTAGATCTTATGGATGACGACCCCGAGTTGGCTCCACAGCTCGTCAGAGCGCTCGCATCCGGTGGGCCGGCGACTCTGCAGGTAACGGCAATCCGCGAGACTTTCGAAGAATGTGCGATTTTGCTGGCGCGCGAAGTAGGGCAGACGGAAATGGTGAGCGCAACTCGAGCGGAGGAGCTGGCGCATTACCGCGACCTGCTTCATGGAGGAGACACCTCTCTTGCCCAGTTTCTGTCGAGGGAAAACCTGCTACTGGCCTGCGACAAGCTGATTCATTACGCCAACTGGGTCACGCCTGACTTTATGCCAAGGCGATTTGATACACATTTCTTTCTGGCTGTCGCCCCGCTGGAGCAACTGGCTATCGAGGACGGCCATGAATCGATTTCCGTCAACTGGCTGCGGCCTGCCAAGGCCCTTGAACTCATAGACAGCGGGCACTTCACGGCGTTGTTACCTACCATCTGTAATTTGCACCGCATGAGCCTGTGCAAGAATGTTGCGCAGGTTATCAGCGACTCGCTCGACAGATCGGTGATTCCGGTCACGCCACGACTCGACAAGGAGACATCAGGCCTTTTTCTGCGTATTCCCACTAACGTCGGCTATACGTTGTGCGAACAGAAAATAGAAAAATCGCCTGTTTAGGCTTTCGGTCCTCCGGCAACATACAGCACCTGTCCGGAAACGAAAGACGACTGCTTAGCCACAAAAAACGAAACGGCGTGGGCGATATCCTCCGGATTGCCCACGCGGCCAACGGCGATCTCTGCAATCATTGAACGCTCCATCTCCTCAATAGTGACACCGGCGTCTTCGGCAGTCTTGCGCGTTAAGTCCGTGACCACAAAGCCCGGCGCTACCGAGTTTACCGTGACCCCGTAACGCCCCAGCTCAAGCGCCAGGGTTTTGGTCAGGCCTTGTATCCCGGCTTTTGCCGACGCATAGTTCGCGCCACCAAACAGCCCCAGGGCAGCAGTGCTCGAGATATTCACTATGCGCCCCCAGCCACTGTTGCGCATTGCTGGTACAACCGCTCTGGACATCAGGAATGTCCCGCGCAGATTCACATCGATCACCAGGTTCCATTCGGACAGGCTCATTTTCTGGGCTACACGAGGGCGCATCAGACCGGCATTGTTGATAAGTACCAGGGCGGGGCCCAGAGCGTCGTTAACCTCCGCTACCGCTGCAGTAACGGAGTCCTCATCGGCCACGTCAGCGCGCACGGCGGTCGCCAGCCGACCGAGCGACCTGATCGCGGCCAATGTGTCTGCACAGGCGGCCAGATCGATATCCAGTAACGCGATATCGTAGCCATCCTGGGCTAAACGAAGTGCTATGGCAGCGCCCAGTCCACGGGCACCGCCGGTAACAATTGCTACAGGATTATCAGCGAGAGTGTCCATCAATGCTCCGGGCGCTTCGGCACAGGCCCATTATTTGTGCAATGAATCAGATAATCTTCCAGGTTTGCCGACTCCGTCATCTCCCAGAATTCGATGATTTTGAACGGGTTACACACCACGACCCGCCCCTGGGAGTTACGGTAGTAGGTGCTCATGCCGGGGTGTGTCCAGATCATATTCTCATGCTTGCGATCTACTTCGGCTGCATAGGCGTCATAGACTTCGCGGCGCACATCAACGCTGGCGATATTCGAGGACAGCATTTTGTGCAGCAGCGACATCAGATACTTTATCTGCCGCTCGACGATACTGATGAGACTGCCGCCGTGGCCAAACTGAGTGTTGGGCCCATACAGACAAAAAAAGTTGGGGAAGCCGGAAACGACCGTACCAAGATAAGCCCGAGCATCATCACCTTGCCACTCTTGATGTAAATCGCGGCCCCCAATGCCACGCACGGTCATGGGCGCCAGGAAATTTACTACGTCAAAACCGGTAGCCCAGATGATGACATCGGCTTCGATTTTGCTGCCATCCGCAAGTAGTATCCCGTTGGAAACGATCTGGTTAACGGCACCGGTGAGCAACTGCACATGATCCCTGGCCACAGTGCGATACCAGCCGTTATCCATTAACAGGCGCTTGCCAAACGGTGGATACTGGGGGACAACCTCAGCAAGCAACTGCTGCGCTTCGCCCAACTCGGCAATGATGTAGTTGGTCAAACCCCTGCGGTGCAAGTCGTTCAGGGCGTTTACTGAGCGCTCCTGATGGGCCCAGTCAGGGTCTTTCTGCAGGGCATCGTAAAGCTTGTCATTAAAAGCCCAGCTCAGCCGTATGCGGTACCACAGGCGATACAGGGGCACCTCACTCAGCAGTGTCTGCAGTGCGTCCGGTACCTGTTTGAGAAATTTTGGAAACGGGGCGCCCCACTGCGGCGAGCGTTGCACCACAACAAGCGACTCAACGTCATCAGCAATGGCCGGCACCACCTGCATCGCACTGGCACCGTTACCGACAACGAGGACCCGCTTGCCTGCCAAATCGAGCCCTTGCTCAGGCCATCGTGCCGTATGCGCGCTCTGACCGAGGAATTGGTCCAATCCTTCCACGTTCGGGTATTTGGGCTTGTTGAACGCGCCGACTGCGCTGACCAGCAGGTTCGATATTACGCTTACTGGTTGGCCCGAGTCGTCAATGACATCTACCTGCCAGGTGTCAGAGTCCTCGTCAAATGTCGCAGCCTGTACATCGTGTCCGAAGCGGATATGTCGACGAATGTCGAAGGTGTCTGCCACGTACTCGAGATAATTTTGAATTTCGTCACTGGACGCAAAAAAACGGCTCCAATCGTAGGAGGCAAAAGAAAACGAATATAGATGACTGGGTACATCGCAGGCCGCACCCGGATACTTGTTTTCGAACCAGACCCCGCCCAAGTGGTGGTTGCGCTCGAGGATCGTAAATGGAATGCCGGCGGCGGCGAAGTTGATCGCTGCGCACAGCCCGGAGATACCCGCGCCGATGATCACAGCCAAATAGCCGTTTGGAATATCCAGCCCGGCCAGTGCGGCACCCGGTACTGCCGGCAGCTGCAGCCCGGGAGCGGTTTGCGTAAGCCGCGATGTGTCGGCATCCAGGCCCAGCTCATGGCGGATCATGGGCGCGTATCTGGAAGGAATGTCTTCTCGCAGTGATACCCCCATCATCTCCACCAGCAGCGCATCGTCAGGGTCGGGTATCGCCAGCGGTTGACCACTCAACCAGGCCGAAATCTGCTCGTGGGCTGCCAAGCGAATTTCAGTTTGCAGCTCTGCTGTCAGCCCGCCGGTATCATTGTCATCCATGCCCCGCGGACGGGAAGGAACATAATCACCCTCTATCCATTTACGGTCTCCTGTCATCTGCACCAAAATACAGGTTAGAGTGGGGATATTGGCAACAGCCAATGCGGCCTCCAGCCAGTCTGGCGCCTGCTGGGAAGTCGGTCTCTCTGTGGTCATGCTATCTTCAGCTCGCGAAACGGAGTTACTTTTAAAGACTGAGCGTCTCTACCCAGACACAAGATTTACAAACCCAACGCCATTTGTCAACGAATATGTTGACGAAGTGGGTGCCGGCAGGGTCCATGGGCCGAGGCGAAGACCACTCCGGCCCCATCAGGAAGCTCATCTACTCTCGGGGCTGGTTTCGTCCAGGGGCCAGTCGGCACTATTGCCAAGCTTGGCCAGTATATCGGCAGAATGTTCCCCCAGACGCGGTGGCTGACGTCGCAACCCCTGCGCCTTGCGGTCCAGTGGACTGCGCAGTAGTGGTTGGCCACCCTGTGCGCCGAGGGGGTCAAGGAACAGATTGCGTTCTTGCACAACATCCAGCTGCAGGGCCTCGTGCAGGTCGTTGACTGGCCCGACCGACAGGCCGTTCGATGCCAGGACCTGCAGCCAGTAGCTGGCGTCATGCTCGGCGAAGCGCTGTTGCAGTAGAGCATCGAGTGCATCACGGTGCTCAATTCGCCCGGCCATGGTCGAGAAGCGCGGGTCATCAACCAGTTGCTCCATACCTAGGGTAGAGCAAAGCCGGACAAACTGCGGTTCACTTGCAGTTGCCAACATGAACGATCCCTCACGCGCTTCATACACCCGATAGGGCACGGCACTGGGTGCTCCCGAGCCCAACTTCTGTGGGAGTATACTTGTAGCGAGATAGCTCTGGACCTGGTGGCTCATCATGTTGATTGCCGTATCCGTGAGGCATTGGGATACATGCCGGAATTCGGGGCGGCTCTCGTTATTTCGCAGCGCCGCCATTATGGCCATGCAAGACCACATAGCGGTGCTCATATCGAGAATCGACGGTGCGATGCGTACATCTGCCTCTCCCGGGTTACCGGTAAAGCTCATCATTCCGGAAACCGCCTGCACAAGCGCATCATAGCCAGGCATGGCTGACCCCAGGGGACCATCGCCAAAAGCGGAAATCGAGCACAGTACTGCGTCGCCATTTAGCGTCTGGATTTGCGCTGGCGACAAGTCCAGTCTGGCAGCGACGCCCGGTGGGAAGCTCTCGATAATGACGTCTGCCGCGCCAATGAGTTGCTTGAGCCGGATCATATCTTGCGCTGCTTTAAAATCGAGCAGCACGCTGCGCTTGTTCCGGTTCATCGCAATAAAAACGGTGGACTCGCCATCGACCCGCGGCGACAGTGCGCGGGTGTCATCGCCAGACGGAGACCGCTCCACTTTGATGATATCTGCGCCCATATCACCGAGCAGCATAGCCGCAAACGGACCTGCGATATTGGTGCTGAGGTCGAGAACTTTCAGCCCTGTGTAGGTTTCTGTCAGCATTGGCTGGCTATCAAGTCGTCGTTGGCGTCGGTCTGGCGGCGGTCGGGGGTCCACAGCACGTCGGTTGTTATCGTCACTTGGGTTTGCGTAACGCCGGCAAGCGCGCGCAGGGTATCGGCAATGTAGTGCTTTATAGCCGGATAGTGTACGCAGGCAGTATCAGTCAGGCACAGCTCAACCGCCACCGAGGACTGCGAAATCGTGATGGATTCTACCAACCCCATACTCACAAGATTGGTAGGCTCCCCCAGTGCTATTGCGCAGGGCTCCGGTATTGTTGCCAGCATGGACAGAACATCTGAGCGCGTAAGGCCATCAGTACTCATCGCAGAGCGCTCCAGGGTGGTGGGGTGCCCGCTGCACGCAGCGCGCTGAATTGATCTCCACTGATAGCGCACAACAGATCAGCCTCATCAATATTGTGCAGAGCGAGCGCATTGCCGGACAAAATCAGCCTCTTATCCTCCGCTGTGATCTGGCGTATGCCATATTTTTCCCGCAGTTCGTCTGAAAACTGAAAGTCCCTGAAGGCCTCAAGCAGTGGCGCCGGATGTCCAAGGTTGTTGCCGCTGGCAAATAACAGCCGCTGCGCGCCACACTGCGTAATTAAGGTGCCGAGAATCTTGGTGAATACCGCGGGTTTGACCAGGATAAACTGAAACGTTGTTTCCAGAGTAAGGTACAAATTAGTGTGTTTTTTCAGCAGTTCCACCGTCTGGTCCAGAAAGGCAATACCGCCATGCACCATCTCGAACTGAATGTCGGGAAATAGCCCCATCGGTGAATCGAGATCATCAATGGCGAAAGCCGAGGCCGGAGCGGGTGCCAGGTGCAGCGCTTTATGTATCGCGACATGTTTGATACCCAGATCGCGGGCGGCCTCAAGCAGTGGAATTGCAAAATCATGGCTGTCGAGCCGCCAGCCCTCGCCGATACCGTCATAAAAAAATGCGGGATACAATTTGAGACCGTCGATTTGTAGCTCGCGGACCTGTTGCTCCAGGATGGCGATGGCATCATCAGCCGAGGGCGTATCGATGGTGCCATAGAATAAAACACGGTCGGGAAAACGATCGCGAAAAGCGGCGCCTTTTTGCGGGTCTGTAATAAACCGTTTGCCAAAACCCAGGTTGGGCAGCGAGTGTATTATGCCCAGGTCGACGGGTGACTCGACAAACTCGGCGCGGGCCACGGTGTCGAAAGATACATCAGTGAAGAATTCCTCATCGCGCAATATGTAGTCCGAGTGAGAGGCGTCGACGGACATCTTGTGTGCGGCGTGCACAGCCTCAATTTGCTGGGTGGCATCAGGGTTCTGATTGGCCGGTGACATATCCCATGGGTGGATAACGGCATCCACTACCGCATGACCGTCAATCACGTTTTTTTGATCCTGGGTCGTTGTAACGAGGGCTGCGCTTTTCCAGGGCAGCATCGATACCCTCCTTGAGATCACGGGTGCGAGTCAGCGCGGCGACACTCCAGAAACTGGCATTCATCACGCTGTTGAGATCCATATGCCAACTGTTGCGCAACTGCTGCTTGGTTGCCTCGATGGCCAGCTTGGGGTTGCGGGCTATTCTTTCGGCCAGGGTGACGGCCTCAGCAATTAATTCATCGTGCGGGACAACACGATTGACCAGACCAAGCTCCAGCGCACGCTCGGCGTTTATCACGTCTCCCGTGAGGGCCAGTTCTGCAGCTATACCCGAGCCAACCAGTCGGGGCAGGAAGTAGCTTCCGCCATTGCCCGGATTCAACCCGAGCTTGATGTAGGTCTCACCAAGCTTGGCTCTTTGAGAAGCGATGCGAATATCACATGCCAGCGCCAAGTCCAGTCCGCCCGCTGTGGCACCGCCATTGATCGCGGCAATAGCCGGCAACCTGCACTGTACAATCTTCTGAGTGATAGGAAAGAGCAGTCGCGCGTTGTACGGCTCCTCGGTTTCAGCCAGCTCATCTTCGATGTAACGCTGGAATGCATGTAGATCTGCCCCCGCACAGAATTGCTTGCCAGCCCCGGTCAACACCATTACCCGCAAGGTATCGTCTTGCTCCAGCGCCGCCAGCAACTCCATGAAATCGCGCGCTAGCTGCGGTACGACTCCGTTACCATGCTCTGGTCGGTTCAGGGTGATAAGCACAACACCGTCGGCTGCTCGCTGTGCGAAGATTGTTTCTAACTCAAACGTGTCATCCATCTTGTTCTCTTGTCGCTAGCTTAAGCTTTCAATAATAGTACATACAGCAACAATATAGGTGCCGTCCATCCAGCCACCGCCATTGACTGCCATGCCGCGTTTGGGCTGTTTGAGTTGACGCTCGCCAGCCGTCCCGCAGAGCTGGTCGTAAATCTCGGCCACCTGTGCGCTTCCGGTTGCACCAAGAGCGTGGCCCCTGCTTAATAGGCCGCCACTGGTATTGACAGGAAGCTTGCCGGAAATGCTGGTCGCGCCCGAGCGAATTAACTGGGCGGCTTCGTCCATTGCACACAGACCAATTTCAGCGTACTGCAAAATTTCAGCCGGTGCAGCGGCGTCATGTAGCTCGATCAAGTCCATATCCCAGGGGTCGTAGCCTGTTGCAGCGTAGGCCTGTTGCGTAGCCGGCACCACAGGAGACTGGCCGGGTGCCTCGCTGCCAGAAAGGGTACAGGCCTTTATTTCAATCAGAGGAACCTGTCGTGCCCTGGCAAGATGCTCAGAACACAACAGAATCGCTGTCGATCCATCTGTTAGCGGCGCACACATCGGCAAGGTCAGGGGATCGGAAATAACGTTTGCGCTCAGAACCTCCTCGATGGTCTGCAGGTGGCGGAACTGGGCGATCGGATTTAGCGCGGCATTGTTGCGATTCTTGACAGCAACGCGAGCGAAATCTTCGATAGTCACTTGTCCCGACTGGAGATACTGCCGCGCCAAAGCGGCGTAGTATTCCATCAAAACTGACTGCGAGCTTCCGGTACTTGGATAGGCTCCCGTCTGTTCGACGTCGGTGGCTCCCCACAGTGCCCGAAAAGCGCGGTCCTTGTATTCGTGATTTAGCTTCTCTGCACCGACGACCACAACGCAGTCGAGCTCACCATGGCGGATAGCCTGAAAAGCCAGATACAGCGCAGAACCGCTGGATGCGCAGGCATTTTCAATATTGATCAGCGGTTGGCGGGACAGTGGATGGCCCCTGAGCAGTGTTTGGCCGCGCACCATTTCCTGCTCGGTCATAATGCCGGCGGCTGCATTGGCGAAAAAAACTCGTTCTACCTCGGCCGCTGTGAAAGCACTCGCATTGAACAAGTTTTCCACGGCGGTGAGAGAAAGCTGCTTGAGCGTGGTCTGAACAAAACGACCGTACTGAGTATTACCAACACCGCCGATAATCACTTTATTCATGAGCGCATACCTGTTTGCGGATCCACACGTGTGCTAAACACCGGGTTCTGGCGAGTTCCAGTAACGATCACGTATTTCTCGCCGCAAAATCTTGCCATAGCCGCTGACCGGAAACTCAGTCACGAAATCCACGGCTTTGGGTTTTTTATATCCCGCCAGATAGTCGCTGCAGAAGGCTATGATTTCGTCAGCTGCGCACTGCGCTCCAACATTGAGCTGTACCACCGCATGTACGGCCTCGCCCCAGTAATCGTCAGGCACACCGACCACTACCACACTGGCCACCGAAGGGTGCTGAACGATGACTTCCTCGACCTCCCTCGGGTAGACGTTATTTCCGCCAGTGATAATGACGTCCTTGGATCGATCCATTAGAAACAGGTAGCCGGATTCATCGATCATGCCAATGTCGCCGGTCAGCAACCAATCTCCATGCATCGCGGCCTCTGTCGCCGCGGCGTTCTGCCAGTAGCCGGCCATCACCACGTCGCCGCGAACGGCGATTTCGCCAAGTGTATTGGCAGGTAATTTTTCCTGCTGAGCATCAAATATGGCCACATCCACGTCGGTGCGAATGGTGCCAGCTGAGCCGAGCCGGGCATCTCCCGTTTTATGAAAATGCTGGTGGTCCAGCGCCGACATGCCGCTGATGGTAATCGGCGCCTCGCCCTGTCCATAGAGCTGCATAAATACCGG
>CAWUXF010000030.1:0-56348 GCA_963926325.1 uncultured Luminiphilus sp. | reverse complement strand
CATCAAAATATAGTGCGACATTATTTAAACGACCGATATAAGCCTCTGCATCTGCCAAGTCCTTCACCTGATGAATATTGATGAGGCTGCTAGCTATACTGGTGTGAGGGCCACGAAACTGGTGTGTGATGTAATCGTGATAACGATACTCATCAACCATAAGAGAACGTTCTAAGCCGAGGCGATATAACGCTAAGGAAAGTTTTCGCGCATCACTTAGCTGGCTTTCATCAAAAAGATTAATCGTCGCCAAACGCGCCTCAGTAATTGCGCTGGTTTCATCCTGAAAAGCCTCGGAAACGGAGTTCCATTGATCATGATTGTCTTTGATTCCGAGATAGCTCGCCGTAAAAGGATAGCGCTGCATGTCTTCGGCATAAGTGTCAGCGAAGAATTGATTAAGGCGCTGCTCTTCAGCAGAGATAACCGCAGCCGCTACAATAGACGGAGAACTCACTTCCGTAGCAGGCGTATCGGCCGGCTTAGTACAGCCTACGAGGGCAAGACTACCCACTATGGCTAATGGTAAAAGCTTAAAACGAATCACAATAGGCTCCTGTACACGCATCAAACGTGCTTTTGTTCTCGCCGTTAAAAGTAAAGGGTTTCGATCAGACACCTAGCTCAGAGACCTAGATCAGGGACCTAGATCAGACACCTAGATCAGGGACCTAGATCAGGGACCTAGATCAGGGACCTAATAAGCACTCTACATCCTCATAATAGCGCAATAGTTTACCAATTAACGGCCATACTAGATCGACAAATATTCAGTAAACACTTGCCTTCTTAAGTCCGCCAAAATACTGTACGTATATACAGTATTTTGGTGTCCTTATGGCCCTTTGGCTCTGCCTGCGTTTTGAACAACTATCACTCAACAGTTTATCCCACGAAGATGAAAAGCCTGTTGTTGTATTGAACAAGCAACGTGTTGTCGCCGCTAATGAAGCTGCACTCGCCCTAGGTATATACAGCGGGCAAGGCAGCGCTACAGTACAGGCACTTTTGCACGGCACTAGCGCGTGCTTATTTGAGCGCGACCTTCGAGCCGAATCTCGCGCATTAACACAGCTCGAGGCATGGGCCTATAGCATTACACCCAGCTTAGAACGCTGGCGAGACAACTGCCTACTATTAGAAATTGGCGGCTGCCTGACACTTTTTGGTGGCTTAGCGCCCTTACTCAATCATGTAGAAAACGATTTGGCGCGGCGCGATTACCAGATCGACTGCGGTATTGCAGAGACACGTCTAGCCGCTTGGTTACTCAGTTATAGCGACAATGGTTGCGATATAGGCGAGCCACTCTCAACGCGCATTGCAGCGCTACCTATCAGCTTAATTGATGAATTCCCAAAGGCCGTCAGCAGTCTTAGCAAAGCTGGTATTTATGATTTCCAAGGGCTGTTAGCGCTGCCGATGGCCGCACTGGGTAGACGTTGTGGCCGCGATTTTTGTCACTGGCTACAACGACTCACCGGCGTGCAACATGAAGCGCAACAAGATTACATACCGCCGCAGCTATTTAATGACGCCTTATGGTTTGGTTTTGAGATTCGTCACCAACAAGAGTTATATCCAGCAATAACCGATCTACTACAACGCTTTTGCCTGTTTTTGCACAATACTCAGCTCGATGCTCAGCACATCGAATGGCGTTTATTGCGTTTTCACGACACCGCAATATCTATAATTGTACGTAGCAGTGAGGCACATAATCAGTGGAAAACTTGGTTTGAACTCACCTGCTTACAACTCGATCAGATCAAAATAACGCGTGATGTCGAAGGCATAGAACTTATTGCCGACCAATTAACGGCTTGTATTTATGTCGCCACAGATCTATTCAGTAACGACCAGAATCGTGAGCCACTTAACGCATTAATCGATCGACTGCGTAGTCGTTTAGGACTCAATGCTGTCAAACATGTAGGTATCCGTGACGAACATTTACCCGAATACAGATTGCAGTCGGCTTCGCAGCTAATCGACACCAACACCTTAGCCAGCATCCAAGCCTCAAAGCCAGAGGCCCAGCGACCCTTTTGGTTACTGCCTGAACCACAAGCCATCCATGAAACGCAGGACGTATTGAATTGGAATGGCAAGCTCGAACTCATTTATGGACCGGAGCGTATCGAAGATAACTGGTGGGCGACGCCAGCAAGTCGTGATTATTTTATCGCACGACGGCAAGACCAGCAGGCGCTATGGATCTTCCAAGACCGTCATAGCCGCCGTTGGTATATACACGGCATATTCGCATAGTAATGCAGCGAACCTTAAGACCTTCATATGCACAATCAAAAACATCTGTGATCGCCCAGCAAGTCAAAACAAGTTGCCGAATCACGCTAAATCCCAGTAAAGCGCGTGTCATATTAGATAACAGCCAACATTGGCTCGCAGTAGCTCTTTTCCTTGCGCATAATGCGCGCCTGCCACAAGCGCGCGCCCATCTGTGCGCTGCACAGCATGAATGACACAGGCTTTATTAATGATTCATATGCTTAAGACCCTTGCTCAAGAATTGAACACCGACTTACGCAATGTAGAGGCCGCTGTAAAATTGTTAGATGAAGGCGCGACGGTGCCGTTCATCGCCCGCTACCGCAAAGAAATCACAGGTGGCCTCGACGATACGCAGATGCGTAATCTTGAAAGCCGACTGCGTTACTTAAGAGATCTTGAAGATCGACGCGCCACTATTTTGAATAGCATTCGCGAACAAGACCAACTTAGCGATGAGCTCGAGCAGAAAATTCTAGGCGCAGACACCAAGAGTCGCCTTGAAGATCTCTATTTACCTTACAAACCAAAGCGTCGCACTAAAGGTCAAATTGCGATTGAAGCGGGGCTACAGCCACTTGCCGAAGTACTACTGGCAAACCCCGACCTTCAACCTGAAATTGAAGCCACCGCTTTTATCAATACCGAGCGCGGCATCGAAACCGAGAAAGACGCACTCGAAGGCGCCAAATATATTTTGATGGAGCGCTTTGCCGAGGACGCCGACCTGATCCAAAAGCTGCGCAACTTCCTCTGGGATAAAGGTCAATTATGTGCCGCTCTCATTACGGGCAAAGAAAAAGAAGGGGCTAAATTTAGCGATTACTTTGAGCATAGCGAACCACTTAAGAAAACACCTTCGCACCGAGCACTCGCGATGTTCCGCGGCCGCAACGAAGGCGCGCTCTCGATCAGTATCCAGATACCCGACAGTGACGAGCGCGATCCCTGCATCAATATAATCGCCGCACATTGGCGCCTCAATGCCGTTGGTCGCGTAGGGGAAAAGTGGCTCAATGAAGTGGTTCGCTGGACATGGAAAATTAAGCTTTATTTCCATGTCGAGATGGACCTACTGGCCCAGCTGCGTGAGCATGCTGATGCTGAAGCGATACAAGTATTTTCGTCGAACTTAAAGGATCTACTGTTAGCAGCGCCCGCCGGCTCGAAAGCCACCATCGGACTCGACCCAGGACTCCGCACCGGCGTCAAAATGGCGATTGTAGATGCAACCGGCAAAGTATTAGACCACGGTGTCATATTTCCAACGCCACCCCAGAACCGGATAGCTGAAGCCGGAGCAACACTACTTAAAATGATCCGCCAATATGATGTTGCACTCATCGCCATTGGCAACGGCACCGCTAGCCGTGAGACTGATAAATTTGTCGGCGATTTACTCTCTGCAAATCCAGCATTGAAAACTACTAAGGTGATAGTCAATGAATCTGGTGCATCAATTTATTCGGCATCCGAATATGCCGCACGCGAGTTCCCCGATCTCGATGTCACTATTCGCAGTGCAGTTTCTATTGCACGACGATTACAGGACCCTCTGGCCGAGTTAGTTAAAATAGAACCGAAGTCGATTGGCGTTGGTCAGTACCAACATGATGTATCCCAGGTAGCACTGTCCCGCTCTCTCAACAGTGTAATTGAAGACTGTGTAAATGCCGTTGGCGTTGATGTAAATACCGCTTCCTCGGCACTTCTGACGCGCGTATCAGGCCTCACAACAACGACAGCTGAAAACCTGGTGCAATACCGCGATGAACACGGTATGTATGCAAACCGTGATGCACTTAAAAAAGTTCCGCGTATTGGTGAAAAAACCTTTGAGCAAGCTGCCGGCTTCTTACGTGTAATGAATAGCGACAACCCGCTGGACCGCTCAGCCGTACACCCAGAATCCTATAGCGTAGTCGATAAAATTGTCCGCAATAGTCGCCGAGAAGTACGCAGCTTGATTGGCGACAGCTTATTTCTGCGCGAATTAAACGCTAGCGAATTTGTCGATGCGCAGTTTGGACTGCCAACAGTGAAAGACATTATTGATGAGCTCGACAAGCCCGGTCGCGACCCACGTCCAGAATTCAAGACCGCTATCTTTAAAGATGGCATCGAGAAGATCTCTGATTTAAAACCAGAAATGATTCTTGAGGGCACGGTAACGAACGTCACCAATTTTGGTGCTTTTGTCGATGTAGGTGTTCACCAAGATGGTCTAGTACATATTTCTGCGCTATCACATCAATTTATCAAAGACCCAAGAGAAGTCGTAAAGGCTGGCGACATTGTCAAAGTTAAGGTCATTGATATCGATGTACAACGAAAGCGTATCGCACTCAGCATGCGTTTAGATGACAACGCCACACCGCAGGACAAATCTGCACGAGATGCTGCGCGAAAATCGACACCGACATCATCTAAACAAACTGGTCGGCCAAGCGCTAAGAAGCAAACGGAGTCAAAACCAACAGGTGCTTTTGCTGCGGCCTTTGCCAATGCTAAGCACGGTAAGAAATAAACGCTCAGGCAACCGTAGGCCGGCGGCAAACACGTGGCACTAGCGCAAAAATTTCTGCGAACATAAAAGCATCGTACGCAATAACGTGTATTGTTTTGCGGCACTGCGAGGTGCTGATTTATATCGGTGGGCGCAAGCATATCTGACTGTAATCAACCCAAGCTCAGCACCGCTACATCCCTACACCTAAGGTCGTCTATACCAGGACATCACCAATCCACATAGGTGACCGGTGACCCGCTTTTTATAAAATGCTTGCAACTTACGGCTGTTTTGTTACAGTTTTATTACAGTTTTGTTGCGTAATTATGACTAACAATAGTGTTAAAAAGCAGTCATAAGACATTGGAGAATGAAAAATGAAAAATTTATTACAAGTTACACTTATTGGCATCGCAGTTATTAGTGGTGCAGCTAGGGCCGATATTTCGCAGGAATGTATTCTGGACGGACGTGTAAGCTATAAGGAATCAACGCCAAACGCCACTGAAGTACACCTAACGTTCCATAACATTGAGCATGGTGATCAGGCCCGCTGCCATTCGCTGACACGTAATCCCCGAACTCGTATCCAGTTTAAGCCGGATCTAAGCGACAATCTTGACCAATTACCCAATGGTTCCAAAGTTAGCTACCGCTACTTGGAGCAAGACGGCCAAGCCCAATGGGACCTTATCGAAATCAACACTGCGATCGCGGTTAATTGATCGAATTTCTTAAACTGCGCGCCAAGGCTACATTAGTATGTATGTAGGTATTTATTTTGCCTCAGCCTTTACTGCCCTAGCCAAATAAGTTCATCAGCATCAAATCCAAACTCCACTGCGCGCGCAATGAAATCTGCCTTCAAAACATCACTGACATCAGGTGTTCGCGACAACAGCCAAAGATAGTCGGTGTTGAAACCAGAAACAAAGGCATACTCGTAATCATCGCCAAGCTCAAAAACAATATAGCTGCCGTAAAACGGTCCGAAGAACGACACTTTCAAATGAGCGACATCTGAGCTGCCCACAAATTTTGCAACACCTTCAGCCTCGCTCCATTCACCTATTTCATTATCTAAACCACGGTTTAAAACACGAATAGCGCCGTCATCACGAATCGAGTATTGCGCTGATACCTGTGTCAGGCCTCGCTCAAAACTATGATCTAAGCGCGCCACTTCATGCCAACTGCCCAAATAGCGCTGCTGATCAAACCCAGTCACTGGTTCAATCCCCTCAGGGATCCCCGTACAAGCCCCTAAGAAAATAAGCCAGGCAGTAACGTAAAGCTTTCGGAAATTCATATGCCACTCTCTAGATCAACATTGTTAATAGAGTCTACTACCACCACACCAAAACCGACCACCGAATAAGCTATTTACAGCGCGATACGGCGAGCGTATGTGCCTGTCCGTAAGTGCCTGTCCGTAAGTGCCTGTCCGTAGGTGCCTGTCCGTAGGCGCCAGAGGGGTCTGCACATATAAATGCGCCTCGTCCTCATACCTGAGTGTCACTGACGGCCAGATGCGATCGTATGATCCCTAGAGTCGCTATCCAATACTCGTTACACAAACCTTTGCAATGATAACTCGACACTCACAATACTGTATATAAATACAGTACTATAGGCTCATGTCTTACGCAGAACTTCATTGTCTTAGCAATTACAGCTTCCTTCGCGCTGCCTCCCATCCCCAAGAGCTAGTCGCACGCGCGGCTGCCTGCGGATACACGGCGCTAGCGATTACCGACGAATGCTCATTGGCAGGTGTTGTTAGGGCGCATGTTGCAGCCAAACAGCACGGTATTAAGTTGATCATCGGCAGCGAATTCAATTTAACAGAGAATATAAAACTGGTGGCACTAGCACCGAGCCGGGCTGCATATGCCGAACTTTCTGGTCTGATCAGTCGGTCTCGTCGGCGCAGTCCCAAGGGTGAATACTGCACTCATCTGCGCGACGTTATTTTCCACCTTAAACGCTGCCTCATTATTTGGCTTCCAGGCGACGGAGAACATGAAGCAGCTTATGGAAAACAGCTCGCAAGACTCTGCAAAGACCGATTATGGCTTGGTGTAAGCCGACTACTGGGCAATGACGAGAGCCGAAGGTTCCGAGCCAGATACCAACTGGCAAAGACACTGAAGCTGCCTATGGTGGCCTGCGGCGACGTACAGATGCATTGCGCCAGTCGTAAGCCACTACATGATGTGCTGACCGCCATACATGAAAACACCTCGGTACAACGGCTCGGCAAGCGACGACTTGCCAATAGCCAACAACATTTGCGTACGCTCGATAAATTACTACCGCTGTACCCCCCGTCAATGATCGCGGAGACGCTCTTCATTGCCGAACAATGCCAATTTAGTTTAGAAGAGCTTCGCTACGAGTATCCAGAAGAAGTAGTACCAGCGGGTCATAACGCGCAGAGCTACTTGCGAGAACAAATTGCCTTGGGGGCAGCCAATCGCTGGCCCAATGGCGTGCCCCAAGAAGTTCAGACACGTATTCATAAGGAGCTCGATTTAATCACAGAGCTGCACTATGAATACTACTTTCTAACCGTTTATGACATTGTACGATTCGCTCGAGAACGGGGTATTTTGTGTCAAGGACGTGGCTCCGCTGCAAACTCAGTGGTGTGTTATTGCCTGGGGATTACCGAAGTGTCGCCCGAGCAGATATCACTATTATTCGAGCGGTTTATTTCACGAGAACGAGATGAGCCGCCCGATATTGACGTCGATTTTGAGCATGAGCGACGCGAGGAAGTGATCCAGTATATTTACCAGAAATACAGTCGCAGACGTGCGGCACTCGCAGCGACCGTCATTAGCTATCGATCGCGAAGCGCAGTGCGCGATGTTGGCAAAGCATTAGGCTTAGATTCTGTATTCGTCGATGATCTGGCGAAATCGCTAGCCTGGTGGAACCGCGAGCGCGAACTTACTGCCCGCTTCACAGAACAAGGCGTACAGGATGGTAATCGCTTAGCGGCGCTATTTTTACAGCTAGTTCAAGAAATTCTAGGATTTCCTCGGCACTTGTCACAGCATGTTGGCGGATTTGTGATTAGCCGCGGACCACTATCAAACATGGTGCCCCTCGAAAACGCTAGCATGCCTGATCGCACTGTCATTCAATGGGACAAAAATGACATCGAAGCACTCGGCCTCCTCAAGGTTGATATCTTGGCGCTGGGTATGCTCTCTGCTATTCGCAAGACGCTCGCCTTGGTGAATCGTGATTACCCACAGTTGGATCGAATTCAAGATATCCCCAAAGAGGACCGTGCGACGTATCAAATGCTTCAGCGCGCCGACTCAGTCGGTGTTTTTCAAATTGAATCGCGAGCACAAATGTCGATGTTACCGCGTCTAAAACCAGCGCGTTTTTATGATCTAGTCATCGAGATTGCCATTGTTCGTCCTGGACCCATCCAAGGGGATATGGTGCATCCCTATCTGCGCCGCCGTAATGGTCTCGAAGCTGTTACCTACCCCAGCGAGGATATAAAGTCGGTGCTAGAAAGCACACTCGGCGTACCCATATTTCAAGAACAGGTAATTCGTCTCGCCATGGTTGCTGCAGGCTTTACAGGGGGCGAAGCCGACGCCCTGCGCCGTGCTATTACCAACTGGGGACGCGATAGCAAGCTTCTGACATTCGAAAAGAAACTTATCAATGGCATGATCTCACGCGGATATAGTGCAGATTTTGCTGTGCAGATCTTTGAGCAAATCAAAGGCTTTGGCGGTTATGGTTTTCCAGAGTCGCATTCGGCGAGCTTTGCATTACTCGCTTATATATCCGCTTGGTTTAAGTGCCACCATCCAGCAGCTTTTTATGTTGGACTCCTAAACAGCCAACCTATGGGCTTTTATACGCCATCGCAGTTACTACAAGATGCGCGAAGACATGGCGTCATGGTGCTGCCCATCGATATCAATGAGAGTCCGTGGGATCATCAACTGCTACCTCGTACAGCGCGCGGTCAGCCGCCGATACGTTTAGGACTAAGACTCATAGATGGTCTAAGTAAGGCTGGCGGAAAGCGGTTAATTGCGACGCGAAATGCTGGTTATTTCAAAAGTATCAGTGAGCTACGCAGACGTGCCCAGCTCGACAAAGGCGATATGGAAGCATTAGCTTCTGCTGATGCAATGCGCAGCATTAGTGGTCATCGGCACCAGTCTCAATGGCAGATCATGGCCGCGGAGCCAAATCGACCTTTGTTGCAGGAAGAGCACGGCGAAACAGCGCACGCACTGAACGATAATGTGTTGCTCGATCCACCTAGCGTCGCCGAGGAGGTCTTCGCAGATTATGCGAGTACCGGCTTAACACTGCGTGCTCATCCTCTAGCCTTGCTACGCGATGAAACACCGTTTAACCGTTGCCGACGACACGGTGACCTTGGCGCAGCGGATAATCGTCGCTTTGTACGGATTGCAGGCATTGTGACCTGCCGACAAAGACCTGGAACCGCCTCTGGCGTGGTCTTTCTGACACTGGAAGACGAAACCGGCAATCACAATGTAGTGGTATGGCCCAAGATTCAAGATCATTGCCGTCAGGCCCTTATGACCGCGCAATTACTCGTAGTTAAAGGCACCCTAGAAGTTAAAGATGGCACCATGCATATTATTGCCAGCGGACTCTATGATCATAGCCAAGCGCTAAACACCCTGAGAATTAAGTCGCGGGATTTCCATTAACCACACCAAATCAACTCGTCATCACCATAGATCATGCACCGCAAACTGACCACTAGGATCTCATGAGATGAGGAATAACAATGCGAGGGTGCGCACCGCTTACCTCACGATGAATACGCAGTCCAAATAGTATCCACAGCAGCGCGCTTGAGACAATGGCACCGATAAAACCTTAACAAAACCTGAATAGGTACCGCACTATAAAGGTCTATTATCATGGCTCTTAGGATCCAACAAAACTGTTACGGGCTTGCCCTCCTCGCCGGCATAAACGACCAAGATTACCGCATCAATATCGCCGATGTTCTCCCCATAGTGCGCCTGATTAACAAGCTCAACCAAGGCTTCACCCGCCGCTAAGTGATGCTGAGCGCCTGAGGGCGTCTTAACCATTATTTCGCCTTGAAGTAACACGCCCGCCGTTGCATACGGATGCTCATGCAATGGTAGCTGCACACCCACAGGTATAGTCACCTTAGCAATAAGCAACTCGGGCCTGCCGCTAGTGTAAGCAGGCAGGGTTGCACCGTCCCAAGATTGCGTCGTTTTTGCTAGCACTTCAACTTGCACATGTTTCGCAAGCGTGTCGTCGGCGACAAGTATTGGAGAGATGCTCAGCCAATATAGCGCCGAAAAAAATGAAAGACGCGCAACTGAAGATAACCGCATAAAAACTCCTAGACCACGATATACAAAAAATCTTACGCGCTTTAATTGTGCATCTTTAATTGTGCATCTTTAATTGACGCACAATTAAAAACCGCTCGACACCTTAAGGTACCAAGCGGCGCTTCTTTGTACAGATTTTTATACGCGTTTGACTCTCTATAGCGGAAAATATTGCGTCAACTGCGATGGGAAAGATTAACCCTCAAAGGCTCTGCGAGGGGCCGAAACAGCTGAGCTGTCGCTACCGCGCAGATAAGCAAGCATGGTATCTGCGTCTGAAACTTCGAAGGGGTCATCACCACAATTATCTTCAAAACCCGGCTCGATAAATAGCTGCTCGATCTTGCCGTCATTGACCAACATAGAGTAGCGCCATGAGCGCATGCCAAAGCCGATATTAGCTTTATCGACCAACATACCCATCTTGCGCGTGAACTCACCATTGCCATCAGGTAGCAGCGAAATATTTTTATTTCCCTGCTCCTTGCCCCACTTAAACATCACGAACGCGTCGTTAACTGACACACAAACGATGTCATCAATAGCTTCTTTACAAAAGTCGTCATACAGTTCGTCAAAACGCGGTAAGTGACTAGATGAGCAGGTGGGCGTAAATGCACCCGGCAGTGAAAAAACGACAACGCGCTTACCGCCAAAGATATCTGCGGTAGTTTTATCTTCCCAGCGATAAGGGTTGTCGCCCGTTACCGATTCATCCCGAACGCGAGTTTTAAAGGTGACGCTTGGTACGTAAGTTAATGCCATGATCTATCTCCAAATGAATACAACGTGAACAGCGCCTATTATCAGCGCTCGAGATAAATCGTAAAAGCCAATTAAATAATAATTACTAATCGTAAAATACGATGCTGGCTGATTCAGCTAAGCCACGAATATCCTAGAACTATCGTTTTGATAAAAAGGCGCCACCCAAGTGACAGGAAGATTGAACGAAAAATTTACTCGTTGTCGCTAAACGCAGTAACACCGAGCTCGCCATCCGCCCAGTAGACGGTCATTTCAATAGGCCTACAGCAAACCTGGCAGTCCTCAATATAAGCCTGCCCGATATCTTCAGGGTTGAGCAAAACATTAATGGGCTCACCACAGTAAGGGCAAGAAATTCGCGCCTCTTCAAGCTGATCCATTAATTCGCTATCCCGCTTCGCGCAATATTTCAGTCTTCGGCTCAACTTGCCGAGTAAAGACCAACGCACCGTCTTCAATTGCACCATCATGGAACATTTTGCGATCTTTACGATAATCCTGTGGATTCACCCACGGCTCTCTATCGCCTTGGCTGGGAAACAACGGTAGTACGCGCTGCATATAACCTGCAGAAAAATTGTCGATCCACAAACGGCGTGGCATAGATTTAGCCAGCGGCGCAGGACAGCGAGGCGTCGCCGTACTGTAGTCATGCTCGCGCATGTGATTGAGCACCCTGCAGACCCACTCCGCGGTCAAATCGGCTCGCAATGTCCACGAGGCATTAATATAACCAAAGGTTTGCACCATATTAGGTACGTTGCTACACATGAGTCCTTTATATGTCCATTCGTCGGCAAAATTGACCGGCGCGCCATCGACCATAAATTCAGCACCACCGAGCACCACCAATTCGATTCCCGTCGCAGATACAATGATGTCTGCCTCAAGATGCTGTCCCGATTTGAGTTGAATGCCGGTTTCGGTGATGCGCTCAATATGGTCTGTCACCACCTCAGCTTTACCCGAGCGCAGCGCAAGAAATAGGTCGTCATCAGGGACCAAGCACAACCGTTGATCCCACGGGTTATAACTGGGCGTAAAGTGTTTATCGACATCCACTATATCGCCAACTTCTTTTTGCACTTTGTTAAGTAATACCTTGCGCATCACATTCGGTGCTGCGCGACTGAAACGATATAACAATTGCTGATACACCGTATTCCGCCAACGTGTCAGATCGTAAGCCAATTGCTCGGGTAATATCTTGCGCAAAAAATTCGCCAAACTATCTACAGATGACCTTGAAACAACATAGGTCGGCGAGCGCTGTAGCATCGTCACCTTGGCGGCCCGGCGAGACATATTAGGCACGACGGTCATGGCGGTAGCACCCGAGCCAATCACCACAACTTTTTTATCGGTGTAGTCGAGCGTCTTAGGCCAAAACTGGGGTTGCACCCAATTACCCTTAAAATCTGCCTTACCTTCAAAATCTGGCTCATGACCCTGGTCGTAACTGTAATATCCGGCGCACATCAATAAAAATTTGCAGCGATAGACTTTTTGCTCAGCGTGCTCACCCGAAGTGGTAACCACGTGCCATTGTGCCGTATCGCTGATCCAGTTCGCAGAAATGACCTTTTCACCAAAACGAATTTTCTCGCGAATTTTGTACTCATCTGCCGCGTCGTTCACATACGCTAGAATCGGTGGACCGTCAGCAATCGCTTTTTCAGCTTTCCAAGGCTTAAAGTTATAACCCAAGGTGTGCATGTCGCTATCCGAACGAATACCCGGATAGCGAAAAATATCCCAAGTGCCACCAATAGCATCGCGCCGCTCCAAAATCACAAGTTTGTGATTCGGGCACTCACGCTGTAAGTGCACTGCAGCACCAATACCAGAGAGCCCAGCACCAACGATCATGATATCGAGTAATTCATCGGCTGAATGATCGCTAGCCGCTGTGTTATTGCCGTTATACATACTTACTCCGTAGTCTTGACGAACAAAACCTAACTATGAATGCGACCCTTCCCTGCGGCGATTCGCATACGAAGTGCATTGAGCTTGATAAAACCCTCAGCGTCCTTCTGATCATACGCACCGGCATCATCTTCAAACGTAGCCACCGACTCATCGAACAACGTATCTGCAGACTGACGACCCGTCACGATAACATTACCTTTGTACAACTTAATGCGCACATCGCCATTTACATACTGCTGGGTGCTATCGATAGCCACTTGCAACATTTTGCGCTCTGGCGACCACCAATAACCGTTATAAATAATTTTGGCGTAGCGTGGCATTAATTCGTCTTTTAAATGCGCAGCTTCACGATCAAGGGTAATCGATTCGATAGCACGATGGGCGCGCAACATAATGGTGCCGCCGGGAGTCTCGTAGCAGCCCCTTGATTTCATACCTACATAGCGGTTCTCGACAAGATCCGCTCGGCCAATACCATGGGCGCCACCAAGCGTATTCAGTCGGGCGAGCACCGTCGCAGGGCTCATGGCTTCACCGTTAATAGCCGTAATATCACCGCCAACATAGGTCAGCGTGATCTCTTCTGCTAGATCAGGCGCCGCTTCAGGACTCACTGACCAGCGCCACATTGACTCCTCAGGCTCTATCCATGGATTCTCCAAAATGTCGCCTTCATACGAAATGTGCAGCAGATTAGCGTCCATTGAATAAGGTGACTTTTTCTTACTACTCGAAAAATCCACAGGAATATTACGCTGCTTGCAATAAGCCATTAACGACTCACGGGAGCTCAAGTCCCATTCGCGCCAGGGAGCGATCACCTCAATACCAGGTTTTAGCGCATAGGCACCCAGCTCAAAACGCACCTGATCATTACCTTTGCCGGTTGCGCCATGAGAAATCGCATCCGCCTGAGTTTCATTCGCAATTTCAACCAGTCGCTTAGCGATCAATGGGCGCGCGATAGAGGTGCCTAGTAAGTACTCACCTTCATAAACGGTATTAGCGCGAAACATCGGATAGACAAAATCTCGGACAAACTCTTCCCGTAAGTCATCGATATAAATCTCTTTTACACCCAGTGCTTCTGCCTTTGCACGCGCCGGCTCGACTTCCTCACCTTGACCTATATCCGCCGTGAAGGTCACCACCTCGCAGTCATAGGTTTCCTGCAGCCAACGGACGATAACCGAGGTATCGAGCCCGCCGGAGTAAGCGAGCACGACTTTATTAATCGAAGACATAGAATTTCCTAACAATTGGTCACTAAAGATGCATAGTTTACGCTGGCTGCGCTCCGATGCACAGGTCAGGCCTGTTAGACTATGCGCTGGTGCGAAGGAATCACATTATGAAGACCATTACTATTCTCCGTCCTGATGACTGGCATATTCACCTCCGGGACCACGAGGCACTGCCACTGACTGTCAATGACGTAGCGCGCTGGGCACACAGAGCGATTGTGATGCCTAACTTAGCACCACCCGTACGAACGGTTGATGATGCATTGGCTTACCGTGATCGTATCAAGGCAGCGCGAGTCAGTGAGCATGCAACATTTGAACCATTAATGACCTTGTATCTCACCAATGAAACCAGTCCAGCAGAGATCGAGCGGGCCGCAAATAGCGACCATGTCTATGCTGCAAAGCTCTATCCTGCAGGTGCCACCACTAACTCTGCTGCAGGAGTAAACGACTTAGAAGCACTGTATCCCACCCTCGCTGCTATGGAAAAACACGACTTACCACTACTCGTTCATGGCGAAGTCACCGACAGCCATATCGACATTTTTGACCGCGAGAGGGTATTTATCGATAAGTACTTGGCGCCGCTGGTAGACCGCTTTCCCAAGCTTCGCGTAGTCCTGGAACATATTACTACCGCAGACGCAGTATCTTTTGTAATCAATGCACGCGAGGGTGTCGCGGCGACGATTACCGCACATCATTTGCTATACAACCGCAACGACATGTTAGTGGGCGGTATAAAACCTCATTACTTCTGCTTACCCATACTCAAACGCAACATTCACCAAACGGCACTGCGTAGCGCGGCGACGTCAGGTAATAACCGCTTCTTCCTCGGCACGGACTCGGCACCACATAGCCGCACAGACAAAGAGAGTGCCTGTGGGTGCGCCGGCTGCTATACCGCCCACGGTGCGATCGAGCTTTACGCTGAAGTATTTGAAGACGAAAATGCACTTGACCAACTCGAGGGCTTTGCAAGCTGTCATGGCCCAGACTTTTACCGACTGCCTCGTAACCGTGATCATTTAACCCTGGTGCAGGAGCCTGTCGATGTACCCGACACCTTCAGCATGGGCGACAAACACTTGGTACCCCTGCGTGCAGGGGCTCAACTTCGATGGCGATTATTGCCGTGAGCGATGACATGAAACCTATGATACGCGACCGATTCCGTGGCTTTTTACCTGTCGTAGTTGATATTGAGACTGGCGGATTTAATGCGCAAACCGATGCGATCCTTGAAATCGCCGCAACGCTGGTGCGAATGAACGACGCGGGAGAGCTGGTGCCCTATAAGACCATTGCCCACAATGTCGATCCATTTGAGGGCGCCAATCTGGAACCGTCGGCACTAGAATTCACCGGCATTGATCCCGACAACCCACTGCGCGATGCGCTACCAGAAGAGATTGCCCTAGGTGAGCTATTTTCGGAAATACGCAAAGAAGTACGCGATCAAGGCTGTAGTCGCGCGATCCTAGTCGGGCACAACGCACACTTCGACGCGGGTTTTCTCAATGCGGCCTCGGCGCGATGCGAAATCAAACGCAACCCGTTTCACCCATTTTCCCACTTCGACACGGCGACGTTAGCCGGCCTCGCGTTTGGTCACACCGTATTAGCCAAAGCCTGCAAATTAGCCGAAATCGATTTTGATAACAGCGAGGCGCACTCGGCGATTTACGACGCATCGAAAACCGCTGAGTTATTTTGCTTAATCGTCAACCAATGGCAGGCGCTTGGTGGCTGGCAACCAATCGTTGGGACTGAGGACCTCGAATAACGCCACCGGGGTTAACCCCCTGATAGGCGCCATGCTTAAACGTTACCTGCCCCGACTTGATGGTCGCCACATAACCGTCAGCGGTCTGCAGCAAACGTTTCCCCCCGGCGGGCAAGTCAAACGCCACATAAGGTGCATTCAGCTTCATTTTTTTTAGATCAATAATATTGAGATCTGCCAAATAGCCCGGTGCAATCACGCCGCGATCTTCAAGGCCATAAACAACGGCTGTGTCATGGCATTGACGCTTAATCGCTTGCTCAATGCTGATCGTGCCTTTTACACGGTCACGCACCCAGTATTCCAACATAAAGGTCGTCGCAGCCGCATCACAGATGGTTCCACAGTGCGCCCCGCCATCAGAGAGCGAGTTGAGGCAGTCATCTGAACGCAACACCGGTTCGACAAAATCAAGATTTCCATCGAGGTAATTTAGAAGTGGAAAGTAGATAAAACCGGTGCCTTCGCTGGCCATCAGTGCATCGTAGGCATATTCGGCGGCAGAGACCTTTGCCATTTCTGCGCGCTGCTGAATCGATGCGGATGGATCCGGTTCGTAGTTAAAATTATCGTCCATCTCAAATTGCAAGTTGAACGCCGATGCAATCAGGTCGGCAATCATCTGTAAGTCGCCCCCCATCGGCTGGTCAAGCTCTGCCAAAATAAGGGCTTTGACCTCAGGAGTTTTGAGTTGTATCAACTTCTCCTCCCAAGACAACGGCGCTAATGCCTGCCAACTCGGCTTGAAAGAAAAAGGGTGGAAGCTCGCCTGCCAGCCCAGCAACAAACCCGTACCGCGCATAGATATCTGTGCGTAAATATTGGCACCACGCGCGTTTTGATCGCGCATTTGCGCCAACTGCTCGTCGAAACTCAGTGCTTTTAAGACCGACTGCAGCGCGGTAAATGTTACCGGCAAGCCGGTTTCACGACTCAAGTCGCCCATCCATTCAAACTCGTTCCAACTGGGATTCAAATCACTCGCCAGCTCAAACACACCGTGACCGACGCGACCCATTGCGCGACCGATACCGATCAACTCTTCTTTGGTTGCGCTGGTACCGGGTACTAATTCGCCATCAATTGATTTGTGCAAAATGGTCCTAGACGTTGAAAAGCCAAGCGCGCCGGCGCGCAGTCCGTCCTCAACAATTGCAGACATGCGCGCGATATCGGTCTCAGTTGGCGGCTCATTGGCCGCACCCCGCTCACCCATGACATAGGCACGCACCGCCCCGTGTGGCACCTGTGTTGCCACGTCCACTGCACGGGGCAACGTCTCCAAGGCGTCCATGTATTCGGCAAAGGACTCCCAGCACCACGACATACCTTCAGACAGGGCTGCCCCTGGAATATCCTCAACACCCTCCATCAGACCAATCAGCCATTCGTGTCGATCGGGCGCTGCTGGCGCAAAGCCAACACCACAATTGCCCATCACAACCGTCGTGACGCCGTGCCAAGACGATGGCGCCATTTCCTGATCCCAGGTTGCCTGGCCATCATAGTGCGTGTGTATGTCCACAAAGCCCGGCGTAACGTACTTACCTGCCGCGTCAATTTCATTTCTTGCACTACCAAGATCTTGACCAATGGCAATAATCTGATCGCCATTAATGGCAACATCAGCCCGGTAAGCGGGACCGCCACTGCCATCGACTACATCGCCACCACGAATAATTAAATCGTACATAGTGCATCCTTATTATTTTAATGATCGAGCTTCGTCCTTTAAATATGGCTTATCAGTAGCGCAGATAATCTAATCTTCACCACTGATTTGATTCAAGAGGACATCCAGCTCTTTTACCAGCTCGTCGACACTCGCAATACCGAGCAACTCATACTTCACAGATTCTTCTAGAGGGAGTAACTGAATCAAACTGTAAGCCACCTCCCACGCGTTACCGTAGTCAATATTAAGGTTCATTCGCTGCACATGTGGATGCATTTCCAGACCTTTTAGCACCACGGCTAACGACTGCCATGCATCGCGCATCGGCGTAGGCGCTAACGGCGGCTCGAGCTGAACGGCAGCTTTAACTAGCCCGTTGCTTTCACGCCAAACGTCATCGACATGAAAACGCTCGCAGCCCTGCACGGTAATACCGAGCAAACCATTTGCCAGCTGATCCCAATCCACTATTCGTGCATATGTCCCGTAGTCACCTACATCAACGGTGTCGATACCCTGCTTCGAAATCTCCAGTCCCTGGCGTAACCAAATAACGCCAAAGCCACAATTATTGCGCATGCAATCAGCCACTAAATCGATATAGCGCTGCTCAAAAATTTGCAGCGGCAAAAAACCATGCGGGACCAGAGCAGAAGACAATGGAAACAGTGCAATTTCTTTCATAATGAATACTCTGGGCGCGTGTCTTGTTCTAGTTGAGACAAAATCTGCAGCGCTTGCTCGGCGGTATCACCGCAAAACTGCCGGTCAGCTGCGAAAGCAGAACAGGCGGCTGGGCGACGCGGATCAGCAAAAATAACGCAGCGTAATTCGGTTGATAAATGCACACAGCGTACACCCGCAGGCTTACCCGCAGGCATACCAAAAAATGGGGTATGGATGCCCGGCGCGATACAACAAGCGCCACATCGCTCACGACAATTCATCGGCTGATTAGGCACTGCGACCAGGACCTAAGGGCTTAAATATCAAAATTAACTTTGGCAACAATAACAACGCACCTGCCACTGCTGCAGCCATCGCACTGACGGTCAGCAATCCGAAATACAGACTCGGTGTAAAGTTCGACAAAGTCAGTAGTGAAAATCCAACCATAATCGTTAATGTAGTGTAGTACATGGCCCTACCAATGCTTGCATGACTGCGATGCATTGCCGCATGGTAATCATCATCGACCGAGAATTCCTGACGAAAACGATGGATGTAGTGAATGCAGTCATCGACACCAATGCCGACCACAATAGCGGCAATAGTAATGGTCATGATATCGAGTGGAATACCGAGCAGCCCCATAATACCCAGCACCATACCTGCGGCGAGTATGTTTGGCGCCAGCGCTAACAGCGCCCATGACAACGATCTAAACAACCCCCAAAACATTAGCCCGATCGCTAAAAACACTGCGCCTAATGTGAGAATTTGTGAGGCGAAGAGGCTTTGTAAGACATTGTTATATAACACCAGCAATCCGGTAAATTGTACTTGTTCTGGTGCTAGACCCGTTTCATCGAGTAGCTGTTGTCGCAGTCTTTTTAAGTACTCATCGCGCCGTAAATTTTTACTGGTCTCCATCGCTCTGACAGTGATCCTCGCTTGATCAATATCGGCGGCGAAGTAGGGATCAATTAAAACGCTGCTGACATCCTCCGGCAAGCTGTTTTGCACCAAAGCCATTTCAACACCGCCAAGCTTGGCGCCAAAAATGGCGTCGAGCACCTTAAAGGTGGAGGACAATGAAAGTACTTTACCGCTCTCTGGCTGTGCTTCAACGACGTGATGCGCCCGGTCAAGTACGTCCCTTCCCGCCGGACTAAACCAATAACTAGGCTTCGTCGTGTCTTCGCTTGCAAAGGAGATATCATCGCCAAAAGGGTCATCACTAAACAGGTCATCAAAAGGCTCGTCTTCAGCGATGACTTGCTCGGACGGGGCATCAAAAGCGTCTTCGTCCAGGGTCGGCGTAGCATATGATGGGACAGTGTTCTGCGGTGGGGAAAGCACAATATCCAAAGGCACTGTGCCGCCCAAACGGGCATCAAGAAGCTCCATGCCACGATAGATTTCAGTGCTCTCTTTAAAGTAATCAATAAATCGATTTTCGACTTTAAGCTGAGAAATGCCAGCGATCGTTGCCAGTAGAATTAATCCACTGACCAACAACACCTGCCCGCCAAATCGCTCTACGATCGTCGCGAAGTGCCGCGTCATAGAGTCCTCGTGATGATCCGACTTAGCGCGTGTACCACCGGGCAAGACCATCATAAGGCTGGGCACAATAACAAAGGTCATTATAAAACCGACGACGATACCAACAGTCATCATCCAACCAAAATCAATGACGGGTTGAATGCCTGCGACCACCAAAGATGCAAATGCAACAACGGTGGTAAGGGCTGTATAAAAACAGGGCAATAACATTAATTGTGCAGCCATCAGTGCGCGCTCTCTGCGGCTGATATCCGGGTCTGAATGTTCTAGCTCACGATAGCGCACGATTAAATGTATGGATAATGACAGTGTGATAATTAGCAGTACGGCAACAAAATTTGAAGATATGACGGTCATGCGCCAATCTAAAAACGCCAGCAATCCAAGCATCAAAGTTGCCGTGACGACACAGTTCACAATAGGGGCAAGCACCCAGCGCCAATCACGAAAAATCAACCCCAACACCAACATCATAATAAAGACGATGGCACCGCCAAAAGTCACTAGATCTGACTGTATAAATGCAATCATATCGGCAGCGATCATGGGCACACCACCGACGAAAATTTCCGCATAGGGCCTAAAGCGCTCCGCGACGTCCCTGACCTCCGCAACAAGCTGGCTATGCGCCCCGGCCTGTTGGCCATTGGCAACATCATAGGCGACCGTCACGTCGAGTAGACGCTGCTGCTCTGCTTGATTGAGTCCAGTGGTCTTGGCTAAGGACCGAAGCGCTTCACGCTCGTCCAACAATGCGCTCACTTGATCATTGGGTGCTAACGTTACTTGCACCGCGGTTAAATCACCGAATTCACTGACAACAAGATTACGGTAAATCGGGCTGTTGGTGAGTTCTCGCAAGGCCAAATCGCGATCGACCGAAGGATCGCGTAGCGTGGGCATCGAATCGGCATCGGACAATGCGGTCAAACCCAGCGGCGGACTCTCAAGCAACGGCACGTCCAACAGCGTGGTAACACTCAAAACACCGTCTATCTGCTCAAGCGCCTGCGCCATCACTGCAAGTGGTTCAAGCGAGTCATCCGACAACAACGGCACAGTAGGCCGCCAAGTTAGCACCAGAAAATCATTAGCATCGTAATGCTTGGAGGTCTCGCGATAGAACTCCAAATCAGGGTCACCCTGCAGCAAAAGTGAATCTGAAGAAGCATCGAGCCGCGTTTTAGGCACCTGACTCAAGGCCAACGCACACAGCAACATGACGATTACCAAGCTGAGTCCAGGTTTCGCCATTAACCACTGACGATAAAATTGAATCATGTTGATTTATCCATTAAAAATTTATTTATTCCATGGTCGCTAAGGTAGAGAGAAGCCGGTCGTGCAAGCCTCCAAAGCTGCCATTACTCATAATCACTACAGCGTCACCCGGCTGCGCTGCAGTCACGATTTTAGCAACCAAGGTGTCAATATCTGATACAACTTCTGCAGAACAGTTACTTTGATCAACAATACGTTGTAACGACCAGTTTAGACCCACTGGCTGATACCAAAATACGTGATCCGCGGCTGCCGTTGCAGGACCTAATTGGTCAAGATGCTCACCACCACGCATCGTATTTGAGCGCGGTTCAATAACCGCCAAAATACGACCGTCTGTATACTTCGCGCGCAAACCCTTTAAAGTTGTCGCGATTGCCGTGGGATGATGTGCAAAGTCATCGTACACAGCGATGCCCGCTGGTGTCCCACGTAATTCAAGGCGACGCTTCACACCCTTGAACTCGGCCAGTGCCGCTGCGGCTGACGCCAGTGGCACGCCAACGTGACGCGCCGCCGCAATCGCAGCCGTCGCATTAGCTACGTTGTGCAAACCCAGCTGACCCCATTCGACAGTGACAGACTCACCCCGTGGATCGGTCACCTCAAAACGCCCGCCACTAGCATCCAACAGCTGCGATCTATGCCCGCAATCGTCCCCTAAAGACTCAACAGGCGTCCAAACCCCCTGCGCTAAGACGCGGTCAATGGCATCGTCAGGCCCGCGAACAATTAAACCCTCACCGGGTACGCAGCGGATCAAATGATGGAACTGTCGCTCAATCGCCGCCAAATCGGGAAATATATCTGCATGATCGTATTCGAGATTGCCAATCACCAAGGTATTCGACCGATAATGTATGAACTTTGAACGTTTATCAAAAAAGGCCGTATCGTATTCGTCTGCCTCAATGACAAAAAAATCGCTTTCGCCCACCCGCGCCGAAACAGCAAAATTCCCGGGGACACCACCAATTAAAAATCCGGGGTTGTAACCCGAGTACTCGAGTATCCAAGCCAACATACTGGTTGTTGTTGTCTTACCGTGGGTACCAGCAACCGCAAGCACCCAGCGATTGTTCAATAAATGTTCGCCCAACCATTGCGGCCCTGATACGTAAGGAATATTGCGATTAAGCATATATTCAACCGCCGGATTGCCGCGCGACATGGCATTACCAACAATCACCCAGTCGGGCGCCGGCTGCAGGTGTTCAGCGGCATAGCCCTCCATGAGCGTAATGCCAGATTCAGCTAGCTGTGTACTCATGGGAGGATAAACATTAGCGTCAGAGCCAGAGACCTCATAACCCAGTTCGCGGGCGAGCAATGCCAACCCTCCCATGAAAGTGCCACAAATACCGAGTATATGAAGATGTTGGGACACAGATCACTCCAAATATAGGCGGTTAGCTTACCATGCGGACGTTGCGCTCGAGCGTCGTCACGTCTACCTTTAACGACTTCAACCACCATGAAATCAAATATTATGCCTAAAGCGAATGCTTTTTACGCCCAGTCAGGCGGCGTCACGCCCGTCATTAACGCATCAGCTGCAGGGGTCATTGAAACTGCAGCCAAATATAAACAGCACATTGGCAAGGTTTATGCTGGCCGAAACGGCATCATCGGTGCACTGACCGAGGATCTCATTGATACCAGTAAAGAATCCAAAGCAGCCATCCGAGGCTTGCTGACAACCCCTGCGGGCGCATTTGGATCCTGCCGCTACAAGCTTCGTAGCCTAGAAGAGAATCGCGCTGAATACGAACGTTTAATCGAGGTCTTCAAAGCACATAACATCCGCTACTTTTTTTACAATGGCGGCGGCGACTCAGCCGACACCTGCCTAAAAGTTTCGCAACTCAGCAAAAAGCTGGGCTACGAACTGCAAGCAATTCACATCCCCAAAACAATCGATAATGATTTACCTATGACCGACAACTCCCCAGGCTTTGGTTCGGTCGCAAAATATATCGCGATTTCTACCCGCGAAGCCGCGCTTGATGTGGCCTCAATGTGCGCCACATCGACCAAAATCTTTGTTCTTGAAGTAATGGGACGTCATGCTGGCTGGATCGCGGGCGCATCAGGACTCGCCGCCGATGCTCCTGGCGAAGCACCACAGATCATCCTATTCCCCGAAGTTGCGTTTGATCAGATTCGCTTTTTAGCCAAAGTAAAAACCACCGTAGAAAAGCAGGGATTCTGCGTCATCGTGGCCTCCGAGGGCACCCAAACAGCGGATGGTCGACTGCTGAGCGATTCGGGGATTCGCGATGCCTTTGGACACGCCCAGCTAGGTGGTGTGGCACCCATGCTCGCAAAATTGATTCACAGTGAGCTGGGCTACAAGTATCACTGGGCGGTAGCCGATTACCTGCAGCGCGCCGCGCGACATATAGCCAGTCAAACCGATGTTGATCAAGCTTACGCAGTAGGCGCGGCGGCTGTAGAAATGGCCGTCGCGGGAAAAAGCGGCCTCATGCCAACCATAGAGCGCCTCAAATCAGTTCGCTATGGCTGGCGCATTGGTGAAGCGCCACTCACCAAGGTGGCCAATCGTGAGAAAAAAATGCCGAAAAGCTTCATTAGTCGGGATGGCTTTGGCATCACTGCTAAAGCAAGAGCCTATTTCGAGCCATTGATTCAAGGAGAAGCCTACCCCAACTACAAATCAGGAATGCCACAGTATGTGAAGTTAAAAAATGCCACAGTACCGCGCAAGCTGAAGACTGATTTCAAGGTATAGTGCGCCGCCGATTGGCCCTATCCCCGTAAACCTTGTTATCTAAGGCAAAAATGATGTACGCAGACGAAGAATTTTCACCATTCCGGCGACACCCATGGCATGGCCTCAAGGCACATGTGAATGATGCCGCTAGAGATATAGTAACCGCTTATATTGAAATGCTCCCAAATGACCACGTCAAATACGAACTAGACAAAGAGTCTGGCTACCTCATGGTAGATCGACCCCAGCGGACAACTGCAGCGCCACCTGCGCTCTACGGCTTCATCCCCCGCACGTATTGCGCTGAAGAAGTCGCCAAACGCTGCCAACATGTGGATATCGCAGATGGCGACCCGCTAGACATCTGTGTTTATTCTGAGCGCTTAATTGATCGAACCGATATTATCTTACAAGCTCGGGTGATCGGCGGTATTCAGATGATCGACGGCGGCGAAGCTGACGACAAGATCATCGCTGTGCTAGATGGAGACAATATCTGGGGCAACATAACCGACATTGCCGACCTGCCGCCGGTGATGGTGGCGCGCTTGCAGCACTATTTTTCCACCTACAAAATGATTCCAGGTAAAGAAGTGGATATTCGTGTCGACTATGTCTACGGACGTGAAGAAGCGCTCAAGGTCATTGAAGCGTCACAAACTGACTACAACAATCACTATGGTCACCTGCTGAAGCAAAAATGATCTAAATAATATAAGGGGGTAAGTAATCACTTACCTCTTTACTTTATGATCAAAAATATCAGTCGAGCAACCAATAACGAGAACGTATGGCTGGCAGGTGCGCCTCAATCAGCGCATTTAATGCCAATGGCTCAACATCAAACCTCGACAATTTATTGTGCCAGGCAGCAGCCAGCAAAGCCTCATCTAACGCATCGGCCATCGAGTTCGCATCTGATCGATAACTGAGATGCCATAACTCAGGGGCAACACCACCGCTATCTCGCGCATAGGGACGAAAGAAGCCCTCCGCATCGTCACGCGCAATTAAATCGGTCAGCCAGGTGCTCATAGCAAAAAATGGCCCACCTGCTTGATATTCAGTCGGTACCAGTTGCAATACATAATCGGGGCTCACTGCAGCGCGATCAAACACGTCAATATCAGAGCCCCAGTGGTGACGCGAGGTGCCCGGCAAAGCGGAGTAACGCAATATTGCATGCAACCAATCAAGATCACTTAAGGCATCGCGCGACAGCACAGCACCCTCATCATCACAAACTGTCCGTAAACCCTCGGCTTTATGATTAAAAATAAGAAGCTGGCGCTGATAACTACGATGCGCTGAGGCAATGCTTATCTCAAAGCCAGCCGCCCGCCCACGGGCTTGCAACCGCGCAAGCGCATTCGCTGTTTCAACGCAAAGATGCACTGATGCCTCAAGCGTTACCAAATGTGAGCTATCAAAACCCATTGCCTGAAACTTTTGAACGCGCGTAGCCGTCATAGTCACAGCCCCTCTACCGGCACTTGTATAGACGGCTTTATACCTTGAGGACTGATATGGGTCGACATGGCATAGACCTCAACGCCAGACTGCACGCCAGCTTTTAATGCTTGCGCATAGATAGGATCAATCGCCGCTGCAGGGGCGACTCGCGCTATTCCCGAGTGCAAGACACAAAAGACTAGCGCCGCCCGCGTCTGCGCGTCGAGGATAGATACCAGCTCATTAACATGCTTGGTGGCGCGGACACTAACCGTATCTGGAAACAGCCCAAGACCACTACCCGCATTGAGGGTGACTGCCTTGACCTCAACAAAAACGCGCTGAGCACCCATATCTAACAATAAATCTGCACGAGAGCCCGCACCGTAGCGAACTTCTGAACGAATATCTCGAGCACCGAACAAAGCCGGAATAACACCCGCGCCGATCCCCGCTTTGACCAAGGCATTGGCGCGAGCAGAATGAATACAGGCGAGGCCTGTTGGTGTTTTTACCAGTTCGAGTGTCAAGGCATATTTACGCTTGGGATTGTCACTATATGAAAGCCAAACCCTTGCACCTGCATCGGCAAGGCCGGTCATAGCGCCGGTATTTGGACAATGCGCTGTGACATGCTCACCTGAATCAAGCAGGACATCGGCCAAAAAGCGCTTGTACCTGCGCTGAAGTCGGCCAGTAATCAATGGTGCCGCCAAGGTCATAATTAACCCCAATTTAAATCAAGCCCCACAATAAACCGAACCGTGCAATCATGGCTAGCCGGACTGGCGCTCTGTCTTCTAAAAGCAGAAAAATTTCTCAGTGTTTGCGCTAGCGCTAACCTCTTAGATCTGTTAGTTTCCCCTCCCCAAAGTGGGGGGCACTGTTGTAAGCACCCCGTCTGTTCTCCTGTGCAAGGGACTCAGTGATGCCGACTAAGAAAACAGCCGACAAGAAGATCAAGCCAGCCGCCAAGAAAGCTACAGCTAAAGCGCCCGCGAAGGCAGCCGCTAAAGCACCGGCAAAGACCAAGGCTGCAGCGGTTAAAGCACCCGTAAAAGCCAAAGCCGCCGCCGCGAAAGCACCCGCAAAAGCCAAAGCCGCCGCCGCGAAGACACCCACAAAGGCCAAAGCTGTAGCCGCCAAGGCCAAAGCTGCAACCGCCAAAACACCCGAAAAGGGCAAGGTTGCAAACTTGAAAACACCCGAAAAGATCAAAACCGCCGCTGCAAAAGTATCCGCAAAGGCCAAAGCTGTTGCTGAGCTCCCCCCCTTAGAGGTCAAAGCTGTCGCCGCAAAAGCACCCAAAAAGAGCAAAAGTAAAAAAGCACCAGCAAAGACAAAAGGTTTGGCGGCGAAAATGCCAGTAAAGACAATCGTGCGAGAGGTGGTAGCAAAGACAGCGAGTAATACGGCTCGAGCAGTCGGTCAAATTCAAAAATTTGACGATTTCAAACCTTACAAACCTAGTCGCGCTGAAAGCTATATGAACGGCGGGCAATTGGAGCATTTTCGCGAACTTTTGTTGAGCTGGCGTTTAGAGTTAGTCGAAGAAATGACACGAACCGTCAGTCACATGAAGGATGAGGCGTCAAATTTCCCTGACCCAGCGGATCGTGCAACTCAAGAGGAAGAATTCAGCCTAGAACTTCGCACACGTGATCGTGAGCGTAAGTTGATCAAAAAGATCGACAGCACTTTAGAGCGTATTTCCATTGACGACTACGGTTACTGCGACGCCTGTGGCATAGAAATCGGCTTTCAACGGCTCGAGGTACGCCCCACCGCCACACTCTGTATCGACTGCAAAACACTCGCTGAAATCAAGGAGCGGCAGGAGCTCGGTTGAGTCCTACCAGCCACATAATGGCCCGCATGTATCGCGGGCGTTTTGCACCCTCTCCAACAGGCCCGCTACATGCGGGCTCGCTAGTTGCCGCGGTAGCCAGTTTTCTTGACGCACAAACTGCGCAGGGGTTTTGGCATATTCGGATCGACGATATTGACCCCCCAAGAGAGGTTGCAGGAGCCGCACAAGACATTATTAAGTGCCTGCAACTGCATGGCCTAGTCAGTGACACTCAGCCTATTTTTCAGCACAACAATACAGACATTTATCAACGCGCTATCGAATCTTTAATCCGGTCTGGTGCGGCGTTTACCTGCCGCTGCACCCGCCATCAGCTAGGTCCGGAGGGAATATGCATTGAAGACTGCGCGCATATAGGGACGTCAGCTGAGGCCGTTAGTGTGCGGATAAAAGTGCCTGCCGATACACTAATTACTTTTGATGACCTGATTTTAGGGTCACAAAATTACCCGCTTGGTAAGACACTACCGAATTTCATCATAAAGCGCCGCGATGGATTGATTGCTTATCAACTCGCTGCAGCTGTTGACGATGGAAGCAATGGCATCAGTCATGTCATTCGTGGCGCGGATTTATCGAGTTCGACGCCTCGTCAGATTTATTTACAGCAACTGCTTAAATTAACGACACCAGCATACGGTCATCTGCCTATCGTTACCGGCCACGATGGTCACAAATTAAGCAAACAAACCGGCGCAGTTGCATTAGATGTTAGCGACGCAGGCGCAAATCTACGTGCGGCATTGGGGGTGCTAGGACAACCAATACCCGCACTCTCGCTCAATGACCCCAGCACCATTTTGGCATGGGCAAGTCAGAATTGGGATCGAAAGCGCATCCCGAGGTAACAAAATGCAGGTTTTGTTACTTTGGCTTATGTATTAAGGTAACGATTCTAACGTGGATCTGTCCCAATTCAATTTTAGCCGCGGAGTTTGTATGCCCCACATCCTGCTGATCGACGACGAGCCCGCGCAAAGACAGTCGCTGCGAAGGGCGCTTGAGTCACAGGCACTCAAAGTCGACGAAGCGAGCAGTGTTGCAGAAGCTGAAGCGCGTTTTGATGTTCAGAATTTCGACTTAATCATAACCGAGATCAGGTTGTCGGGAGAACCCGGTAGCGCGCTAATCCGACGAGCCCAACCCTGCCCTGTTATTGTCATGACTAATTACGCCAGCTTGCGCTCAGCAATAGATGCAATGAAGCTAGGCGCAGTGGACTACCTTGCCAAGCCCTGTGCTGATGAAGAACTTATTGGTGCAGTAAAGCAGGCACTGGCAGATACCAGCCAACAGCGTAGCGACGGGCGTGATGCCGATGGTGACGCCAGCAATAGCTTCTTTGAAGGTCGCTGTACTGCGATTCAACAGCTCAAGATTAGCGTCGAGAAGCTCGCCAAGACTGAGTCTACGGTCCTCATCCTCGGAGAAACTGGAACGGGCAAGGAACTGACTGCTCGCGCAGTGCACATGCTCAGCCATCGTGCCGACCGCCGTATGGTGGTAGTCAACTGTGCAGCAATCCCCGACACACTCATTGAATCAGAACTTTTTGGATATGAAAAAGGTGCCTTCACCGGCGCCAACAGTAATCGTGTTGGCCTGATAGAAGCGGCGGACGGTGGGACACTTTTTTTAGACGAAATTGGCGAGCTGCCGTTATCGGCACAGGCGCGTCTTTTGCGGTTCATTCAAGAAGGTGAGATTCGCAGAATTGGCTCAGTGGTGTCAAAACGTGTAAATGTCAGACTAATCTGCGCGACCCATCGAGAGCTTGCCGAGCTATCTAGTCGCAACGAATTTCGTCAGGATCTTTATTATCGGATCAATGTGTTGCGACTGGAAATTCCACCGCTGCGCGAACGCGGTCGTGATATAAGAGATATGGCCGAATGGTTCGCGCAACATTTAGCCAGTAAAATGAACTTACCGGGTCGCGAGCTCACAGCGGATGCGATCCGTTGTATAGAAGCTTACCCATGGCCTGGCAACGTTCGTGAACTTGAGCACGCTATTGAGCGCGGACTGGTGATGGCAGAGTCTGGCGCGATCCACGCCGACGACTTAGCCCTCGACAATATCAACGACCGCCGACTACTGCAGCAACGCCGCCGCCGAGAGGCCATCGAAGCCCCAATAACTAGCGCTGATGATACAAATAATGAAATTTCTGGGGTCGCAGAGGAACTTTCTCTCGAAGATTACTTCCAAAGGTTTGTAATGGAACATCAGGACTCAATGAGTGAAACCGAACTCGCTCAAAAACTGGGCATTAGTCGGAAATGTCTGTGGGAACGGCGTCAGCGCTTTGACCTCCCTCGGAGTAAGAACGAAAAAGTAAAAAAGCGCCTTTAACCTCTTATTTACGTCATCGCGTAGGTAACAGCGTGCTGTGCGTAACAAGCAATAGTGCAAAAAAGTAACGTTCCGGCCGTTCACGTGCCTGCAAAACCAGCCGATTTTATGCTAACGAATTGTTTTTAAATGACTTTATTGCCGATGGCACGGGCAATGCAATAACCTAGGTAGAGTCAAAATAATAATAATTGGCCAAATAAAAATAATACGCGTTAAAACGGACCTGGGTGGGGAAGGAGACTTCCCCATTTTCTTTTGTGTTAAGGAAACTTCCCCGTTGCCTGTTCCGCTCTCAGTAGTACACTAGTCGCTTCGCATCTCCACTCACCGAATCTGATTCGAGGCTGACTGTTGAAGGTCCTACAAGCTGACTCCCATAATATTGACCCTAAAGACATCAGCGCTGCTGCCGTCAAAGTGACTCAGGGTTTAAAACGCGCCGGTTATGAAGGTTATATCGTCGGCGGTGCCGTGCGTGACCTTATGCTCGGCGGCCAACCAAAAGACTTCGATGTCGCCACCAACGCAACACCTGAGCAAATTAGACAACTGTTTCGCAGCGCCCGCATCATTGGTCGTCGCTTCCAAATTGTGCACGTTCGATTTGGCGCAGAGATTATCGAGGTCACCACTTACCGTGGTCATCACGATAGTGACGGTGATGCGTCAGCTAAGAGCAGCCAATCTGAGAAAGGGTTACTGCTGCGGGACAATGTCTACGGAACATTAGACGAAGATGCCGCGCGACGGGATCTGACCGTCAACGCGATGTACTACGACCCCGACGAACGCGCTGTATTCGACCACATGCAGGGTGCTGAAGACATTCAATCACGTTTGGTACGTATCATTGGCGACCCTCATCAACGCTACCGTGAAGATCCAGTGCGTATGCTGCGCGTTGTGCGATTCTCAGCTAGGTTACAGTTTGATATCGAATCAGAGACCGAATACGCCATCGCAGAGTGCGCACCGCTACTCAACGAGATCCCAGCGGCAAGGTTATTCGATGAATTCTTAAAGCTATTCATGTCTGGCTATGCGCAGCTCACCTTCACACTCTTACGCCAGCACAAATTGCTACCGGCGCTTTTTCCAGAACCCGCCGACTATATTGATAGAGAACCTCAGTACCTGAGATTAGTGCAGGCGGCGATGGCCAGCACCGATCGTCGCGTCCGAGAACAGCGACCAGTTACACCTGCATTTTTGTTAGCTGCCATTCTCTGGCCCGCGGTGCAGGCAAGGAGCAAGCTATTGGTGGCGGCAGGAGAGCCAATCGCACAGGCGATGAACAGCGCGGGACAGCAAGTGACCGCAGAAGTCTGTCTGCACGTCGCCATACCGAAAAGATTTTCAATACCCATGCGTGAAATGTGGGAGTTTCAGCCAAAACTTGAACGACGCCTCCCTAAGCGGATCAAGGATATGTTGAGCAGCCGGCGATTTAGAGCCGCCTACGACTTACTACTTCTGCGGGAGTCTGCGGGTGAAGAATTAGATAACTGCGGCGTCTTTTGGACAGAGCAACAAGTTTTGTTTCCCGACATCGTAGGCAGTGCGCCACCATCAGAGGAACCACCTCGTCGCAAGCGACCACGCAGGCGACGTGCGCCCTAATGGCCACGGTGCTAATCGGCTTAGGTGCAAACATTCTCAATCCGACACTGCAGCTCGCTCGGGCACTCTCTGCACTTGAGCAACAGACAGATATTGCAGTGTGGGCGGTTTCGCGGGTTTATCGATCAGCACCGCTCGGCCCGCTCGATCAGCCTGATTTCTTTAATGCCGCAGTCAAAATAGAGACATCTCTGCCCCCTGAGGCGCTGCTGAGCACAATTAAAATGATTGAGCTGCAGCAAGGGAGAGTCGCAAGCCGACGCTGGGGTGAACGCTGCATAGACCTCGACATACTACTTTACGATGCCCTGGAGCTCGAAACCGACACGCTGCACATACCGCACCCCGGTATTTGTGAGCGGGCTTTTGTACTCGATCCGCTAATAGATCTCCTCGGAAGAGAATTCAAGATGCCCTCGGGCGCAGAAATTGGTAAATTACGCGATCTATGTCCCGACAGTGATATTCGAGTCGAAGAATTTGAACTCGCCATCCCCAGCAGCGCGGAGAATTGAAGTGCAAGAAGCTACATTGGTCGATGGTATCGACTTGCGCGGCCGACGACCTCCACCCTATATTGCCATAGAGGGTCCCATCGGCGTTGGTAAAACAACCTTAGCGCGTCGACTTGCCGAAACGTTTAATTACGATATTTTACTCGAGTCGGCAGAAGACAATCCGTTCCTCGATCGGTTCTATCAAAACAAACGCCAATCGGCCTTGGCGACTCAGTTGTTCTTTTTGTTCCAACGCGCACAAAAAATACAAGATTTGCGCCAGCAGGATATTTTTGAGCCGGTTCGAGTGTCAGACTTTCTCATTGAAAAGGACCCTTTATTTGCTCGCGTCAACTTAGACTCTGATGAATACAGCCTCTATGACAAGGTTTACAAACAGCTGACTATCGACGCACCAGTTCCAGACTTGGTCATTTATTTGCAAGCTTCGGTTGACCGCCTGTTGGAGCGCATAGAAAGAAGAGGTATCGTCTCCGAAAGAAACATTGATCGACCATACCTAGAGCAACTTAATGAGGTATACAGCGAGTTTTTCCTCTACTACGATACGGCACCATTACTAATCGTCAATGCCAATGAAATTGACCTAAGCAAGGGCGACCGTGACTACGGCCAACTGGTGGATTATTTGTTAGATATACGCAGCGGTCGCCATTACTTCAACCCAACCTTCTTCGGTTAATCTGTTGCGCCGAATTACGCTACAGTGAACACAATTAGCAAGGAATTCATCCTATGAACCGCGTAACTATTAGTACCCTCAACGCGATGAAGGCTGCTGGCGAGAAATTCGTCATGATTACCGCATATGATGCGACTTTTGCGCGCCTCGTTAGCGAGGCTGGAGCCGAGGCAATTCTCGTCGGTGATTCACTCGGTATGGTATTACAGGGACACGATACAACCATCCCTGTGACGCTCGACTCTATGGTTTATCACACGGGTTGTGTAGCGCGAGCACGACCACACTCATTGATCATGGCTGATATGCCTTTTATGAGTTATGCGACGCCCGAAGACACGCTCTATGCTGGCGCAGAATTAATGCGCGCAGGCGCTCAGATGATAAAACTTGAAGGGGGAACTTGGCTGAGTGAGTCCATCAATAAGCTGGTTGAGCGGGGCATACCAGTTTGCGCGCATCTTGGATTAACGCCCCAGTCGGTCAATGTTTTTGGTGGTTACCGTGTTCAAGGTCGCACACCGAAGGAAGCCAAAACTATTCTTGCCGATGCGGTTGAAATTCAAGATGCTGGGGCAAGTGTACTGTTGCTAGAATGCGTTCCCGCCCACCTCGCTGCCGATATCAGCGCGAAGCTCGACATTCCAGTGATTGGAATTGGTGCGGGAGCGGACACCGATGCTCAAGTATTAGTCCTGCACGACATGTTAGGGCTAAGCGAAAAGACTGCAAAATTTGTACAGAACTTCATGGAAAACCAGTCTTCTGTGCAAGGCGCGCTAAAAGCATTCGTCAAGGCAGTTAAATCGGGTGACTATCCAAAGCCCGAACACATCTACAACTGAGGCCTTATCAGTGGAAGTCGTCACCAATCTCGACTCACTCAGAGAAGCACTCGCCCGCTTTGAACGCACAGGTAGCAGCACTGCTTTCGTACCGACAATGGGCAACTTACATGCAGGGCACCTTTCCCTCGTCGAGCGAGGGCGAGCACTTGCCCCCGTCGTGATCGTCTCCATTTTTGTGAATCCGATGCAGTTTGGCCCCAACGAAGATCTCGACACCTACCCCAGAACCTTACAGGCGGATATCGAAAAACTGCAAGCCGCCGGTGTCGCATTACTATTTGCACCCAACGCTGATTGCATTTATCCCGATGGCGCCCCTGCCCATACACAAGTCATCGTACCGGGACTGACCGATGTGCTATGTGGCGCTAGCCGTCCAGGTCACTTTGACGGCGTCAGCTCAATTGTGTGTAAGCTACTAAATATGGTGGCACCGGATGTCGCTATTTTTGGTGAAAAAGATTTACAACAGCTATTGGTTATTCGCAAAATGGTCGTTGATCTTTGCCTGCCAATACGGATTGAAGGTGTTGCAATCGCGCGCGATACCGATGGGCTTGCACTCAGCTCGCGCAATGTAAATCTCAGTGACGCAGAGCGAGAAGTCGCGCCCACATTGCACCACTGCTTACAGGCATGCGGCAAACATATTCAGCATGGCGCCAGCGATTTCCCCGCCCTCTGCCAAGAGGCCAAAAGCAACCTCAACGCAGCTGGCTTTAGTCCAGATTACTTTGAAATTCGCAGACGCAACGATCTACAGCCAGCCCAACCCGGCGATAAATCAATCGCCATTTTCGCGGCCGCACAGCTGGGGCAAACCCGTCTGATTGATAATTTACAGCTAGCATTATCGGGCGAATAAAATTCAACCCTCAGCGACATCATCTTGCTGACGATAACGTTCAAACCAAGCTAAAATATTGTTCACCTTAGCGATGAGATTAGATGGCCGCTTATAAATACTATGGGAGGCACCCGGAATACGCACCATCATGGTATCAATTTTACGGTGCTTGAGTGCCTGATAGTACTGTTCGGTCTCCGACATCGGAGTGCGGTAGTCAGCCTCCCCAGTCAGTAGCATAGTCGGCGTGTTCACGTTGCCCACTAACGATAGCGGCGAGAGCTTCCAGTAGCTTTCAATATCTTCCCAGGGCTGCTTGTCAAACCAGTACTGTGAAAAGTAGATCGCAAAATCGGCGCTCAAGACAAAGCTCGCCCAGTTGATCACCGGCTTAGCGACCACAGCCGCGCGGAATCGATCGGTCTTACCAACGATCCATGCGGTCAGGACGCCACCGCCAGAACCGCCGGTCACGAACAGGTTATTGGCATCGACAAAGCCACGCTCAAGTACGGCGTCTACACCAGACATCAAATCGTCGTAGTCATAGCCCGGATAGTTGCGATGGATTGCATTGGCGAATTCGTCACCATAGCTCGTACTTCCACGAGGATTGGCATAGAGCACCACATAGCCAGCTGCAGCGTATAGTTGTGCTTCGGCACTGAAGTTGGGACCATAAGCCGTGTGAGGGCCACCGTGGATTTCAAGGACCATAGGGTATTGCTTATTGGCATCGAAATTCGGCGGTGTCATCAACCAGCCTTCGATTTCCAATCCATCGTGCGACGACTGCCATGTCATACGCTCAACTGCACCAAGGGATTTATGATCGAGGAGGTCCGCATTAAGCGTGGTCAGCTGTTTGGCGGGCTGCCCATTATCACTCACCGCAATATCCGCAGGGCGCTGCGTGCTGCCCACTGTGAGTGCGAGCGTGCCCGCCGGTGATACCGAGAAATCTCCACTACTGTAAGGTCGACCCAACGTTGTGCCCGTCACAGTGAGCTCGGTCTTGGTCAACTTGCCTGAGGTGCTGATTTTGGCAATTCGCCCAAGCCCGTGGTCGTCGTAGTGAATCCAAAGATGCTTATCGTCACCGCCCCACTGCATGTCAGCAATACTTCGATCCAAGTTTTGTGTCAGCGATACGATTTTGCCGGACGATAAATCCATAATGTAGAGATCGCGGGGGTTGTGGCCCATTTTTCGGTCATCGTTACCCAGATAGGCGAGTAACTTGCCGTTGTGACTGAGGCGAGGCCGGTCATCGGGACCAACGCGGTCTGTAAGCTGCTCAATCGAACCGCTAGCGACTTCAATCGTGTAAATATCTGACTCGCCTGGCGAATATTGCCACGCTTCTCGCAAATTACTGGAGAAGAAAATTTTCGCGCCATCGTTAGACCAGCTCAACGGACCCGCATAGGTATAACCGCCACTGGTGATCTGCCGCGCTGAGCCTCCGTCGGCAGGGATCACAAAGATTTGCCGATAGCCGGTTTTCAAAAAACCTGCACCGTCTGACCGATAGGTGACAGCTTCGATTTCTTTCACCGGTTCGGCCCACTCAGCGCCGCTTGGTTTCGCCGGCATTTTGGCAAGTGGTGGTTTTTTCTCCTCCACAAACAGGGTGAAAGCAAGCCACTGACCATCCGGAGACCAGCTGATGGCGCTGGGCTTCGCTCTCAAATTTGACAGTAACGCAGTTTGCCCTGTATCCAACCATCTGATGTATAGCTGATAACTACCCTCTGTATTTGACACGTAGGCAATGCGATCATCGGTGGGTGACCAGAGCGGCGTGTCAAAGTTAGCGAGTCCTGACAAAAGTGGCCGGTGTTCGCCGTCGTTAACATCGAGCAACCAAATATTCTTACGTGCCTTGTCGGTCATAATGTCCATCGTGGTCCGGACATATGCCACTTGCTTACCATTGTGTGACACCTGTGGGTCGCCGGCGTGCTCGAGATCAAATACATCGACATCAAGTAAAATGCTGCGATCTACCCGCGGTATTTCTTCGGCCGTCGCTGCCGGCACGACGAGCAATGACGCAATGAACAGCACGCAAGAGATCGTTGGAAGCTTTTGGAGCGGCAAATGTTTAGTCATCATTATTCTGATCCTGAAGCGGCGAGATTGAAGTTCAACATAAAAGTTTGAATCCATTTAAACGATGATGTATGTGAAATATCGTATTGGTTAAACGGTGTATCAGCGCATAGTACTTCTACTGACGCGCTCTTTACCACAGTCGGATAGGACCAATTGTCAGCGCTTACCTAGACGGCGTCGATATGCCCAACAAGCTAATGATCCGCCACTGCTCCACCAACCCCGAGAGCCCCCCAGAGGTCGGGCGCTCGTTCGTTCGTTCGTTCGTTCGTTATAGCCGGCGTATCTCCGCGTTAAACCGCCCTAGACTGGGATACTAATGCCGCCGGTCTGATGACCGGCATTGGCAAATTTGAAGCACCTGTGTGGCGCTGTAATCGTCTGCCCCCTCCCTAGGCGCAGATATCACTCAGCCTCTAAAAGGGTGATTTGTAGTCGACGACCCGCGCGAAGATATGCCATTAATGCTGCGCAGGCGCCACATCAGAGCCCATCGGCACACGGATATCCTCAACCAATTGTTGGATATGTGCAGGTGGCGCTTTAGTCACCCGACTCACCGCAAAAGCAACGGCAAAATTCAGCATCGCACCAATACAACCAAAGGCATTGGGCTCAATCCCGAAGAACCAGTTTGCCGGCATATCTCCCAAAAATGTTGTTCCCGGAATAAACATGATGCCCTTGTGCTGAAATACATAAAACAGCGTGACGCCAATGCCAGAAATCATGCCCGCGATTGCCCCTTCCCGCGTCACCCGTTGCGAGAAAATCCCCATCATCAATACTGGAAAAATTGATGACGCCGCCAACCCAAAAGCCAGTGCGACGGTACCTGCGGCGAATCCCGGCGGATTCAGACCAAGATACCCCGCGCCCAAAATAGCCAGCGCCATCGCGACTCGTGACGCCTGCAGTTCCTGCTTGTCGGTGATATTCGGTGCCAACATACCTTTTAATAAGTCGTGCGAAATGGCCGATGAGATAGCCAACAATAAACCAGCGGCAGTCGATAGCGCTGCCGCCAGACCACCAGCAGCAACTAGCGCAATGACCCAATTGGGCAAATTGGCAATCTCGGGATTAGCCAGTACCAAAATATCAGGATCAAGCTTCACCAGCTCATTAGTCTCCATATCTGCGCTGTATTGAACTCGCCCATCATTATTTTTATCTTCAATCGCAAGTAGCCCTGTGCCCTCCCAAGTTTTAAACCACTGGGGACGGTCTTCGATCTTCAAATATTCGCCCGGAGACGGCTCCATGGTTTGCATGATGTTGAGTCGAGCCATACCCGCGACCGCGGGCGCCGTGGTGTAGAGAATAGCGATAAAGATCAGCGCCCAGCCGGCTGAGCTGCGCGCATCCTTGACTTTAGGGACTGTGAAAAAACGGATAATGACATGCGGTAGTCCCGCCGTGCCGATCATGAGCGAAGCCGTAAATGCCACCATGTTAAGCGTACTTAGACGCCCTTGCGTGGTGTATTGATCGAAACCTAAGTCCGTCACCATCAGATCTAACTTGTCGAGCAGATAGGTATCTGTACCCGCCAAAGTACTACCAAGCCCCAACTGAGGTACCGGATTACCCGTTAGTTGGAAGCTGATGAAAATAGCGGGGATGGTGTAGGCCATAATCAGCACGCAGTACTGAGCGATTTGCGTATAGGTGATGCCTTTCATGCCGCCGAGCACTGCATAAAAAAATACGATGATCATGCCGGTGTAGAGCCCCGTCTCGTAGTCGGTTTCTAGAAAACGCGAGAAAGCGACGCCGATGCCCTTCATTTGGCCTATGACGTAGGTGACCGAACACAGAATCAAACAGATGACAGCGACAACTCTTGCCGTCTTCGAGTAAAAGCGATCGCCGATAAATTCAGGCACCGTAAACTTGCCATATTTACGTAGGTATGGCGCCAGCAACATTGCCAAGATGACGTAGCCGCCGGTCCAACCCATTAGGAATACCGAGCCGCCGTAACCCATAAAGGCAATCAGGCCCGCCATGCCAATAAACGACGCAGCAGACATCCAGTCAGCTGCAGTGGCCATACCATTAGCAATGGGATGAATGCCACCACCGGCGACATAAAACTCTTGTGTCGATCCAGCACGCGCCCAAATAGCTATACCCATGTACAGTAGAAACGTAAACCCGACGACAATATAGGTAAGCTCTGTCAGCGCCATTAGTCTTGCTCCTCGACATTGAATTCGAGATCGAGCTTATGCATGGCTCGTGCATAGTAAAAAATAAGTACGATAAACACGTAAATAGCGCCCTGCTGCGCAAACCAAAAGCCGAGTTTGAAGCCACCAATTTGTATCTGATTTAGCCAATCGACCAGCAATATGCCAAACCCATAGCTCACCACAAACCAAATAATTCCAAGCTTAAAGATCAGCGCTTTGTTGCGGCGCCAGTATTCCTTGGCATTTTTTTCGGGCATATGAGACATAGTGTGTTCCTTTTTATACTTTTTGAAACGCGTGGCTACAAAACCTATTTTACCGACATTAACAGTCAAATGAGGTCACTATCTAGACCGCCTTCACGCTACTGACTAAAGCAGAGTAACTCGCCAGTAAAATTCAGCCGCTCTACAGCCCTGTACTTTACGTTCATATGCCCAGTTTGGTAGCGCTTTCTAGATCTGCTGCAGCAATATATCCCCGCGCCAAGAGATTGTGCTCACCACTTGTATCATCTACTACTTGGCAGGTACTACTTGGCAGGTACTACTTGGCAGCTTCAAAAACCCGACCTCCAAAAACTGAGACTTTACGTGGTCAGTCTTGTGAAGAATCACATTGAGCAGCAAACCAAGATACGATAGGGGTAGCGCAATCTAGATGTGTAGCGGCCACCGCCCTTGCATCTCGACTTACTTAACTTAATATCCTTCGATCTTTAGAAATGAATTGACGGGAACAGTATCCATGACTGAAATCACCACACATCCTGTACCTAGCACAATGCGCGACGCCCACATCAACGCTGAGCAGTACGCTGAATTTTATCGACAATCCATTGATGACCCAGATACATTTTGGGCTGAACGTGCACAGGAGTTCCTCGCTTGGGACCGGTCTTGGCACACCGTATCGGACTGCGACATGCACACGGGCAAAGCAAATTGGTTTGTCGGCGGCAAGCTCAATGTCTCAGTTAACTGTATCGACCGCCACCTGCCTGCCCGAGCGGCTCAAACCGCCTTCATTTGGGAAGGTGACAACCCCGACGAGTCTGCACAGATTACTTATGCAGAACTTAAGGATAAGGTTTGCCGCCTCGCCAATGTGCTGCGAGCGCGGGGCGTTAAGAAAGGTGATCGCGTCTGTATTTATATGCCAATGGTTCCAGAGGCCACCTATGCCATGCTCGCTTGCGCGCGTATTGGTGCGGTGCACTCGGTGGTGTTTGGTGGATTTTCACCCGAGGCACTTAAAGACCGTATCTTAGATTCGGACTGCAAGGTTGTTATCACTGCAGATGAGGGCGTACGCGGTGGTAAAAATGTGCCCCTTAAACCCAATGTTGATATCGCCCTCACCCACTGTCCAAACGTGAATACCACCATCGTCGTCAACCGTACCGGCGGCCATGTCGACTGGCATGATCAACGGGACATTTGGTATCACGAGGCGACCCAATTGGTCTCGGCCAACTGTGAACCCGAGTCAATGGATGCAGAAGACCCGCTTTTTATTCTCTATACATCGGGCTCGACCGGCAAACCTAAAGGCGTGTTGCACACCACTGGTGGCTATTTATTACAGGCCGCCATCACCTTTAAGTACGTATTTGATTATCGCGAGGGTGAAATCTATTGGTGTACAGCTGACGTCGGCTGGGTCACCGGTCACACCTACATCGTTTACGGCCCCTTGGCGAACGGCGCCACATCATTAATTTTTGAAGGCGTACCCACCTACCCCGATGGTGGCAGATTCTGGCAGGTTATCGACAAGCATCAGGTCAATATTTTCTTTACTGCACCAACAGCTATTCGCGCACTCAATGGGCTTGGGGATGATCTGGTCAAACAACATAGCCGCAAAAGTCTGCGTATTCTCGGCTCGGTGGGTGAACCCATCAACCCCGAAGCCTGGCTGTGGTACTACAATGTTGTCGGCGATACGCGCTGCCCGATTGTCGACACTTGGTGGCAAACCGAAACCGGCGGCATCATGATCACACCACTACCCGGTGCACACCCTTTAAAACCAGGATTCGCCAGCTTTCCATTCTTTGGTGTAGAGACAGCACTGCTAGATGAGGCAGGTCAAGAAATTGACGGCGCAGGTGCTGGCTACTTGGTACTGAAACGCTCATGGCCGGGGCAAATTCGCAGTATCTACGGCGATCATCAGCGTATGGTCGATACCTATTTCAGCACCTACCCAGGATATTACTTCACCGGTGACAGCGCACTCCGTGACCAAGACGGTTATTTACGCATAACTGGCCGTGTCGATGATGTACTTAACGTGTCGGGGCACAGAATGGGTACTGCGGAAGTAGAAAGCGCACTGGTGCTGCACGATAAGATTTCAGAGGCCGCTGTCGTTGGCTACCCGCACGATATTAAGGGCCAAGGCATTTACGCCTATGTTACGCCAATGCAAGGCGTAGCCCCCACCGAAGCGCTGCGTAAAGAACTTATCCAATTATGTGTAAAAGAAATCGGACCGATCGCCAAGCCCGATGTTATCCAATGGGCGCCCGGCCTACCAAAAACGCGCTCGGGCAAAATCATGCGCCGTATTTTGCGTAAGATCGCTGAGAATGATCTCGGCGCATTGGGTGATACATCCACCCTTGCAGACCCAAGCGTGGTTGATGACCTGATCGCGCAGCGCGCAATTCAGTAAATCGTCAATACTGGCGGACACGGGCCGCCACTTTGCCGGTAGAAAAGACAGCCCATCTTTGAGTAAAGTCTCGGATGTGAGACGAAAAAAAACCGCAGCGCCAAAGTGCTGCGGTTTTTCTTGGGGCGTCAACCTTACTCGGCAGACAAATCCTCATCTACCGACTCGGCCGCATCATTAGCTTCTGCTGCTGCATCTTCGATAGCTTCTTTGATCGATAACTTAATACGACCGCGCTGATCAACATCCAGAACCTTAACGCGAACGTCTTGGCCTTCCTTCAGGTAGTCTGCAACATTCTCAACCCGCTGATCAGCGATTTGTGAAATGTGCACCAAACCGTCCTTTCCAGGCAAGATAGTCACAAAGGCACCAAAATCGACGATACGAGCAACTTTGCCCGTATAGATGGCACCAATCTCAGCCTCAGCTGTAATCGCCATAATGGCCTCTACAGCGGCGTCACGTGACTGCTGGTTCTGACCAAACACTTTGACCGTACCATCATCTTGAATATCAACACTTGCACCTGACTCTTCAGTAATTTGACGAATAGTTGCACCGCCTTTACCGATAATGTCACGAATCTTGTCAGCATCGATCTTCAGCGACACCATGCTCGGTGCATTTTCAGAAGTGATCTCGCGACCGCTTTCCAAAACAGCGTTCATCTGGCCGAGGATGTGCAAGCGAGCGTGCAGTGCCTGCTCGAGTGCAATCTCCATGATCTGCTCGTTAATGCCCTCGATCTTGATATCCATTTGCAAGGCAGTAACACCTGCCGCGGTACCGGCGACTTTAAAGTCCATATCGCCGAGGTGATCTTCATCACCCAAGATATCGGTCAAAACAGCAAACTGATTGCCCTCTTTAACCAGACCCATCGCTATACCCGCAACCGGCGCCTTAAGTGGTACGCCCGCAGCCATCATTGCCAGCGAGCCGACACAAACCGATGCCATAGAGCTAGAACCATTCGATTCTGTAATCTCTGAAACCACGCGGATGGTATAGGGAAACTGGTCTTCGGTCGGCAATACTGCCGCCAAACTGCGTCGTGCCAAACGACCGTGACCGACCTCGCGACGACTAGTAAAGCCCAGACGACCGGCCTCTCCCACTGAGTAGGGTGGGAAGTTGTAGTGCAACATAAACGGATCGCGTCGCTCGCCTTCAAGTGCATCAATAATTTGTGCATCACGACTAGAACCAAGCGTTACCGCACCAATTGCCTGAGTTTCGCCGCGAGTGAAAAGGGCAGAACCGTGCGCACGAGGCAACACGTCAACTTCAACCGCAATTGCCCGCACAGTGCGACCATCACGACCATCAATACGTGGCTCACCCGAAATAATACGCTGGCGCACGATATTCTTTTCTAAAGCCTTGAAGTAGTCCTTAACGTCGTCAGCAGCTGGGCCGCCATCGACAGCCAACTTCTCAATCACTGCATCACGCAGCTTGCCAGTGGCTTCGTAACGCGCGGCCTTTTCCGTAATACGGTAAGCCTCGCCCAACCCAGTCTTGGCTTCCGCCTCCACAGCAGCCTTGAGCGCCTCATCTGTCGCAGGTGCATGCCAATCCCAACGGGGCTTGCCAGCTTCGGCAACTAATTCATTAATAGCATGAATAACCGTCTGCATTTCTTGATGCGCAAACAAAACAGCGCCAAGCATTTGGTCCTCAGAAAGCTCTTTAGCTTCCGATTCCACCATCAATACCGCGTCTTTCGTACCAGCTACGACCATGTCGAGCTTGCTTTCTTTGAGCGCAGCATAGCTTGGGTTCAGCGTATAGCCGTTCGCTTCGTTAAAGCCGACCCGCGCGCCACCGATTGGACCATTGAATGGGCAACCTGAAATAGCGAGCGCTGCCGAAGTACCAATCATCGCAGGGATATCAGGATCGATATCTGACTGTGCCGACATTACGGTACAAACCACCTGCACTTCATTCATGAAGCCATTGGCAAACAACGGACGGATGGGTCTGTCGATCAAACGTGAGGTGAGTGTTTCTTTTTCACTTGGACGTGCTTCACGTTTGAAAAATCCACCGGGGATCTTGCCGACCGAATAGGTCTTTTCAATGTAATGCACTGACAGGGGGAAAAAGTCCTGACCGGGGCGAGACTTTTGCTCAGCAACAACGGTACATAAGACTGAGGTATCACCCATAGTGACCATAACGGCACCTGAGGCTTGACGGGCGATGCGCCCAGTTTCCAGCGTGACTTCATGGTCACCATACTGGAACGTTTTTCTGACTACGTTCACTTATCTTCTCCAATAAATAAAAGGGCCGGCATAAGCCGGCCTCGAGACGTTCCTCAGCGACGGAGACCGAGACGCTTAATGAGATCAGCGTATCTAGGCGTATCCTTACGCTTGAGGTAATCCAGCAACTTACGACGCTGGTTAACCATACGGATCAAACCGCGACGAGAATGGTGATCATGCGCATGCGCTTTGAAGTGCTTCTGTAGCTCTTCAATATTGGCAGTGAGCAGAGCTACCTGAACTTCAGGGGAACCTGTGTCACCTTCAGCTTGCTGGTAATCCTTAACGATTTGAGCCTTTACTGCAGCTTCTAAAGCCATTTTTACTTCTCCAACCTGCGGTTTTAAAGCGAGCCCGTCCACGCAGATTTATAGACGGGTTCGACCATTCGACAGCTGCCGATGGTGATTAATTCGCGATGATCCGACGCGGGGTTACCCGACCGTCATCCATCATTTCACCAACGCCTATAAACTGACCATTGACGTTAGCGAGGCGCACCATACCACTTTGGGGCGCATTTGGCACCAATACTGCCTGCCCCCGAAGTAGGTAATATCCCGCAGATTCACCCAGTACCAGCCGCGGCAAATGACTAAGCACCAGCTCAATTGAGCATAAATGGGTGTCCAACACCGCGTTTTCACCTTGTTCAGCGGCAACAGTCAGCGCGTCCAAGGTAATCGCGTCAGTTAGCTTAAAAGGTCCCGCCTGAGTGCGACGCAACTCACTCACGTGCGCGGGCACACCGAGTGCAGCACCGAGATCCTCGGCCAGTGAGCGGACGTAGGTACCCTTACTACACAGTATATCCACCGCCACATGCGCTTCATTACCGGGCGCAAAGCTCAGCAAATCAAAACTATTAATACTGACACGACGGGCCTTGCGCTCAACTTCAATTCCTTGCCGCGCCAGCTTATAAAGTGGCTGCCCATCCTGCTTTAATGCGGAATACATCGGAGGCACCTGGTCAATTTGCCCGGTCAGATTCATCATGGCGATGCGCACATCGGCCTCGCTAATGGCGGCCGCCGAGCGACGCGCATTTTCCTGTCCCTCAGCATCGGCGGTATCGGTACCCACGCCCAGTACAAAGGTGCTGCGGTACCCTTTGTCTGCGTCGAGCAGATATTGCGAAAATTTAGTTGCCTCACCAAAACACAGCGGTAAGACCCCCGTCGCCAGGGGATCTAGGCTGCCTGTATGGCCAGCTTTTGCCGCATCAAATAAACGTTTAGCGCGCTGCAAGGCATGATTGGAGGTCAAGCCCTGAGGCTTATCAAGTACCAGAACACCGTCTACCGCGCGGCCACGACGTCTGCGCCCCACGCCTAAGGCGCCGTTGAGTCAGTATCGCTACCGTCGTCATGCTGAGTGTCGTTATCGGCAGTGTCATCAGTGGCGGTGGCGCCATCAGCTGTGCGCGCCTCACGCAATAGCATTTCCATGCTGCGGCCGTAACCAACACTCTCATCAAATCGAAAAGAGAGCTTAGGTACAGTGCGCATTGAAGAGCTATTGGCTATTTGCGAGCGTAAAAAACCAGCCGCTTTATTTAAGACGGTCATTGTCTCTTTCGCCTGCTCTGCGTTATCAACACCCAGCTTGGTGAAGAATACTCGCGCATAAGACATATCGCGGCTCACCTCGACACCCGTGACGCTGACCATGGCGGCGCGCGGATCACGCACGGCCAATTGAATCAAGCGAGCTAACTCCTGCTGGAGCTGATCACCAACGCGTTGTGCGCGACTGAATTCCTTTGCCATCGATATCTCGCTACAGCGTACGTGCGATTTCGTTGACGTCGTACACTTCAATCATGTCGCCAACTTTCACATCGTTGTAGTTCTTCACACCAATACCGCACTCGATGCCGTTACGCACTTCGCTTGCGTCGTCCTTAAAACGACGTAAAGACTCCAACTCTCCCTGGTAAATCACCACGTTATCGCGGAGTACACGAATGGGTTTAGAGCGATACAGGGTACCTTCTGTAACCATACACCCGGCAACTTGACCAAATTTCGGCGATCGGAAGACATCGCGCACTTCTGCGATGCCAATAATCTCTTCGCGAAACTCTGGAGACAGCATACCGACTAGCGCGGCCTTAACATCATCGATCAAGTCATAAATAACGTTGTAGTAACGGACCTCAACGCCTTCATTCTCGGCCAGCGAGCGCGCCTTACCGTCGGCACGGACATTAAAGCCAGCAATAATCGCGGAGCTGGTCATCGCTAAAGAAACATCTGTTTCAGTAATACCACCAACGCCACCGGCAACCACATTGACCTTAACCTCATCATTGCCTTGATCGGCCAATGCACCAACCAATGCTTCCAATGAACCGCGAACGTCCGCTTTAACCACCAGATTGAGCGTCTTTACTTCGCCGGCAGTCATCGTCTCAAACATATTGTCGAGTTTTGCAGCTTGCTGACGTGCAAGCTTAGTTGAGCGGGTGCGCTCGGTTCGGAAGTCAGCAATTTCCCTTGCCCGCTTCTCGCTCTCAACCGCAACAAAGGGGTCGCCCGCATCGGGTGTGCCATCGAGCCCAAGAATCTCAACCGGGATACTTGGCCCCGCCTCTTTAATCGGCTGCCCATTTTCATCGAGCATCGCACGCACGCGGCCATACTGAAGACCCGCCAAAATGATGTCACCCTGACGTAAAGTACCTTCTTGAATAAGTAGCGAAGCTACCGAGCCACGTCCTTTATCTAAGCGTGATTCGATCACAATACCTTGCGCTGGCACATCTGTTGGCGCTTGCAGCTCTAACAGCTCAGCTTGCAACAACAAGGCATCTAGCAGCGCGTCAATTCCTTCACCCGAATGCGCAGACACATTGATAAACTGGGTATCGCCGCCCCACTCTTCGGGAACAACATCCTTACCCGACAACTCCTGCCGCACACGATCAGGATCCGCGCCTTCCTTATCAATCTTGTTAACTGCGACAACAATCGGCACACCCGCTGCACGCGCGTGTTGTACCGCCTCCTCAGTCTGCGGCATAACGCCGTCATCGGCGGCCACTACAAGGACAACGATATCGGTCGACTTGGCGCCACGCGCTCGCATAGAGGTAAAGGCCGCGTGGCCAGGGGTATCGAGAAAGGTAATCATCCCGTGTCCCGTTTTGACGTGGTATGCCCCAATATGCTGCGTGATACCACCAGCCTCACCGCTAGCAACCTTAGTTTTGCGGATATAATCGAGCAGTGAAGTCTTACCGTGATCAACGTGCCCCATTACGGTCACCACCGGCGCACGTGGGCTTGGCGTGCCGGCCTGACCGGTCAAAATCTCTTCCAATGCGTCTTCTAAATGGCTCTCACTGACAAATTTGGCGCGATGACCAAGTTCCTCAACGACCAATGTCGCCGTATCACGGTCTACCATTTGATTGATCGTCGCCATTACGCCGAGCTTCATCAGCTCTTTGATCACAAGACCTGCTTTTACAGCCATCTGTTGGGCTAAATCGCCGACTGAAATGCTATCTGCTAGTTGTACATCGTAGACAATTTTCTCTGTTGGCTGTTCAAAGCCATGCTTACCATGTTCTTCATGGCTAGATTTCTTACGGCGACCACCACGGCGGCGGCTTGCACCACCTTCAGCAGCGTCCAGATCCGTCAGCGACAAGTTATGTCCTCGCTGCTTACCACGGGCACCGGGCATATTGGATTTGTCTAGGCGGCCACGCGGGGCCTTTTTACGCTGCTCATCGTGGCCCGCAGGTTGTGCGCTGGGGGCATCGTGCAAACGCTTAGGCTTACGATCTTCAGTAGCGGCCGCGCCAGTGGGCTTATTAACCGTATTCGCTTTTTTCAGCTCAGCCTCTGCAAGCGCCTTCGCGTCCTCAGCTTCCTGCTGCTTAAGCTGCTCTGCCGCTTTTTTAGCAGCGGTAGCCGCATCTAGTGTGGCCTGCCGCTGCGCTGCCTCTTCCTTGCGGCGCATTATGGCGCGCTGTCGCAATATTTCAGGATCCATATTGCGCAGATCTTCTGCCGTCTCTACCACAGGCTCTGGTGTGGGCTCGGGCTCGGGCTCGGGCTCGGGCTCGGGTTCTGGCTCGGGCTCTGGTGTAGGCTCTGGCACTACCTCAGCGACAACGGGTGCTTCAATAACAGCGGTTACGTCGACACCATCGGTGGTCCCACCTAGCTCCGAAGCCACCACGAGTAGCTCATCTTCTTGCTGCTCTACCGTTTCGACCTCATCGCGCTTGACATAAGTGCGTTTCTTACGCACTTCAACATTAACGGTTCGCTTACCTGCGCTGCCGCCGGCGCGCAAGGTGCTGAGCGATTTCCGCTTGAGCGTAATCTTTTTCGGTGCGTCAGTGGTTTCCCCGTGGCTGCGTTTTAAATGCGCCAAAAGGGTTTGCTTGTCCTCTTCCGAGACCGCCTGATCTGCTGAAGCATGCGGCAGACCCGCATCCTTCATTTGCGAGAGCAATCGATCTACCGATGCTCCCACTGTTTTTGCTAGCTGCTCAACTGTGACCTGCGCCATGAAATACTCCCTTGCCCGATTGGTTTAGCGACTAAAAAAGCTCTGCAGATTCCGTTAGGAATCCGCTGCCTCCTCAGCAAACCACGGTGCACGTGCGGTCATAATAAGCTCCGCCGCACGCGCTTCGGTCATGCCTTCGATATCCATGATGTCATCCACGCCCTGCTCGGCGAGATCTTCCATGGTAATAATGTTGCGGCTGGCCAGAACAAACGCGAGGTGTCGCTCCATGCCTTCCATATTAAGCAGATCTTCTGCGGGCTCATTGGCCCCCAACTGCTCCTCAGATGCAATCGCCATCGTCAACAGCGCGTCCTTAGCACGGGCGCGCAACTCTTCGGCAATATCCTCATCAAACCCTTCGATTTCCATCATCTCTTCAAGCGGCACATAAGCGACCTCTTCAAGCGTAGCGAAACCCTCCTCTACCAGCACGCCCGCGACATCTTCGTCGACGTCCAGCGCGTTCATAAAGATTTCCATGACTTCACCGGTTTCGGCTTCTTGCTTCTCGACAGCCTCATCAACACTCATGACGTTGATCGTCCAACCGGTAAGCTCTGCCGCCAAACGGACATTTTGACCACCGCGGCCAATGGCCTGTGCCAAATTGTCTTCTGCAACCGCGACTTCCATCGTATTGTTATCTTCGTCCATCACGATCGATTCGACTTCTGCAGGTGACATCGCGTTGATAACAAACTGTGCTGGATTGTCGTCCCACAAAATGATGTCGACGCGCTCGTTGTCCAGTTCATTGGACACCGCCTGGACACGCGAACCACGCATGCCAACACAGGCACCCACAGGATCGATCCGCTGATCGCCACTTTTGACCGCAATTTTGGCACGCGACCCAGGGTCACGCGCTGCGGCGCGAATCTGGATAACGCCTTCTGAAATCTCTGGCACTTCGATTTTAAAGAGCTCAACGAGCATCTCTTTCGCGGCACGAGATAGAATCAACTGCGGCCCACGGGCTTCGCTATTGATTTCAGTCAATACTGCACGCAAACGATCGTTGATGCGGAAAGTTTCTCTGCCCACCAATTCGCCTCGGGGCAGCAAACCTTCAGCGTTATTCCCGAGATCAACAATAATGTTGTCGCGGGTCACCTTCTTAACAATACCGGCGAGCAGTTCACCCACTCGGTCTCGATACTTGTCGGCTATTTGCTCACGTTCCGCATCGCGCACCCGCTGAACAATCACTTGCTTAGCAATTTGTGCTGCGATTCGTCCAAAACCGATATTATCAACGACTTCTTCGTGGACGTCCCCCGGCACTAGCTTTGCATCTGCCTCTATGGCTTCCTCGGTGGTGAACTGTGTGCCGAGCAGCGCTAATTCGGTGTCAGGGACAACCAACCACTTTCGTTTAGTGGTGTAGTCACCCGATTCACGATCGATGGTAACCTCAATATCGGCCTCCTCGTCGTAACGTTTTTTAGTCGCCATTGCGAGCGCTTGCTCGATAGCTTCAAAAATAATGTCCTCAGAAACGCCTTTCTCATTAGAGACCGCTTCTGCCACCATTAAAATTTCTTTATTCATCGTCATGTGCTCAACGCCATCAACGGACTAGTCCGTCGCCTTCAGTCTGAGTGTTCACTCGCTTCGTCGCTACCGCTTATTACCGACTCTGCTTTTCCATAGCTCAATCGCGGTTCAACCCGCGCTCGATCCACTGCCGCTAATGGCAGCAAGTAGTCATGATCATCAACCCGGACAATCACATCATCATTCTCAAGCCCCATCAACCAACCACGGAACTTGCGTCGCCCATCAAAAGGCAATCGTAATTTTACCTCAATCGGCTCACCCACGTAGAGCGCGTACTGCTCTGGTTTGAACAGTAACCGATCGATACCTGGCGAAGACACTTCGAGCGTGTACTCACCGTTAATAGGGTCTTCAACATCCATCACCGAACTTACATGTCGACTGACCTTTGCGCAGTCGTCGACACTGACACCCGCCTCACCCTCTATATACAAACGCAATGTAGCGTGGCGATTAGGAGACAATAGCTCTAGCCCCCACAGCTCAAACCCAAGGGATTCGACTGTCGGTGCGAGCAATTCGATGAGGCGTGATTCCTTACCCGCCATCGTAAATCTCCCGAACACTTGGTTCTCAAAAACACATCCGCCCAAAAAATGCGGATACAAAAAAGCCCCAATAAGGGGCTATTCGCGGGACGACCAGCTACACACTGCTGTCACCAATTTGGTAGCGGGGGCCGGATTTGAACCGACGACCTTCGGGTTATGAGCCCGACGAGCTACCAGGCTGCTCCACCCCGCATCAAAACTTGCTGTGATTGCCCCCTAGGTTGCAGCGACAAAGCGCTGCAGGCGATCACCGAAGTGCGCTATACACACTTCAAATCTGAGGCGCAAAAGATAGAGATTCCCGCGCCTTAAGTCAACCTTTATCGGCATTATTAACTAAACCCTTAACGCGAGTTATCAGCGCTCTTGGCGGGTATCCAGCGCGGTGCGGTCAGTCGCCGCCTGCCGTCGCGCGTCAATTTCACGTCACCCTCGTCCAAATGCTCACGATCCCACAGCTCGCAGGTCACCTGCTTGTGCTTCTGATCCAAACCTTCGCAATAGTTACTGTATCGGCAGAGCACAACTTGATGACCGTAGCCGGTGCGTACCTTTTCAAACCAGTCGGGATCAGCGAGCGCCTGCCGAGCCAGTGCAATGATATCCGCACCACCGTCGGCCAATAGCGCCTCTGCTTGGCTATAACTATAAATGCCACCGGCTAATACCACAGGCACCGAGTGACCCGCAGCGGTGAGCACGTCTTTAATGCGGGCTACGGGGGTAACATTGCGACCAAATGGACCTTGCTCATCTGATATGTAGGACGGCATACATTCATAGCCGCTTTGGCCCGTATAAGGGTAAGCGGCCCCGCCCACTTTTGGCTGTTTTGCATCGTCAAATTTACCGCCGCGAGACAACGATAAGAAGTCCATACCCGCAGCCGCAAATTGCTCGGCAAACCAGCAGGCATCATCTACGTCGCTACCGCCTTCAATAATCTCATCGCTTAAAAATCGACAGCCCACGGAGAACTGCTCCCCGGTCTCGGCGCGAACGGCATGATAGACCTCTAGCGGCAGGCGAATTCGCCCGTCACGCCCACCACCATAGCCATCCTCACGGGTATTGGTCGCCGATAAAAATGAGGCCATTGTGTAAGCATGGGCGTAATGCAACTCAACGCCATCGAAGCCAGCTATCTGTGCGCGCCGCGCAGCATTGGCAAACAGTCCAGGCAAGTTTTTCGGCAACGCGGCTATTTCTGGGTTATCGACATCGGTCACGCGCTCGCGAGAACCAAACCGTAGGTTTTCTAACTCTCGCCGGCTGAGTACCTCGGCAAGCTCATCGTTACTCAGCGCGGCCAATACCGCACGCACCGCCGCCTCATCCGCGTCTGCCATGGCTAACGCCTGCCGATGACTCTCAGTAATGGGTAAAAAAAACTGCAAGAATTTGTCGGGATCTGGCCGGCGGCGGATCCGCATAAAATCGATCAACTGAATGAGCAGACGCGTCTTTCCCTCGCTGACTTCTCGCACAGTATCGACCAAGCGGGTTAAGCCTGGAATATAATCGTCGCTGCCAATTCGCAGGAGCGGCCCGCTAGGTATATCGCGCACCCCAGTCGCCTCAATGACAATGGCACCAGGCTTTCCCTCCGCAAAACGTGCATACCAATCGATAACATCGTCGGTAACTTCTCCGGACTCATTTGAGCGCCACGGCACCATAGCAGGCACCCATGTGCGCTGTGCTAATGATAGAGGTCCCGCTGTTAACGGCTGAAACAGACGTCCGCGAAGGGCCTCCTCGGCTGAGGGCCATGCACTCTCACTGGTAATATATTTAATTCTTTCGGCAGGTTTCCACATAGTTAATCAGCCTTACCCTCTTCCGCGTGGGCGACACCAACTTTGACTTCACGTAATAAATTCATCAATTGGTCGACATCATCAGCGGATAGCTGGCCGAGCATCGACCCGATCCAGCTCTCATGTCGCGCTGCCATTTTTGCAAATACCGAGTGGCCGAGTTCGGTCAAGCGAACACAATAGCTGCGACGATTATCGGGTACCGGTTCGCGGTGGATTAGTCCCTCTCCCTCTAGCTGTAAAGCAATACCAGAAATATTGCCTCCCGAAACCATCATGCGGCGCGACAGCTCACCCATCGTCAGGCCATTTGAGGCGCGCTCGAGCTGCGCCATAAAATCAAACCGTGGCAGCGTCGTGGCAAATTCATCACGCAGCCGGCTGCGTAATCGCGCCTCGATCAGATTGGTACAGGTTAACAAACGCAGCCATAGACGAACGGCTTGGTGATCATCTTCAACTAAGCGGGATTCGTGATCCAGCGCGACATCCTTGGCATTGCCCATAAATTGACTAACTCTTCTAGCATAGTAACGATAATTGCAACTTTGACGGATCAGCAGCATAACATTTTAAATGTAAAATGTTTCGTCTATACTACACTTTGTTTAAGTATAAACAATTTCCAATTGCGGCTAAAACATGGCCGAAATCCAGTAGCTCAAGGTGGTGTTATGAAACTAGTATGCTTAGGCGGTGGACCCGCTGGTTTGTATCTTGGCATTTCAATGAAGCTCCACAATCCCGAACATCAAATCGATGTATACGAGCGCAATAAGGCTGATGATACTTTTGGTTGGGGCGTCGTGTTTTCTGATCAGACCGTTGATAATCTCATGGCGAATGATCCTATTAGCGGCAAAACTATCTCCAATGAATTCATTCACTGGGACATGATTGACTGTTTCGTTAATGGCGAGGTGGAGCGATCTGGCGGTCATGGCTTTATTGGTTTAGGGCGCAAACGCATGCTACAAATGCTCCATGATCGCGCCCGCGAACTGGGCGTCGGCTTGCATTTTGAAAGTGCATTTAGTGTCGAAGATATCGACACTCGCTTTGCGGATGCCGATGTAGTTGTCGCCAGCGACGGACTCAACTCAACGGTACGTAACTCAGACCACGAGACTTTTCAGTGCAGTATTGATTTAAGGCCTAATAAGTTCGTATGGCTCGGTACAAAACAGACCTTCCGCGACGCCTTTACATTTATTTTTGAACGTACCGAGCATGGTTGGATTTACGCACATGCGTACCAATTCGATAATGAAACGTCGACGTTTATCGTCGAAACCACGCCCGAGGTCTATGACGCGATCGGTTTTGACCATATGAGTCACGAAGAGAGCGCCGAAACCTGTCGCCGTATTTTTGCCAAGTATCTCGACGGCAATGCGCTGCTGACTAACTCAGCACACATTCGGGGTTCGGCATGGATCAGCTTCCCCCACGTACTCTGTGAAAATTGGATCAAAGATGATCGCGTTGTACTCATCGGAGATGCGGCCCACACGGCGCACTTCTCAATCGGCTCAGGCACCAAGCTGGGGCTCGAAGACGCCATATCACTCGCCCAGCAGCTCAACAGTGGTGTCGCTATTCCACAGGCGCTTGCAAACTACCAAAGTGAACGCATGGTAGACGCCTTACGATTACAAAACAGCGCACGTAACGCCATGATTTGGTTCGAAAACGTGCCCCGCTACGTCGAGGCATTTGATCTCAAACAATTCAACTACTCGATGTTGACGCGAAGTCAGCGTGTCAGCCATGAAAATCTTCGCTTACGCGACCAAGACTGGCTCGAGGGGATGGAGAAACATCTGGCGAAACGTCACCTAGGCGAAGCAACTGAGCAAGCTGTACCGCCCATGTTTTTACCGTGGAAAATACGCGGCATGGCGCTCAATAACCGTGTCGTCGTATCGCCCATGTGTATGTACAGCGCCACCAACGGCCTCCCCGATGACTGGCATCTGGTCCACTATGGCGCGCTCGCCAAAGGCGGCGCCGCATTAGTCTACACAGAGATGACCAACGTCAGCCCCGAGGCTCGAATCACACCGAGTTGCACGGGAATCTGGAGCGACGAACACACCCAAGCATGGCGCCGTATTACCGATTTCGCCCACCAGCAAAGCAGCGCAAAAATGGCGCTACAAATCGGCCATGCGGGCCCTAAGGGTGCGACATTAGAGCCCTGGGCCTGGGGCGACACCCTCGACGCGCCGCTGCCAGAGGCTGCACAATGGCCACTACTGAGCGCCAGCGCCATCCCCTTTGACAGCTACAGTCCCGTTCCAAAAGCGATGACAAGAGCGGATATGGACACCGTCTTACAGCAGCATGTCGATGCCGCAGAACGCGCAGTGACCGCGGGCTTCGACATGATCGAAATGCATGCAGCCCATGGATATTTACTGTCTGCATTTATCACGCCGCTTCTCAACCAACGCGATGATGAATACGGTGGCAGCTTAGAAAATCGGCTGCGCTATCCGCTCGAGGTCTGTCGTGCTATGCGGGCGGCATGGCCGACTGATCGACCCATGTCAGTGCGTATTTCAGCCCATGACTGGATGGCCGATGCCGGTGTCACCGAGGCAGATGCTCTGGCCATTGCCAAGGCCTTCAGTGAGGCGGGCGCAGATATCATTAATGTCTCTTCGGGAATGACATCGCACGCAGCAAAACCATTGCCGGGGCGTATGTTCCAAACACCCTTGTCAGACCTGATTCGCAACGAAGGCGGTATCAGTACGATTGCGGTCGGTAACATATACGAAGTTGACCACGTCAATAGCATTATTGCAGCGGGTCGCGCAGACTTAGTGTGTTTGGCGCGCCCACACCTCGCAGATCCTAACTGGACGCTGCGAGCGGCCGCAGAACTTGGCTACAGCGGACCCGGCGTTGTCGAGCCTCAGCAGTACTTTTTGGGGTATCGCCAGCTACAAACCCAACTTGGGCGTAATCGAGGTAAATAATCACCATGACACATGCTTTTATCACGGGTGCCGGTAGCGGCATTGGCGCAGCAATTTCAAAAACGCTGGCCGAGCAGGGCCTTCAACTGTCGCTTGTTGGCCGGCGACGGGAAGCGCTGATCAACGTCGCCAATAGCCTACCTGGGCAGCACTGGACCGCCAGTTGTGATGTCACCGACAGCGCGGCAGTTGCGCAAACGGTAAGCGCTGCGACAGCGGCCAATGGACCGATCAGCATCCTCATCAATTGTGCAGGTGCAGCACCCACTGTTGCTTTTCATAAAATGGACTTTAATCTTTGGCAACAGACCATCGACATTAACTTAAATGGCGCCTATCACTGTATCCAAGCAGTGCTGCCCAACATGCTTAATGCCGGCTATGGTCGCATCATCAATATTGCCAGCAGTGCGTCACAAAAAGGCTATGCGTACGTCAGCGCCTATTGCGCGGCCAAGCATGCCGTACTCGGGCTAACCCGCGCGCTGGCACTTGAGGTTGCCACTAAAGGCATTACCGTTAACGCCGTCTGCCCAAGCTATACCGATACCGACATTATCCGCGGCGCCATCAAAAACATTGCCGAAAAAACGGGACAAACAGAAGCGCAGGCGGCTAACCACTTCACACAAGTCAACCCACAAGGCCGCCTGGTTTCCCCTGACGAAGTTGCCGCTGCCGTGCAATGGTTAGCGAGCCAAGGTGCCGCCAGCGTCAACGGCCAAGCGATTGGTATTAACGGCGGGGAAATCTAGCCAACAAGGAGTCCCAGTATGCAAAACACTACACTAGCTGACTATCAAGCAACCCACTTTCTCTGGCAGGTTGACGGCAACGTTGCCACGATTACGCTCAATCGTCCCGAGCGCAAAAATCCGCTGACTTTTGATTCTTATGCAGAACTGCGTGATTTGTTCCGCGCGCTGGTCTACGCCGATGATATCGATGCCATTGTGATCCATGGAGCCGGCGGTAATTTTTGCTCAGGTGGTGATGTGCACGAGATTATTGGCCCGCTCACCGACATGAACATGAAGCAACTACTCGCCTTTACGCGAATGACGGGTGACTTGGTCAAAGCCATGCGTGCATGCCGACAACCCATATTAAGTGCCGTAGAAGGCATTTGTGCGGGTGCGGGTGCCATCATCGCCATGGCCAGTGATTTACGCTACGCCAGTGCGGATGCAAAGGTCGCATTTCTATTTAATCGCGTAGGACTGGCTGGCTGCGACATGGGAGCCTGCTCAATATTACCTAGGATTATCGGTCAAGGGCGCGCCAGCGACCTGCTCTTTACAGGGCGTGGCATGTCTGCCGAAGAAGGAGAGCGCTGGGGCTTTTTTAACAGTGTCAGTAGCACACCTTTTGACGATGCCCTGCGCACGGCACAGCGAATTACCCAGGGGCCAACATTTGCCAACGGCATCACCAAAACCCAACTACATCAACAGTGGAATATGTCGGTAGATCAAGCCATTGAGTGCGAAGCACAAGCACAAGCTATTTGCATGCAAACAGACGATTTTAAGCGCGCCTACAACGCATTCGTCAATAAAGAAAAACC